>DCHH01000019.1:0-15355 GCA_002315625.1 Bacteroidales bacterium UBA1757
CACCGTGATATACAACGCCAACCTGCCGTGTTCCGCCATTGCCTATTCCATTTTAAGATTAGATGTAACATCCTTTCCTTCCGCATCGGCTTTTTCCTCACGTAGGCTTTCCTTATTCTTCTGCCGCTCTAAATACTGCTTGTACGCATCCTCTATTTCCTTGTTTTTCAGCTCTGTAAGATCTTCGCATATCTTGGTGTGCTGCTTATTCAATTCTTCCATCTGCTTCTTGGCCTCCTCGACATCCTCTTGGCTTGCTCCGATAAGGTCTGCCGTAACTCTGGCCGAATAGATGGTTTTATTGGCTTCCACTTTGACCGCACATTCGTCGTGAAATATCTTGACTCCATTCTCCAACAATTTCTTCCGGTCATCGTTAACCTCAGGCATAGTCAACTTGATATAACGCAATTCGTCTCCGTCATCGAATGTCAGCGTTTCCATATCCTGACTGAATTCAGGATGTTCCTCTGCGATTCCCTTCCCTATCATCAACAATTGCTTTTCTGATTTCGGATAGACTTTGATAGTGTATTTGTCATCACCCGGGCCGACTTGTGCCACTTCTTCAATTTTCATAATCAGGCCTTCGATGTCAACCGTCACACCCAAAAGCGAAATAGGATCCGCCTCGATGCAAAGATTGACAAGATTATAGCTATACATGGCAAGATAGCCGCTCAGTTTTCCCTTGTATTCTTCGATTATATTTGATGTCGATCTCTTCATTTGCCGTCTTAATGAAATGGGTTACTTTCCGGTTGCCATGGCCACATTGCCAGGGAATTTCACGGTAATGTTTCCGCCGTATGCGCACATGCACTTGCAATTGTCAAGTAAAGCCGGCATCATACACACCTTTTCCTTACCGCCAGGGGCCCACGGCGCAACGATGACGGGGATGCAGGGCATCGGAGTCAGCACCCCCATTGCAGCAGCCGTAGCAGCAGCAACGGTCGGATTGGCCATGGAACGGCATACACCGAATGGTTTGATATTGACCATAGGGGCAAAATCCATAATGTTTGCCATCGGCATGTTTCCACATTTCGGTCTCAATCCGATAACTGACAATGGTACAGGGGCTGCCCCCATCGAGCATTGCAGCAATGCTCCGTTTGTGACGAATTTTCCCATTATTGCTGTTTTTTAGGTGCGTCTTCTTCTTTAAGTTTGGCGGACAGTTTGGCGGCAGACGGAGCTGCCGGTATTGCTATTCCATCTGATATATTTGTCGATTTGAACGACGACTTTGCCTCCAAATTGTCGATTACAGCTTTGGGGGCCTTTACGTCGCCCTTGAACTCGCTCTTGCCGTTGACCGTCATATCACCATAGAGCTGGGTCTTCGAGCCGCCGACAGAGAGATTGCCGCCGTCCAGTTGCACGGTTGCCTTGTCCTGCTGCACTTCTGCCGTAGTTTTGGCAATGACAGCCACCTTTTCGCTGGCAATCTGAAGTTGCTTGCTCTTGACCTTGCTGTCCTTGCTACCCTCCCACATCTTTTCGCTGACGAGTACCATCGTACTTCCTGCAGAGAGTTCCTTGTCGGTCAGTTTTTCCTTATCGACATCCATAGACTTGATTTCGACGGACTTGGCATTGACAGAAACTGAGCCCACAGCCTTTCCTTCCTTGTCAGCGGAGAGTAAGTCAACACTTTCAACTCTCATGCTCAGTTTGCCACCTTTGGTCAAAGCCTTGATTTCCTGCTTCTTGTCCTTGGTTTCATAATCCACAGCCTCGACTTTGACGGTCTTCGAAACAATGCTGATATCGCCCACAGCAGGATTCTCCCAGTTCTTCGAATCCTTTCCCTTGAAGTCAGCTGTAGAGACATCTATCTTTTTGGCATTTATCTTCACCTTGCCTTTTTCCATCAAAGCTCCTTTGGAATCAGTGGACTTAATGTTCACTTCTTGAGCCTGCATATTGATTGACGCCTCAGCGTTTGTCCTAAGGTTACCGTCACCATCGACAGATGTGAGATTGATGGTCTCACCGTAAATATTCACTTCAGCCAGCGTACTTTTTGTCTTGAAATCGGACTTGTCTGAACTGAGTTTTTTCTTCGCTTTGTCAAACGCTTTTATCTGGCGGTTTGCCTCTGCCAAGCCGAATACCAAAGAAGTATATTCCGTCACAACCGGGCCCAAAGCACTCTGCAATGATTCCAGCTTGTTGTTGGCTTCATTGATGTCACCGATACTTATTGCACACTTGAAATCATTATCCGTCAATCCTTCCTGTTCTTTCACACACTTTTCCATGTCGTCAATCAACTTCTCCAGCTCCTTTTTCTTGGAATTCATCTCGATTTTCAGACTGCTGACATTCTTCGACAATGTCGCTTTCACATCATCAATATACTTGGTGGTAGCGGCATTCGACGGTGTGGCATTAATATTCACAGACGAATCCGAATAGATCGAAATACCGGCAAATGGTGCTGAACCAGGCATGGTAAACACATCTTTTGCATCATTACTGAGCAGGGAGATGCTTCGTGCCTGCTGAATTATCACAGAGGTATCACCGAGAACCGATTCCTGACCATCCATGCCAGGGTCAACAGCTATTGTCTCAATACGCGAAGCCCGTTGGATGATGGACCCGCCAGAAGTCGTTCCTGCAGGGCTGGACCCCTCAATATCAATATCGTTGGAGCGGATAATTACACGAGAATAAGGCGAATCACCTCTCAGGATTCCGTCCCTATCGACATTGCCAATAATTATCTCAGGGGCAGACAATATGATACGGTTACTGTCGGAGATGAACCGACCACGGACCATACTTTCCACCTCCAACTTAAGGCTTTGTATTTCGGCTTTCTGCCTGCGTATTTCGGCAAGGTCTTTCTCAACGCATTGGGTAAACTTGTCCAACGACGATTTCCAATCCTTGAAGTAATTGTCTGCCATTTTATTTTTTTAGTTTCAGTTGAACATCCGCCATTTTTTCAGCTTCTGCCAGAAAAGTGGCATGGGCACTTCGGTACCCTGGTTTTTTCACGGTCAGCAGGTATTTGCGGTTGGCTACCATTCCGCACACCACCAAAGGGGTGGTTCCATACTCCTTGCCGTCAATCAGTATTATGCCCCCAGGAGGGGTGGATGTCACATTGACACAGCAGGAATCGAGTCCGGCAAAGGCCCTTGCCTCGGCCATCAGGGTGCTGTCCATTTCCGCCGAACCGTCCTCGCCCAATGCACTGAGCGGCACCAGCCAGCGGAGCGGGTCCCAGCGGAAAGGACTGACTGCGAACGACATGATGTCGACACATTTTTTCTCTGCCACAGCCAGACGGACACGGCCGTCGTAAAGGCACATCGTATCCATCAGCACCGTCAGACGATGGTCTCCGGCTGAAATCCTACTGCTGAGAACCTCCCCTTTACCTATGTTCTGCTGGTCGAGAAAGACCTCTGCATCGGCCTGGCCGGTAGCGACCTGTATATATGAATAGACGGATTGCATGACGATGAGCAAGTCACGTCTTTCGGTTTCTTTCAATTCAAAAGTATCGGCCAAGGTCTCGTAGTACGGCGACTCGACCGTGTAGGAATGCTGTCCTGCGGCCAGCAGCAATTCAGCCTTCCCGTCCCGCAGGTTCAACCTTGTTTCATCAACTGTCAGGATGGCATTGTCGGGCCTTACTGTTATGCTTACCCACTGCTCTGCTTCTGCCAGCACTGGCAAAAGCAGCATCACCATATATGACAACGTGATTCTCATTCTTTCATTTCTGACAGACATTCGGCTCATTGTAAAGATTCAGACTTCGGATATCTGCAATGTCTTGTTTGAACTTGAACCCAGATAAGTCACAGCCGATACCAGTATCTTTACAGTCACCAGCATCTGCTGGTCATTTCCTTCCGCAACACTGTCAAAGTCATAATTGACATCCACGACCATACCCTTCACCCGCATCGCATCTTCATAGCTGTACAACTTATTATTGTTTTTATTGTCGAACGTAGCATTGAAGAAAAAAGTAAAGCTATGACAATCTACTCCGCTTAGATAGTCCGTAAAACAACGGGACTCCTCTACCCCAATCACCTTGATCTGGGTTGTGATGACTGTGTTTTTTGTGGAATCAAACGGTATTCCCCAACTGTTGCAATGGTGTTCAAATGTGTAGGCAAACCGTTGCACCGTATGACATTGTGAAGCATATACATGGATATCTTTATCGTCCAGTGTATCTACGGTTGTCAAAACCGCCTTCAAATAATTAATCATTCCAATCATGATTTTGGTTTGACGTACCAGATTCCATTTACCTTGACTCGCGATGGCACTATGACAATACTCATCTGACGCTGCACACTTTCATCAATTTCATAGCTTTCGGAAAGGGAAACACAATACGCGTCCTCAAATTCAATAGAAGACTTCACATCATTAGCCAAGCCATTGTCCGAATTGGTAATAAACAACCGTCCACTCAAGGCCGTGTTCTCAATAAACCACCCCACGATACTGAGATCCTTTATCCCTGGAGCCACAACCGTCATCTCCAACTGCTCGCACCTGGCATTTGAATGTGGAATGCAGCAGTCGTATGTGCGATTGATTCTGCAATTGCAATGCGTCAGCTTATATTCGGAGGTATAAACACCTTTCGCATTGTCTCCTATCTGTAATGTAGATAATATCGACATAGTACAAATCTGTCCTGACGCATGTTTTTACACACGCGTCAGGACCGGATTATGATGGTTAGAATTATTTCCAGGGATTGTTGAACTCAACCGGACCGTTCTTGAGGGTCTGGCAGATGATTTCAACTTCTTCGAAGTGCTCTTCGCCGTCTTCCCACTTCTCAAGAAAATGGATGCAGTAGCAGCCGGTTCCTTCGAGGGTCTTCATTGTAGCGCCATCAACTGTGTTGAGGAAGGTAATCTTCATGTCGCGGGGATCGTTCGGAGCAAGCATCCACTGCAGGAGCTGATTGTTGCCGTCGTTCAGAGCCTTGACGCGGACGGTCACCTTTCCGCCTCTCGGAATACCTGAAATCTGACCTTCGCGGTCTGTTGTCTGATTGAACTTATAGTCTACCAATATGACTTCACGAGCCTGAAAGTCCTTGACCTCAAGCTGTACGGGGGTTACATTGTCTGCCATAATTTTTTTAATGTTTAATGGTTACTTTTTTGTGCATTAGGCCCAATCGTTCTCATATACGACAGAACCGAACTCGATTTTCTTGCAGGTGATGACAATTTCCTCAAAATGAGCCTTCTTGTCTGCCCAACATTCGTCGAAGTCGATGCAATAGCCGTTCGTAAACTTGATGGTCTTCATAACCTTACCGGTCTTGGTCTCATTGAATGTGATGGTACCGTTCTTGGGGAGATTGCGCTCAATCATCCATGCAAGAAGGTCGGGAGTACCGTCATTCATAGCTTTTACGCGGACACGGATTTTGCCGCCACGGGGGATACCTGTCATCTGGCCTTCTGTGTCAATGGCCTGATCGAACTCGTAAGATACCATAAGGACCTCACGCTCTTTGTAACCGTCGATCTCGATTTTTACTGGTGTTTTTGCCATAATAAATTACAAATTAAATGGTTAGTGGTAATTATTCTGCTGATTTTTCCTTTCTGTCAGCGGCAACCTTGATGACAAAGTTCTTGGCTGAATAGAACGGTGTGAGACTGATGTCGCAGGTGATGCGCTTGGTCTCGGGATCCTGGCGCGGCTCACCGATTTCATAGTTCTGGAAGAGATTGCCGTAGCCTTTGTAGTCGTTCAGGAACGACTGGAGCTTGGACTTCAGGTTCTTCGGTGAATTGTACGGATCCCAGTTTTCGAGGGCCACTTCGTGGACATAGTTCATGAGCACTTTCTTGACCCAGTCAAACACGCGGACGATAGGATACTCCTTCATGGCTGTGTTGTCGCCGTTGTAGAGGGTGGTATTGTTGAAAGCCATAACCCGGCCTTCGGAATAGACCATCGGAATCACCTGATTGTCCATCAGGGCTGCTATTTCACTCTTGAGCAGGTCGTTGCGGACACCGCGGACACCGTCGAGGGTACCATACTTCTTACCGCCTGCACCTTGTGCCATGCTGGCAGACTCGTCGTAGAGCTTGCCGGCCAGAGCACCTGAAGGATAGATGTAGAATGCCTTCTCGTCCTTCTCGTCTTCCGAGAGCTTTTCAGCGTCACGGCCCACAATCCAGTTTGCGGTCATCACCACGTTCTGCAGACATGCATCACTGTCGGGATAGATTTCAGTGTTGGACTTCAAGTCGTCGAACGAGAACTCGTCGGCATGGTCGGTCACGAGCAGCACTTTGTACTTGAATGCCATCTTGGCCCACTGCATAAGGGAGACCTTGTCGAAGACACTTCCGGAGACAACCATCAGAGAGTAGCTGTCCTTCAGGCTCAGACGGTCGAAACCATTGCGCAGGATGTCTTCGACTTCATTGGAAAATCCCGACTCGCTGTCAGCGATGTCCTCCTTGAATACGTTGATGATACGAAGATTCTTCACCTTGTCGGTGTTTGCCGAAGCAAAGAAAGCGGCAAGCGAACGGTATGAACGCTCCAGGTCCTTGGTTGCAAAAAGTGCATCGGTAATACCCTGATTGAGCACCTTCTGGAACTTATCTTCCTTTTCTTTGCAGGAAGTGGTATATTCAGTGATGGTGTTATGCTCCTCGCCAAGGAGTTCCAGCCATGCCTTGAGATCTTCGGCCAGAGCCTCGCGTTTGTCCTTGAAGCGCTTGTCGGTCAGGAAAATGGCCTGAGCGGCCTTGCGGGCCGGGTTCATATTGTCAGTATCGGGCAGTATGCTGCGAACGGCATTGAAACCGCCGAACTTACTGAGAAGCTGACTGACGTCACGTTTCTCTTTCTGCTCCTGTTGACCGGCGGCCTCGGCTGCGGTCTGTTTCTTTAATTCTGTTTCAGCCATAATATTTCGTTTTTTATGTTTGATTTCTCACTTATTTGCTCGACTCAAGCTCATCCAAAAGGGCCTGAAGCATCTCCTTGAGCTCACCCTTTGCCTGCTGGTCGTTGAGTATGTCACGCAGTTTGCGATTCTGCTCGATAGTCTTGCGGATTTTAGCACTTGCATCCACTTTCTTCTTGGTTTCCGACAGGAAAGCCGAATTACTGACAAGCTTACCCTTGCCGCCGTCGGCCGAGAAGTCGCGCATTTCGTTAAAGTTAAGGGTCTCATCCACAGCGCCACCTTCAGCATCCGTGAAGGTTACGTTCACCTTTGGACGGAAATGGGCAAATGCATCGTCCATGTTCTGGATATCTTCCACAAATTCAGGATTGCCCGGTTCAGCTTCAGAAGTGAACTGGTCGATAAGCAACGTCTTGTTGTTGTCAATCGGTGACACTTTCGCATTCGACTGCTCGTCCGGGGCCATCGAAATGAAGTTCTCTTTCATTGCCATAATGGTAGTGTTTAAAAAGTTAGTTAATATTGAATTCTATTGTTTCTTCGTCTTTTTTGCCCTTCGCGACACTGATTTCCACCTTGTCTCCGCTCTTGATTTTGCCGCTGATAATCATCTTTGACAGCGGGTTGCGGATTTCCTTGCGGATGATGCCGATGACGGGACGGGCACCGTATTGCGGGTTGTAGCCCATCAGGGCAATCTTTTTTCGGGCTTCCGGTGTAATGGTAAGTTCAATGTTCTGTTCCTGAAGGAGTTTGAGCACACCTTTGAAATGTATGTCAAAGATGGCCGTAACGCTCTCTTCGGTAATGGGAGAGAATGGGATAATCTCTGACAGACGGCCAAGGAACTCGGGACGGAAGTAGTCCTGCATGATTTCCATCAGGTCGTTGTTCTGCGGCACAACGCCCTTCCCGAACTGCTCGACAACGAACTTGCTGCCGATGTTCGAGGTAAAGAGAATCAGCGCATTGGAGAAATCACCCACGCGGCCCAGACGGTCGTGCAGCTTGCCTTCGTCGAGAATCTGGAGGAACAGGTCAAAGACCGACTTGTGGGCCTTCTCGATTTCGTCGAACAGCACAACGGAATACGGATTCTGGCGGATTTTGTTCACCAGCAGACCGCCCTCCTCATAGCCGACATATCCCGGAGGCGCTCCGTAGAGCAGAGCCACACTGTGCTCCTCCTTGAATTCCGACATATCAAAACGTATCAGCGACGATTCGTCGTTGAAAAGGAATGCTGCCAAAGCCTTGGAAAGTTCCGTCTTACCAGTACCGGTCGGGCCAAGGAAGAAGAACGAACCCATCGGCTGTCCCTTCTTCTGCAATCCGGAACGGGCCTCGAAGATTGCATCCAGAACCTTCTTGACGGCATGATCCTGACCGACCACGCGCTGCTTGAGGGTCTCTTCAGCACCCATCAGACGGTCTCTTTCCTGAGTCTGCACCTTGCCCATAGGTACGCCGGTCTTTTCGGCGATAACGGCACAAAGGTCTGAAGAATTTAGTTCTGTATGTGCTGTTCCAGCATCCTTGCTGTTCTGGGTCTTGAGTCTTGCCATTGAACGGTCAAGAAGGTCGATGGCAGTGTCGGGCAGCGAGCGTTCGTTCAGATAGCGCTTTGCAAGCCTGATTGATTCATCAAGGACGGCATCGTTGACCGTAACCCCGTGGAAATCACAATATGGAGGCATGGCACCACGAAGTATCTGCATCGTCAGCTCCGTATCAGGTTCATCGACATTGAACTTCTCGAACTTGTTGAGCATCTCCTTGTCAGTCTCGATATTCTTGGTATAGCCTTCGATTGAAGAGGTGCAGATAACCGAAATCCGTCCGCGGGTCAGTTCCTGCTTCAGCAGCGACGAGGCGTTGAACAGTTGCCCCTGCTTGTCAAAGAACTTATCGACCTGCTCGATAATCAGGATGATATTGCCCCGCTCTGCCACCTCGTTGAGAAGTGATTTCAGGCGCTCTTCAATCTCGCCCTTGTATTGTGAATCCTGCGCCAGTGAAGTGACGTCCAGTTCGTATGCCACATGGTTCTGGAGGAACTCGGGAACCTTGTTTTCGGCAAGGTTATGAACAAAAGCATTCACAAGAGAGGTCTTGCCGACTCCAGCCTCACCCGTAATAAGCATATTGGCCTTCATGCGGCGGCCGAGAATCTCATAAATCATCTCAACCTCGGTCTCGAAGCCAACCACAGCGGGCAGTTTGCCGTCACGTGCCTCGGCAGTACGGTCTGTGCAATATTTCTGCAACGCATCACCACCGGCCGCACCTTTCGGGGCTGAATAGCCGTATTGCGGCGTGGCTGCAGCGGTTGAAACACCGGCCTTTCCGCAGATATCGGCAGCGGTAAGGGGGAGGGTCTTAAGCTGGTCAAAGGAAAATCCCACTCCGGGAGTGACCAGAGCAGCCAGCACACACTCGCCCTCGACACTGTCCAAACCCATCTTGCGACGATAGTTGTCGGCTTCGTCGAGAACTTCCTGACTCTCCTTACTGTATTCGATGTAACGCTGAGGGCGCAAAGACTTCGGCGAAAGCTGCATCTGCACCTCGACCCAGTCAAGGATGTAGTAGTAGTCCTTGGAAAGGGTGGTCTCAATGTAACTGACCATTCCCATTTCCTTGTGCAGCAATGCCCTGAAAAGATGGGCCGGATAAATGGCATCAGCGCACCCGTCAGTGGCAAAAGAAGCAGCTATATCTTTGAGTTTTATCTCGTCCATTTTCGTAAATGATAGTGAAATTTGGGACAAATATAACGATTTTTTTTCATTGTGCACCTTTCGCCCATATATTTTCACCCCTACACAGACCATTCTGACAACAAAATACAAACTCCTGAATGATTGTCGTTTATTTTATGTATTTTTGCTCATTGTTTTATTATCAAGATTGTTTGAAGATATGAAACGCTTATCCGTCCTTTTGTGTCCGATTGTCGCTTTCTTCCTGAATGGCTGCAAGTTAGACACATACGAATATGTCACTTTTGAAGACCCGTATCTGTTTCAGGTGACAAGGACGGAAACGGACGACCTCTCACAAGGTGTACCAGAGACCCCGGTTTCAGAAGAGATGGAAGCCACGACAAAAGGGAGTTCCATAACCATCAACACCCTGGCCAAAGGGCTCATAACCGGATTTCGGGGAGGCAAGCTTCACTCACTTATCGGGACCTATCCTTCATACGACAAATACGACAATCCTATCCGTCTGTCGGGCAGGATTATCCTTCCCGCATCAGGAGAAATCAAGAATATCATCCTGGTGAGCCACTTTACCATTACCACCGATTACGAATGCCCGTCGAATTCATTCCAGCTGGAAGGAATTCTGGCTCTGAAAGGATATGCCCTGATCATTCCCGACTACATCGGCTACGGTTCCACAACCGATATGATTCACCCCTACCTCATCGCCCGCCTTACCGCCCGCAATGTGGTTGACATGCTTGAGGCCACTATTCCCTATCTGGAAAAGGTAGGACGCGCCCCCAAGAACAAGGAAATCTACCTGATGGGCTACTCCCAGGGCGGTGCCACCACGATGGCCGTCCAGAGGCTTCTGGAAGAACAGTACCAGTACGATTATATCATCAAGCGTAACTTTGCCGGAGCCGGTCCGTATGACATTGCCGCCACTTACGACAAGTGTATCGAGCAGGACGAAACCTCCATCCCGTGTGCCGTCCCGATGATTGTCATGGGAATGAACGAAGGAGAAGACCTCGGTCTCGACTACAAGAACTTCTTCAAGGAACCCCTGCTGAGTAACTACAAGGAATGGATTCTTTCAAAAAAATACACAACCAAGCAATTGGGGAAAATAATGGGGACGAAGCACCTCTCCGACCTGATGACCGACGTGGCAATGCAGAAGCGCGACCCGAAAACCGTCAATTTCTACAACTCCATGATGCATAACTCCGTGCTTAACGGATGGTACCCGATTGCCCCGGTCTATATGTTCCACTCCATTGACGATGACACGGTTCCATACGTCAACACCCAACTGGCAAGGTCAGCCTTCTCCGACATGAACATCGAGTACAACGTCGGTCACTACGGAAACCATGTGTCGGGTTGCGTAAAGTTTATTGCCTGTGTTGCCCAACTCTTAGACGACTGATTGCCATGAAAAAAATACTTCTTTCCCTGACCATCCTTTCCGCCCTGGTCTTCTCTTCATGCAATCTTTCCCCCGTCAATCGGAATGAGCCTGTCAACATAGGCCTGAAAATTGACCAGAACACATTGTCCGCCGCTTCAGTGACGGTCGATGTGACCCTTGACGATGACAGGGTCTATTATTTGTGCGGCATCCTTCATGATTCGACCTTACAGGAAATGAACGACCGGCAGCGTTTTATGCAACTGCAAGTTGACCGATCGTACAAGGAATACATCGACTGGCGCTATATTCTTCTGGTTGAGAACACGGCAGCATTCATCGCCACCTATTCCTCCCACAGTCTGCTCTACGGGAACTGCACGCTCACCTTCGACGACCTGCTGGCACAGTCCGGCTACACCGTATATGCCTTCTGCGTGAACCCTGACACAAAAGAGCCCATAGGCGACCTTTTCACCCAACATGTCACCACGCTCGAAAGGAGACAAAGTAACATGACTTTCAAAATCCGGATGAACGAGAGGAGTGACGGGCCGATTGTTACCATCATTCCATCAAACGATGACGAACCCTATTTCTGGGAAGTCGATGAAAGCCGAATCGTCAAACAGGATTACAATGACGATATGGTCCTGTTCGCACTTGAACGGATTGAGTTATACAAGAAATATGACGTCGGCGAAAACCTTGTTGACAGGGGGTTCTACCAATATAACGGGCTAAAACTCTTCAATGAAGAGCAAGAATACACCCTTGTTGTAACCGGCTATGACGGAGGAATAACCACCCCTGTCTATTTCGGAAGATTCACCTTCCCGTTTACTTGTGATACGCTGGCCCTATCAGCAACCCTATGATAAAAGCTATCCTTTTTGATTTCGACGGAACCCTTGCCGATACTGCTCCAGGCATCGTCAACAACTTCCAGGAGACCTTCCGCCACCTCGGACTTCCTATTCCCGATGAGGGGTCGATAAGACAAACCATCGGCAGACCTCTGTTTGACGCTATCCGGGATTTAGGCAATCTCGATGACAAAGCCGCCCAGGAGGCCACCGACCTCTACCGGAAAATATTCTATGAATGCGAACTGACGAAGATCACCCTTTTCCCGGACGTGCCGCAAACTGTCCGCTGCCTGGTAGAAAGGGGCATTCGCCTTGCCATCTGTACCAGCCGGAACGCCCCCTCCCTGGGGCTTATTCTTGAGCGCAACAACCTCAACGAATGCTTCGAAGACCGCATCACCAACTCCGACGGACTTCCTCCAAAGCCGGCCCCAGACATGGTACTCGCACTTCTTTCAAGGATGAATTTAGCTCCAGAGGAGGCTCTGGTCGTAGGCGATACAACCTTCGACATTGAGATGGGCAACCGGGCGGGATGCCCCACGGTAGCCGTAACCTACGGCAACCACACCCCCGACCAGCTTTTGGCCGCTCACCCAACCTGTCTCATAGACAACATCACCGCCCTTCCCAACTTGTTATAAAGAACAAAAAACACCCCCAAGACATTATGCCTTGAGGGTGTAGAATGATGATGTTCCTGTCAATTACTCGGCCTTGGGAGCCTCTTCGACTACAGCGGCTTCGGTAGCTTCGGCTTTCTTCTTGGCAGAAGAACGGCGAGTGCGGGTCTTCTTCTCGGGAGCAGCATTCTTGGCCATCTTGTCGTCGAAATCAACGAACTCGATGAAGCACATAGAAGCATTGTCACCCAGACGATTACCCGTCTTGATGATACGGGTATATCCACCGGGACGGTCGCCCACCTTCTGAGCAACTACCTGGAAAAGTTCCGTGACGGCATACTTATTCTGAAGATCCTTGAAGACCAGACGGCGTGCAGCAGTCGTATCCTCCTTGGCAGCAGTCACCATGGGTTCAATGACCATTCTCAGAGCCTTAGCCTTGGCGAGGGTCGTGAAGATGCGCTTGTGCATAATCAACGAAGCAGCCATATTGGAGAGCATCGCGTCGCGATGGCTGGCCTGACGACCCAGATGATTGATTTTCTTATTGTGTCTCATTGTCTTTAGTCTTTATCTAGTTTGTACTTGGTAATATCCATTCCGAACGTCAGGTTCATGCGGGTAAGCAGGTCTTCCAGCTCAATGAGCGACTTGCGACCGAAGTTACGGAACTTCAACAAATCCGTTTTGCTGTGGGTAGCCAGCTGGCCAAGGGTTTCGACATTGGCAGCCTTCAGACAGTTCAGGGCACGGACTGAAAGATCCATGTCAACGAGCTTGGTCTTGAGAAGCTGACGCATGTGCAGGACTTCCTCATCGAATTCCTCAACACCCTCTGCTTCATTGTCCTCAAGGGCAATCTTGTCCTCGGAGAAGAGCATGAAATGCTGGATAAGAATACGGGAAGCGTCGCGCAGAGCCTCCTTCGGCTGGATGGAACCATCAGTCGTGATTTCGAGAAGGAGCTTCTCGTAGTCAGTCTTCTGCTCGACACGGAAGTTCTCGACTGTGTATTTCACGTTCTTGATGGGAGTATAGATAGAGTCGATGGCGAGGGTATAGATGTCTGTATCCTGAAGCTCCTGCTCATCGGCGGGCACATAGCCGCGTCCTTTGTTGACAGTGAGCTGGAGGTCAAACTTTGTACCTTTCTCCATGCTGCAAATCTTAAGCTCCGGATTCAGCACCTGAAAGTTAGCGAAAGCCTTGCCCAGATCTCCGGCAGTCAGTTCCTCTGCATTCTGCACCTTGATAACGACCTTTTCAGAATCAATATCTTCGGAGAGATGTTTGAAACGGACCTGTTTGAGATTGAGAATAATGTTTGTTACATCCTCACGTACACCGGATATCGTATCAAATTCATGGGCGACACCCTCGATACGCATCGAGTTGATGGCATATCCTTCCAGTGATGAAAGCAGGATGCGGCGAAGGGCATTACCGATAGTAATACCGAAACCGGGCTCCAACGGACGGAATTCGAACTTGCCGAATTTGTCGTTTGCTTCCAGCATGATAACCTTTTCGGGTTTTTGAAAAGCTAAAATTGCCATAATCTCTATGATTACTTTGAATACAATTCAACAATGAGCTGTTCCTTGATGTTCTCGGGGATGTCTGCGCGGGCGGGGACATTCATGTACTTGCCAGCCTTGGCAGTAGCGTCGAATTCAATCCAAGGATATTTGCTGTGGTTGAAACCTGAGAGAGAGTTCTCGATGACCTCCAACGATTTTGAGCGCTCGCGGACACCTACAATCTGACCGGGTTTTACAATGATTGACGGAATGCTGGCCACCTTGCCGTCGAGGACAATGTGACGATGTGAAACCAACTGACGGGCTGCATCACGTGTAGGAGCAAAACCGAGACGATAGACGAGGTTGTCCAGACGCGACTCAAGGAGTTGCAACAGGATTTCACCGGTAATACCCTTTGTGCGCTGAGCCATTTCGAACGTGTTGCGGAACTGACGCTCCAACACACCGTATGTGTATTTGGCCTTCTGCTTTTCAGCCAGCTGGATACCATATTCAGAAGATTTTTTCTTGCGGTTGTTGCCGAAGAAGCCAGGAGCATAGTGCTTCTTCTCAAGAACCTTGTCGGGGCCGTAGATGGGTTCACCGAATTTACGTGCAATTCTGCTTTTCGGGCCTGTATATCTTGCCATTGTTTTCTGATTTTAAAAGTTCTACAAAAACATTACACACGTCTTCTCTTGGGAGGACGGCAACCATTGTGGGGCAGCGGAGTGACATCAACGATTTCAGTCACTTCAATGCCGGCACCATGGATGGTGCGAACAGCCGACTCACGGCCGTTACCAGGACCCTTTACATACGCCTTGACTTTTCTCAAGCCGAGGTCGTATGCGACCTTCGCACAATCCTGAGCTGCCATCTGGGCAGCATACGGAGTGTTCTTCTTTGAACCACGGAAGCCCATCTTACCAGCTGAAGACCAGGAGATAATCTGACCGTCGCCATTGGCAAGGGCTACGATGATGTTGTTGAAAGACGAATGGATGTGCGCTTGTCCGATTGCGTCAACTTTGACGTTTCTTTTTTTAGCTGCAACTTGCTTCTTTGCCATTTTCTTTTCTTATTAAATTCGGTAAACGATAATTCTTAAGAGATACCTTAACCAGTCATTAAAGGTTACTTCGTAGCCTTCTTCTTGTTGGCAACGGTCTTCTTCTTTCCCTTACGGGTACGGGCGTTGTTCTTGGTGCTCTGACCACGAACGGGCAGTCCGATACGATGACGGATACCACGGTAGCAACC
>DCHH01000019.1:15373-16815 GCA_002315625.1 Bacteroidales bacterium UBA1757
ATATCCATGAGACGCTTGATGTTCAGCTGGACTTCTGAACGGAGGTCACCTTCAACCTTATAGTCGGCTCCGATGACTTCACGGATGGCACCAGCCTGATCGTCGGTCCAATCCTGAACCTTGATATCCTTATCGACACCGGCCTTAGCCAAGATTTTCTGTGCACTGCTGCGACCAATACCGAAGATATAGGTCAAAGCGATTTCGCCGCGCTTGTTCTGGGGCAAATCTACACCAACAATTCTTATTGCCATATTCTATGCTTGATTATTTATTACTACTCAACCCTGACGCTGTTTGAACTTGGGGTTCTTTTTGCTGATCACATACAAGCGACCTTTTCTCCGAACGATCTTGCAGTCGGCACTGCGTTTTTTGATAGAAGCTCTTACTTTCATAGCTATGTTGTTTTATTATTTGTATCTGAACGTGATTCTTCCCTTTGACAAATCATAGGGAGACATTTCGACTTTCACCTTGTCACCGGGCAGGATTCGTATATAGTGCATGCGCATCTTACCGGAGATATGCGCCGTAATTTCGTGGCCGTTCTCCAATTCAACGTGGAACATATCGTTCGACAACGACTCCACGATGGTACCGTCCTGTTCTATTGCAGCTTGTTTTGCCATACTTGTCTTTTAATCTGTCAAATGAATCTGTTAAATGAATCTGTCACCCAATACTTCCTGGATATAATCAAAGGAGGAGAGAATCTCAGCCTTGCCCGGGCGTATCGCAATCGAATGCTCGAAATGGGCTGAGGGTTTGCGGTCCATGGTCCGGGTGGTCCAACCGTCTTTTTCGGTGACTATGTTTCGGCTTCCCATATTAATCATGGGCTCGATGGCGATAGTCATACCCGCCTTAAGCAACGGCCCGGAACCTTTCTTTCCATAGTTGCAGACCTCAGGGTCTTCATGCAGGTGGCGTCCTACCCCATGTCCTACCATTTCCCGAACCACGGAATAACCACGCTTCTGGCAGTAGGTCTGGATGGCGTTGCCGATGTCGCCGAGACGGTTACCGGCAATGGCCTGCTCTATTCCCTTGTACAACGACTCCTTGGTCGTGCGAAGCAGTCTCTTCTTCTCTTCCGAGACCTCACCGACACAGAATGTGTAGGTAGAGTCGCCGTGGAAGCCGTTCTTGCAAGCGCCACAATCAACAGAGACGATGTCTCCTTCTTTCAATACTGTACTTACAGAGGGGATTCCGTGCACCACAACCTCGTTGACCGAGATGCAGAGCGAAGCCGGATACCCGTTGTAGTTCAGGAAGGTGGGGACTGCACCCATAGAACGGATGAAGTCCTCGCCTATCTGATCTAAATATTTGGTAGTAACCCCTGGCTGTATATACTTGCCGACCTCCGCTAAGGTCTTGGCTACTATTTGATTACTTTCCCGAAGTAAAGCAATTTCTTCTTCAGTCTTCAGATA
>DCHH01000019.1:16955-34156 GCA_002315625.1 Bacteroidales bacterium UBA1757
GCGAAACTTGAGCTGATGCCCAACATTCTTGCAAACACCGGCATGATAGCGATGAAAGCCAGGAAAATTGAACCCGGAAGGGTAATCCTTGACATGATTGTATCCAGATAGTCAGCCGTCTTCTTACCAGGCTTCACACCCGGGATGAAACCGCCGTTGCGCTTCATGTCCTCAGCCATCTGCTGCGGATTGATTGTAATGGCAGTATAGAAGTAGGTGAAGATGATAATCATGATGGCATAGATACAATTATACCAGAAGCCGTTCATGTCTGTCATAATGCGCCAGAAGTTGCTGCCGCCGTCAGTCGAGAAACGCATGAACATCAGAGGTAAAAACATCAGAGCCTGAGCAAAGATGATAGGCATAACGCCGGCTGCATTCACCTTGAGAGGGATGTACTGGCGCACACCGCCATACTGCTTGTTGCCAACAACGCGCTTCGCATATTGCACGGGCACCTTGCGGGTAGCCTGCACAAGTGCAATGGCTGCAATGGTAACTGCAAGCAGGAGAAGGATTTCGACCAGGAACATGATCAGACCACCGGAAGCAGCTTCCAGACGGTTTGCAAACTCCTGAACCAAAGCCTGCGGCAGGCGGGCGATGATACCAATAAGGATGATCATCGAAATACCGTTTCCGATACCCTTGTCGGTGATACGCTCACCAAGCCACAGCACAAACATGCTGCCCGAGGCAAGGAGGATGACCGACGAGAGTCTGAACCAGAAACCTGCAGGAAGGGGAACTCCCTGAGCATTCAGGTTAGCAAGGAAAGCGGGGCCTTGGATGATAAGCACCAGAACCGTCAGATAACGGGTATATTGGTTGAGCTTACGACGACCGCTCTCGCCTTCACGCTGCAACTTCTGGAAGTAAGGAACGGCAATGCCCAACAATTGTATCACGATGGATGCCGAGATGTAAGGCATAATACCCAGTCCAAAGACAGAGGCATTCGAGAATGCACCGCCGGTAAACATATCAAGCAGCGACATGATACCTTCGCTCGTCTGTGAGCGGAGCCCTGTCAGCATACCTGGGTCGATACCGGGAAGCACCACGAACGAACCGAAACGGAACACAGCCACAAAAAGGAGGGTCGTGAGCAAACGGTCGCGCAGCTCTTCTATCTTCCAGATATTCTTTAAAGTTTCAATGAATTTCATTCGATTGTTCTTAAAAGGTTATCAATCGGGGTGATGATTAAGCTTCCTCAACCGGGGCACCGAGAACGATGGCCTTACCGCCAGCAGCTTCAATAGCCTTGATGGCTGTGGCTGAGAATGCATCAGCTGTAATCTCGATAGCTGCGGTCAGCTGACCGTTAGCAAGTATCTTTACAAGCTGAGTAGCGTTAATATAACCAGCCTCCTGAAGCACATCGGGATCAATCTTCGTGATGCCCTTGTCGGCCATAGCCTGGAGGGTAGAGATGTTGATAGCCTTGTACTCAATACGGTTGATGTTCTTGAATCCGAACTTCGGCAGACGACGCTGCAGAGGCATCTGACCACCTTCAAAACCAATCTTCTTATGATAGCCGGAGCGAGACTTGGCACCCTTGTGACCCCTTGTTGACGTTCCGCCCTTACCCGAACCCGGGCCGCGACCGATACGCTTGCTGTCCTTATTGGAGCCAGCTGCCGGTTTCAAATTACTTAAGTCCATAATATCAATCTTCTACAATTTTCACTAAGTGGTTAATTTTGTTGACCATGCCAAGGATAGCCGGAGTGGCTTCCTTCTCAACAACCTGGTTCATTCTTTTCAGACCAAGTGAATCGAGGGTCTTTTTCTGTACAGCAGGAGCACCGATGCGGCTCTTTATCTGTTTGATCTTGATAACTGCCATGATAATTTATCCTTTAAAAACACGTTCAACAGAAATACCGCGGGTCTTGGCGACCTGATAGGCATCACGCATCTGGCCGAGAGCCATAACGGTAGCCTTCACCAGGTTGTGGGGGTTCGACGAACCCTTTGACTTGGCAAGCACGTCGGTAATACCTACACTCTCGAGGACGGCACGCATAGCACCACCAGCCTTGACACCGGTACCGTGAGATGCCGGAATCAGGATGACCTGAGCACCACCGAAATGACATTCCTGAGCGTGGGGAATTGTACCCTTGAGCACCGGAACACGGATAAGGTTCTTCTTGGCAGCTTCAGTACCCTTGGAGATGGCTGCGGTGACTTCACCAGCCTTACCCAGACCATAACCGATGATACCATCTTCATTGCCGACCACTACGATGGCAGCGAAACTGAAGGCACGACCACCCTTTGTAACCTTGGTCACGCGGTTGATGGCCACCAATCTTTCTTTCAATTCCAAGTCGTTGGTTGACTTGACTCTATTCATTTGTACTGCCATAGTGCTTAAAAATTAAGACCGCTCTTACGTGCGGCGTCTGCCAATTCTTTAATTCTGCCGTGGTAGAGATAGCCGTTACGGTCGAAAACTACGGTGTTGATACCGGCTTCCTGAGCGTTCTTGGCTGCCATTTCTCCAACCTTGATGGCCTGATCCTTCTTGCCGACCTTCTCTTCAATCTTCAGAGATGAAGCCGATGCAAGGGTCTTACCAGCCTTATCGTCAACAAACTGGACATAAATCTGCTTGTTGCTGCGGAACACGGTCATACGGGGGCGTTCGGCGGTGCCGAGGACCTTCGAGCGGACGCGTGCTTTGATTTTTATTCTTCTGATTTCTTTCGTTGTCATAATCTAAGCTCTTTTAAGGTGATTACTTCTTGGCGGCAGACTTACCGGCCTTGCGGCGAACGATTTCGCCTTCAAAGCGGACACCCTTGCCCTTGTAAGGTTCAGGCTTACGGAACGAACGGATCTTGGCGCAAAGCTGGCCAAGAAGCTGCTTGTCGCAAGACTCGAAATAAAGCATCGGGTTCTTGTTACGCTCAGTCTTGGTTTCTACCTTAATCTGCTCGGGCAGTACCATCCAGATTTCATGGGTATAACCCAGAGCCAGTTTCAGAACCTGACCTTCGTTAGTGGCGCGGTAACCGACACCGACCAGTTCCTGAGCTTTCTTGAAACCTTCTGATACGCCTACAACCATATTATGAATCAACGCACGGTAAAGTCCATGAAGAGCGCGATGCTCCTTGTCGTCAGACGGACGGGTCACATGAATCTGACCGTCTTCCATCTTGACAGTGATGTCAGGATTGACCTGCTGGGTAAGGGTACCCTTGGGACCTTTGACCGTTACTAAGTTATCAGCATTTACTGTTACAGTTACGCCTGCGGGGATCGCAATCGGCAATTTTCCTATTCTTGACATAATTGCTCCTCCTTCATTAATAGATGTAACACAAAACTTCACCGCCGAGCTTCAGGTCGGCAGCTTCTTTATCGGTCATGACACCTTTCGAAGTTGAAAGGATGGCAATGCCGAGGCCGTTCAAAACGCGGGGCATCTCACGATAACCCACATAGTGACGCAAGCCGGGACGGGAAACGCGCTCCAATGACTTGATGGCGTTCACTTTGGTAGCAGGGTCGTATTTCAAGGCAATCTTGATGTTGCCCTGGGGTCCGACCTCTTCCTCGAACTTGTAGTTCAGGATGTAACCCTTCTGAAAAAGGATCTTGGTGATCTCTTTTTTCAAATTCGACGCGGGAACCTCCACAACACGGTGGTTGGCCATGATGGCGTTCCGCAACCTTGTCAGATAATCTGCAATAGGATCTGTCATAAACTTTGATTTAAATTGATCCGGCTGTTCCGGACAATATTTAACACTAAGTGATCGATAATCACGGATAAAGGATAATGCTTACCAGCTTGCCTTCTTCACCCCGGGGATGAGTCCATGGGAGGCCATTTCACGGAAATCGATGCGTGAGATGCCAAACTGCCTCATGTAACCCTTTGGACGGCCGCTCAGCTTGCAACGATTGTGGTAGCGGGTCGGGCAAGAATTCTTGGGCAGGTCCTGGAGAGCCTCATAGTTGCCTTCTGCCTTGAGTTGTTTACGCTTTTCAGCATAGCGCTCAATCAGATAAGCACGTCTGACCTCGCGGGCTTTCATTGATTGTTTTGCCATAACGTACTTTGTTGTTTAGTTATTTTTTAAAAGGCAGGCCGAATTCACGCAGAAGGGCATAACCCTCTTCGTCAGTTCTGGCGCTGGTTACCATTGTGATATTCATACCCATCAGACGCTCGATGTTATCGATGTTGATTTCCGGGAAGATAATCTGTTCCTGAATACCCAGAGTGTAGTTGCCACGGCCGTCAAGCTTTCCGGCAATACCCTTGAAGTCACGGATACGGGGCAGAGCAACGCGGACGAGCTTCTCGAGGAATTCGTACATGTGGTCGCCACGGAGAGTCACCATAACACCTACCGGCATTTTCTTACGGAGGTGGAAGTTGGCAATATCCTTGCGGGAGATAGTTGCAACAGCCTTCTGACCGGTGATGGTAGTAAGCTCGGCAATAGCGGTGTCAATGAGTTTCTTGTCGTTGACGGCGATGCCGACACCACGGTTGATGACAATCTTCTTGAGCTTGGGCACCTGCATGACTGTGGTATAGCCAAACTCCTTGGTCAACAGAGGAACGATACGCTCCCTGTAGTCATTTCTGTAACTGGCGGTATTCATTACTTGATCTCCTCTCCTGAAATTTTGGAAACACGGACTAACTTACCCTCTTCGTTACGAACACGTCCGACGCGGGTCGGCTTACCGGACTTGGGGTCAAGCGGGTTGAGGTTCGAAATATGCACAGAGGCTTCTTTCTTGACAATGCCGCCTTGCGGGCTCTTGGCATTGGGCTTGGTATGCTTCGACACCATGTTGACTCCCTCAACGATGGCACGCTGCTTTTCGGGATCGACACTCAGTACGCGACCGGTCTTGCCCTTGTCTTCGCCGGCGTTTACAAATACGGTGTCACCTTTCTTGATATGTAACTTGCTCATTTTTGTAAAATCTGATGATTAAAGTACTTCCGGAGCCAGGGAAACGATCTTCATGTTGGTGGCACGAAGTTCACGGGCGACCGGTCCGAAGATACGGCTGCCGCGGATTTCGTCAGAATTGGTCAGCATGACGCAAGCGTTGTCGTCGAAACGGATATATGAACCGTCGGCGCGCTTGATTTCCTTCTTAGTACGGACAACGACCGCCTTTGAGACGGCACCTTTCTTGAATTCACTGGAAGGGATAACCTTCTTGACAGCAACGACAATAACGTCACCAACGGTGGCGTAACGCTTGCCGGTACCGCCCAAAACACGGATGCAGAGGACTTCCTTGGCACCGCTGTTATCGGCTACATTGAGCCTGGTTTCAGTCTGTATCATAATTACTTGGCTCTTTCAATGATTTCAACTAATCTCCATCTTTTGGTCTTGCTCAACGGACGGGTCTCCATGATGCGCACGGTATCGCCGACGTTGCAGTCATTCTTTTCGTCATGAGCATAGAACTTCTTGGTCTTGCTGACGAACTTGTGGTAGATAGGGTGTTTCTCTTTGAAACGGGCAGCCACAATGATGGTCTTGTCGCCTTTGTTGCTAATGACAACACCTTGTCTTTCTTTTCTTAAATTCCTTTCCATCAGACTATTAATTAGCTTGTTCCTGAATATTACGTTCATTGACGATGGTCTTCAAACGAGCAATAAGCCTGCGGGTAGCCTGAATCTGCATCGGGTTGTCCAGCGGAGATATGCTATGCTGCAGTTTGAGCGAGGTCAGATTGTTCTCTTCTGCCTCGATGCGCTCCAAGAGTTCCTTGGTAGTCAGCTCTCTAACTTCTTTAATCTTCATAAGGCTTATACATTTTGAGATTCGTCATAGTCTCGTCTCACAACGAGTTTTGTCTTAACGGGCAGTTTCTGGGCTCCAAGACGAAGGGCCTCTCTTGCGATTTCGGCGGAAACACCGTCGATTTCAATCATGATTCTGCCAGGAGTGATGGGGCAAATGTACCCTTCCACGTTACCTTTACCTTTACCCATACGTACATCGAGGGGCTTCTTGGTGTAAGGCTTGTCCGGGAAGATGCGGATCCAAATCTGACCCTGACGTTGCATGTAACGGGTTACTGCGATACGAGCAGCTTCAATCTGCGGAGCGGTAAGCCATTTGTTCTCCAACGTTTTAATACCAAACGAACCGAAAGCCAGCTGGTTGCCACGCTGGGCATTGCCTCTCATGCGGCCTTTTTGCGGTCTGCGGTATTTTGTTCTTTTCGGTTGTAACATCTTATGTCAAGCTTAACGGTTATTATTATTGTTTGTTCTTTTCTTGCGGAAACCGCCTCTTCTGTCGCGGTTGTCGCGGTCGCGGCGCTCTCCGTTCATAGCGGGACGGCCATTGTCCTTGGTAGCGGCGAACTGGGGAGCCAGATCAGCCTTACCATAAACCTCACCACGGCAAATCCACACCTTGATACCAAGCAGACCGACCTTGGTCAGAGCCTCGGCCAGAGCGTAGTCGATGTCGGCGCGGAAGGTATGCAGCGGAGTACGGCCTTCCTTGAACATTTCAGTACGTGCAATTTCAGCACCGTTCAGACGACCGGAAATCTGGACCTTGATACCCTCAGCACCCATACGCATAGTAGAAGCGATGGCCAGCTTGATGGCACGGCGATAGGCAATCTTGCCTTCGACCTTGCGGGCGATATCCTGTGCGACGATGTTAGCATCCAGTTCGGGACGCTTCACTTCGAAGACATTGATCTGAACGTCCTTGTTTGCAGTATATTGCTTCACTTCCTCCTTGAGCTTGTCGATATCCTCACCAGCCTTGCCGATGATAACACCGGGGCGAGCAGTGCAGATGGTGATAGTGACGAGCTTAAGGGTTCTTTCAATGACTATACGAGAAACACTTGCCTTTTCCAAGCGGGTTTTCAGATACTTGCGTATCTTGCTGTCCTCCAACAGAGTGTCTCCATAATTGTCACCACCGTACCAGTTGGACTCCCAACCTTTGATGATACCTAGACGGTTACTTATCGGATTTACTTTCTGTCCCATTTGGTTATGCGTTTTGTTCGTTAGTGTTTTCTACAGTTTCTTTCACAAGAGTATCGACGGCGAGGTACACATGGTTGGAACGTTTGCGTACACGATAGCCACGACCTTGAGGAGCCGGACGGAGCCTCTTAAGCATCAGGCCTTCATCGACCTTTACTTCACTGACGTAAAGCTGGCCGGCTTCAGCCTTTGATTCATTCTTCTGTTCCCAGTTGTTGATGGCCGAACGGAGGAGTTTCTCCATGCGGGCGGCAGCCTCCTTATTCGAGAACTTCAGCATACCGAGGGCCAGGAAAGCTTCCTTGCCACGGATCATGTCGGCAACAAGACGCATTTTGCGGGGCGATGTGGGAACACCGTTCAATTTGGCAAAATAAACCGACTTCAAGGCTTCCTTCCTTGCGTCTGCCGTTATTTTCTTTCTTTTACCCATTGTTTCTTACTTTTTATCTGTTTCCACTATGGCCACGGAACGTACGAGTAGGGGCAAATTCTCCCAATTTGTGTCCGACCATGTTTTCGGTGACATACACCGGAATAAATTTATTACCGTTGTGAACTGCGATGGTGTGGCCTACGAAATCGGGAGAAATCATAGAAGCACGCGACCAGGTCTTGACGACAGCCTTCTTGCCACTTTCATTCATGGCCAGAACCCTGTTTTCGAGACGGGTGCTGATGAACGGTCCTTTTTTTAATGAACGACTCATAATATTACTGCTTTATTTTTTCTTCTTTGCTCTATCAATGATGTACTTGTTCGAGAGCTTCTTGGGAGCTCTGGTCTTCAGGCCCTTTGCAAGCAAGCCCTTACGTGAACGGGGATGTCCGCCTGATGCGCGGCCTTCACCACCACCCATTGGGTGATCAACCGGGTTCATGACAACACCACGGTTGTGCGGGCGGCGACCAAGCCAGCGTGAACGACCGGCCTTACCTGATGACTCCAGTCCGTGGTCGGCATTGCCAACACTTCCGACTGTAGCGAAGCAGGCACCAAGAATCTTGCGGGTTTCTCCCGAAGGCATACGCACGATAGCGTAATTGTCTTCCTTGGAAACGAGCTGAGCAAACGTACCGGCTGAGCGAACCAACTTGGCTCCCTGACCCGGACGCAGTTCAATATTATGAATGACGGTACCAACAGGGATGTTGATGAGAGGAAGGGCATTACCGACTTCAGGAGCAACCTCCTTGCCGGAAACGACTGTCTGGCCGACCTTCAGGCCGTCAGGGGCAATCATATAAGCCTTTTCTCCGTCTGCGTAGAAAAGAAGAGCGATACGGGCCGAACGGTTCGGGTCGTATTCAATCGTCTTAACTGTTGCAGGAACACCATCTTTACTTCTCTTGAAATCA
Source organism: Bacteroidales bacterium UBA1757 (assembly GCA_002315625.1). Taxonomy (GTDB): domain Bacteria; phylum Bacteroidota; class Bacteroidia; order Bacteroidales; family UBA1402; genus UBA1757. Next base: position 25,345 of record DCHH01000019.1, read on the forward strand.
ATGAAACGGTATTTCTGTTTGTGACCGCCGCCGATGTAGCGCATGGTCATCTTACCGGTATGATTACGACCGCCGGACTTTCTCAGACCGACTACAAGAGACTTCTCCGGTGCAGTAGCAGTGATTTCTTCAAATGCACCGATAACCTTATGTCTTTGCCCTGGTGTGGTGGGCATCAATTTACGTACTGCCATTTTTCTTAGATATTGCTATAAAAATCAATCACATCGCCAGCTTTCAGAGTAACGATAGCCTTCTTGTAGGAGGCTGTCTTACCGCTGATAACACCACCACGGGTGTAACGGCGCTTGTTGTTGCCACGGCAATTGGCCGTATTGACGCTGGTTACCGTCACATTGTAAAGCTTCTCAACAGCTTCAGCAATCTGCACCTTGTTGGCGTCCGGCTGCACACGAAAACCATAACGGGCCATCTTTTCGGAGATAGCCGTCATCTTTTCGGTCACGATAGGTTTAATAATAATTCCCATTGTTACAATTCCTTAACTCGTTACGCGTTTAAAACACTTTCAATTCCTTCAACGGAACCTTCCATGAACACAACATTCTTTGCAGCCATGATTGTGTAAGTATCTAATTCAGATACAGTTACAACTTTCACCTGCGGCAAATTGCGAGCTGACAAATATACATTGTTATTTTGATCTTTCAAAACCAAAACTGTCTTTTTTTCAGCCACTTGCAGATTTTTTACCAATGCCACCATATCCTTGGTCTTGGGAGCTGCGAACTCGAAATCCTCGACAACGGTAATGGCGTTTTCCTGAGCCTTGTAGGTAAGAGCGCTCTTGCGGGCAAGATCCTTGACCTTCTTGTTCAGTTTGAAGCTGTAATCACGGGGAACCGGACCGAATACACGGCCACCACCGCACATAAGCGGAGAATTGATATCACCATGACGTGCACCGCCGCCACCTTTCTGACGACCGAGTTTCTTGGTAGAACCGGAAACTTCGCTACGCTGTTTAGATTTGTGTGTTCCCTGACGGCAATTTGCCAGATGCTGCTTGACAGCAAGCCACAGAACGTGGTCATTGGGCTCAATGGCAAAAACTGAATCGCTCAGAGCAATCTTCTTGCCAGTGTCTTCACCCTTGATGTTAAATACACTCAGTTCCATAATTACTTCACGATGTTAACGATTGAACCTTTCGCACCGGGAACAGATCCTTTGACCATCAGAAGATTGTGCTCGGCAATAACTTTAACCACCTGCAGATTCTTGACCGTGACACGGTCGCTGCCCATGTGGCCACCCATACGCATTCCCTTGAAAACGCGTGAAGGCCATGAAGATGCACCCATAGAACCGGGGTGACGCAACCTGTCGGACTGACCGTGAGTGGTACCGCCGACGCCCTGGAAGTTGTAGCGCTTTACAACACCCTGGAAACCTTTACCCTTTGAGGTACCGATGATATCAACCATCATCCCTTCCTCAAAAATAGACACATTAATCGTGTCTCCAAGTTTGAATTCGTCACCGAATCCTTCGAACTCAACCAGATGTCTCTGTGCGGGAACCCCGGCTTTGTCAAAATGGCCTTTCTCGGCGCGGTTGGTGTGCTTGGCATTCTTCTCTTCGAAGCCCAGCTGGAGAGCTTCATAGCCATCCGTTTCAACCGTCTTGACCTGGGATACTACGCAAGGACCGGCTTCAATGACAGTGCATGGAATGTTCTTTCCATCAGCACTGAAGACGGAAATCATTCCGACTTTCTTTCCAATTAATCCTGGCATTTCTACTGAATATTAAATAAATAGATAAAAAAATAGATGTTCTTTATAAGGGTCATTCTAAAGTACTCAGACCTTGATTTCAACTTCTACACCGCTCGGAAGCTCAAGCTTCATAAGAGCATCCACAGTCTTGGTAGTAGAATTGTAGATGTCGATAAGGCGCTTGTAGGATGAAAGTTCGAACTGCTCACGTGACTTCTTGTTGACGAAGGTCGAACGGTTCACCGTAAAGATACGCTTGTGGGTGGGAAGAGGAATTGGGCCACAGACTTCTGCGCCTGTGCTCTTCACTGTCTTGACAATCTTCTCAGCTGATTTGTCAACCAGGCTGTGGTCGTAAGACTTCAGTTTGATTCTGATTTTTTGGCTCATAGTTTTTGTTTGTTGTTTAATACATAAGGAGTCCGTAGAGCTATATGTACTGACTCCGGTTATTTGTTTAACTCAGATATTCGGGATGGCCATATCGCTTTTTCAGGATTTCCCGGGCAAGAGGCGTTTCAACTGGAGTATATTCCTTGAACTCCATGCTACTGACGGCTCTTCCTGAGGTAATTGTCCTGAGGTCTGTCACATAACCGAAAGTTTCGGCAAGCGGCACTGTCGCCTTGATTACACTTGCCCCGCTCCGGTCGGTATCCGTCCCATAGACCAGTCCACGACGGCGGTTCAGGTCGCTCATGACATCACCCACATATTCTTCAGGAGTGATAATCTCCAGTTTCATGATGGGTTCGAGCAGAACCGGGCGGGCTTTTTCCGCAGCATGACGGAATGCTAGCGAGGCGCAGATTTCAAACGACAGGGCATCCGAATCGACAGGATGGAACGAACCGTCCACAAGGGTAACCTTCAGATTGTCCATCGGATAGAAAGCAAGGATGCCATTGCGCATGGCAGTCTTGAATCCCTTTTCGACAGACGGAATGAATTCCTTCGGAACGTTTCCTTCCTTGACGCTGTTGATGAACTGCAATGCACCTTCTGTCGTGGAATCCTTCGGCCCCACCTTGACCAGAATATCGGCGAACTTTCCTTTGCCGCCGTTCTGCTTGGCGTATGTCTCGCGGATTTCGACCTCCTCGGTAAGCGCCTCATGGTAAGCCACGAGAGGCTGTCCCTCATTGCAATCGACTCCGAACTCACGGCGCAGGCGGTCCATGATGATTTCCAGATGGAGCTCGCCCATTCCGCTGATTACGGTCTGGCCGGTCTGCTCATCGACATTGACGGCGAACGTGGGATCTTCCTCAGACAGTTTAGACAGAGCAATGTCGAGCTTCTCGATATCCTTCTGGGTACGGGGTTCTACGGCCACACCAATCACGGGAACCGGAAAGTCCATCGACTCCAGAACAATCGGGTCAGACTCGCTGCACAGTGTGTCGCCGGTACGCACCTCCTTCAGACCGGTCACCGCGCAAATGTCGCCTGCGAAGGTGTCATCGACGGGGTTCTGGTGGTTGGAGTGCATCTGGAACATACGGTTCAGGCGTTCTCTCTTTCCTGTACGGGAATTATATACGGCTTCACCCGAATGAAGCACACCCGAATAGACCCTGACAAAACAAAGACGGCCGACAAACGGATCGGTGGCAATTTTGAACACCAATGCCGTAAGCGGCTGCGTTTCGTCCGGCTGACGGACTGCTTCCTTTTCGGTTTTAGGATTGACACCCTTTATTGACGGGGTATCGAGCGGGCTGGGCAGGTAGGCACATACTGCATCGAGCAAAGGCTGTACACCCTTGTTCTTGAAGGACGAACCGCAAAGCACCGGCTGCAGCTGGCGCGAAAGGGTACCTTGGCGCAAGGCACTGCGGATTTCCTCCTCGGTAATGGTGTCGGGGGCGTCGAAGAACTTCTCCATGAGGGCCTCGTCGGTCTCGGCAAGCTGCTCAAGCATCTTGCTGCGGTACTCTGTGGCCTCTTCAAGAAGAACGGCAGGAATTTCCTCGGTTGAGTATTCCGCACCCATAGTCTCGTCGTGCCAATACAGGGCCTTCATGGTTATCAGGTCAATGACTCCCTTGAAATTCTCTTCAGCACCGACCGGAATCTGCACGGCCACGGGGTTACCACGGAGCACTTCGCGAATCCGGCTGATGACGGAAAAGAAATCGGCCCCGTTACGGTCCATCTTGTTGACGTAGCAGATACGGGGAACCTCGTACTTGTTTGCCTGACGCCAGACGGTTTCCGACTGGGGCTGGACTCCGCCGACAGCGCAGAAGATTGCAACCGCTCCGTCCAATACCCTGAGCGAACGCTCGACTTCGACAGTGAAATCGACATGTCCCGGAGTGTCAATCAGATTGATTTTGAACTTCCGGTCGTCCCAGTTCCAGAAAGTGGTGGTGGCAGCAGAGGTGATTGTGATTCCCCTCTCCTGCTCCTGCTCCATCCAGTCCATCGTGGCAGCACCGTCATGGACCTCACCCATCTTGTGGGTAAGACCGGTGTAGAAAAGAATACGCTCAGAGGTCGTAGTCTTTCCTGCATCGATGTGGGCCATGATGCCGATGTTGCGGTTGAACTGTAAATCTGAATGGGCCATGTCGGTTACCTGTCCTTAGTTCAAGCCTTTATTAGAAGCGGAAATGTGCGAAGGCGCGGTTGGCCTCAGCCATACGGTGCATATCTTCCTTACGTTTGAAGGCACCGCCCTGATTGTTGTAAGCGTCGAGGATTTCGCTGGCCAGCTTGTCAGCCATGGTCTTACCGCCGCGCTTGCGGGCAAACAGGATAACATTCTTCATAGAGATGGCCTCCTTGCGGTCGGCACGGATTTCGGTAGGAACCTGGAAGGTAGCACCACCGATACGGCGTGACTTGACCTCAACCTGAGGAGTGACATTGTCGAGAGCGGTTTTCCAGATCTCGAGAGCGGTCTTCTCTTCGTTGGCCATTTTGTTTTTCACGATATCAAGAGCATCGTAGAAAATTTCAAAAGAAACATTCTTCTTTCCGTCGTACATCAAGTGGTTGACGAACTTGGTCACTTTGGTGTCGTTAAAAACGGGATCCGGAAGAATCAAGCGTTTTTTGGGCTTTGCTTTTCTCATTGTTTTGAAAATTTCGTTTTGCGTTTGGTTGTTGACGATCTTCAACGTCCTCTCTCGGACATTTACTCAACCTTCGGAACTTACATTCCTACAATCAATACCAATACTGAAAACTTGGTTAATTTTTTTGTTGCCTTTCTTCAAGGCTTTTTTGTTTTTCCGCTACACCTTATTATATAGGGAACGGTTTTGTCTTTAGGCAGGCTTATTTCTTAGCTGCTTTCGGACGCTTGGCTCCGTACTTGGAACGTCTCTGGGTACGTGAAACGACACCGGCGGTATCAAGCGTACCACGTACGATATGATAACGTACACCGGGGAGGTCTTTTACACGGCCGCCACGGACCAGTACGATGGAGTGCTCCTGCAGATTGTGTCCCTCACCGGGGATGTAGCAGTTGACTTCCTTGGAGTTTGTCAGGCGAACACGTGCGACCTTACGCAGGGCTGAGTTCGGCTTCTTAGGGGTGGTCGTGTACACACGCACACAGACACCACGTCTTTGCGGGCATGAATCCAGAGCGGGCGATTTGCTCTTGTCAACCAGATTCTCTCTGCCTTTTCTAACTAACTGTTGAATTGTAGGCATTTTTCAGTTGTTTGTCTGTTAATGTTTGTAGTTCAAAAAATTCTATCCACTTTTATTCAAAATGGCCCGCAAAATTACAAAAAAACTTTTGGAACGCAATGTTTCCAAAAGTTTTTTTTCGCAATTTTGCTAAATCCTTATCTATAAGAGGGGAATTGGGAATGTTAGGGTAAAAGTGTACTTTTGCAGAATCAAAAACAGAAGCATTTTATGCATAAATCGGGTTTTGTAAATATTGTAGGGAATCCCAACGTCGGAAAATCGACGCTGATGAACGCCCTTGTCGGGGAACGGCTCTCCATCATCACATCAAAAGCGCAGACCACACGCCACCGCATCACGGGAATAGTAAACGGTGAAGACTACCAAATCGTCTTTTCCGACACCCCCGGAGTGCTCAAACCTGCATACAAACTGCAGGAATCGATGCTGAACTTTTCCAACTCCGCTCTGGTCGATGCCGACGTACTCCTCTACATAACCGACATGGTCGAGACAATCGACAAGAACAGCGACTTCGTGGAGAAAGTGAACCGTCTCAGCATCCCCGTCCTGCTGCTTGTCAACAAAATCGACCTCACCGACCAGAAGGCTCTGGAGGATCGGGTCGTCGCCCTTCACGAGATGATGCCCAAAGCGGAAATCCTGCCAATGTCGGCCCTCCACCGCTTCAATATCGATGCACTGAAGAAACGCATCAAGGAGCTGCTTCCGGAGTGCCCGCCCTATTTCGGCAAGGATGCCCTGACCGACAAGCCCACCCGCTTCTTCGTATCGGAAATCATCCGCGAAAAAATACTCCTCTATTATCAGAAGGAGATACCTTATTCAGTTGAGGTGGTCGTTGAATCATATAAGGAGGAGGCGTCAAAGGGGAAAAACCGGGGAAAGGTCAACATACAGGCGGTAATCCTGGTGGAGCGCGAATCGCAGAAGGGAATTATTATAGGTCACGGGGGTGCAGCCCTGAAGAAGGTCGGCACGGCAGCCCGACAGGATATAGAAAGGTTTCTCGACGAGGATGTCTTCCTCGAACTCTTCGTCAAGGTCGATGAAGACTGGCGCAACAGCGACGCCGAACTGAAACACTTCGGCTACCAGCCGGAATAACCCTTCTCTACAGAGACAGAAATAAATAAACAGAAAGATATATGGGACGTTTAGTAGCAATTGTAGGCCGCCCGAATGTGGGCAAATCAACCCTCTTCAACCGTTTGGTTGAGAGCCGTCAGGCAATAGTAAACGACGAGGCGGGCACCACCCGCGACCGCCACTACGGCAAAGTAACATGGAACGACGTTGAATTTTCAGTCGTCGATACCGGCGGATGGATTGAAGGCTCGGAAGACATCTTTGAGAGCGCCATCAACCGGCAAATCGAAATAGCAATCGAGGAAAGCGACGTGATTCTTTTCGTAGTCGATGTCCTAAACGGTCTGACCGACCTCGACATGTCAGTAGCCGCAATCCTGCGCAAGGTCAAGAACCGCCCGATAATTGTAGTAAGCAACAAGACCGACGCAAACGAATGGACCTACCAGGCGGCCGAGTTCTACAAATTAGGACTTGGCGACCCCGTCCCGGTATCAGGCATGACAGGATTCGGAACCGGCGACCTGCTCGACATGGTCGTGAGCCGTTTTGCCCCCGAATCAAAAGCCGACCTCATCGACGATTCCCTGCCCAAGATTGCCGTCGTAGGCCGTCCGAACGTAGGCAAGTCATCCATTATCAATGCCTTCATCGGCGAAGAGCGCAACATCGTAACCGACATCGCCGGTACCACCCGCGATGCAATCCTGACCCGTTTCAACAAGTTCGGAATGGACTGCTATCTGGTCGATACGGCCGGAATCCGCAAAAAATCAAAGGTCAGTGAAGACGTGGAATTCTATTCCGTGATGCGTTCAATCCGCGCAATCGAAAGCGCCGACGTCTGCGTGCTGATGATTGACGCCACAAGAGGTGTCGAAAGTCAGGACATGAGCATCTTCTCCCTTATCCAGCGCAACCGCAAGGGGCTGGTCGTCTGCGTAAACAAGTGGGACCTGGTGGAAGGCAAGGACAGCAACACCCTGAAATACTTCGAAGAGGATATCCGCAGCCGTTTCGCCCCCTTCACCGATTTTCCGATGGTCTTCGCCTCTGCCCTGACCAAACAGCGCGTTTTCAAGGTGCTGGAATCGGCAAAGGCAGTCTATGACGCCCGCAAGAGGCATATCCCGACAGCCCGCCTGAACGAGTTCTTCCTGCCGCTGATTGAGAACTATCCCCCACCAGCCACAAAAGGCAAATATATTAAAATCAAATATGTAACCCAGTTGCAGGGGCCCGCCGCACCGGCATTCGTATTCTTTGCCAACCTGCCGCAGTATGTCAAGGAGCCGTACAAGCGCTTCCTCGAAAACAAACTGCGCGAACAGTTCGACTTTTCAGGCACCCCCATCCAACTCTTCATCCGTCAAAAATAACAGCAATGGAAGACCAGCAGAACAAGCTCAACATCGAACTCAGCGACGAAATCGCACAAGGCACCTACTCAAACCTTGCCATAATCTCACATTCCAGTTCGGAATTCATCCTCGACTTCATCCGCATGATGCCGGGAATCCAGAAGGCCAAAGTAAAGTCTCGCATCATCCTCACCCCCGAGCACGCCAAACGGCTCCTCTACGCCCTGCAGGAAAACGTAGTAAAATACGAGCAGCAGTTCGGCCCCATCAAAGCCCCCCAGCCCCAGCAGCCCATCGGCTTCTCGCAAGGCCAGGCATAGCCTTCGTATTTTACGCGTATCATTCGCGTAAAATACGAAAATGCATCTAGCTATCAACGACTTACTTCAGGATGACGGAATGCAGGATTTATCGTTCCTTGAATCTTTTGACAATGCAGCAGAAACCGCCGTTCGGACGGCACTGCACAGAAGAGAGTGCATCTACGCGTGAGATGGCAAACTCGCGGTCAACCTGGCCGTCGGCAAAAAGAATGATATCTCCTCTTTGTTCGGGGAAATTCAACGTGACCGTTTCCTTGGTACCATTGATACCAGCCACGAACCACACATCGCCGCTACGACGAGCCATAACGACACTTTCACCGGGATAACCGGCCAAAAGCTTCGTCTCGTCCCACACGGCGGGAAGCTGCTTAAGAAAATCTATCACCTCGCAGGGCTGGCCGAGGTAGCTCTCAGGCCTGTCAGCCATGTGCTGGAGGCTCGACTGGAACAGCACCGGAAGCGCCAGTTCGTGGGCATGGGTCGTATTATGCGGATGCTGTGAATCGGAAAATGCGCAAGGGGTATAATCCATAGGCCCCATCAGTGCACGGGTAAAAGGCAATGTAGCGTTATGCGAAGCAGCAACACTGGTAAAGAACGGCACATTGTTGTACCACTC
>DCHH01000090.1 GCA_002315625.1 Bacteroidales bacterium UBA1757
CCCACGGCAATGGGAATTAGTGCCAGAGCCGAGGTAAGGGCAGTCATCAGAATCGGATTCAGGCGGTCAAGCGAGCCTTCCACAACGGCTTGCTTCAAGCTTACTCCTTTGTTAATCAAATCATTGTACCGTTCAATAAGCAGCATACCATTGCGGGTGGCAATACCAAAAAGCGAAATAAAGCCAATTATGGAAGGAATAGACACCACCCGGTCAGTCAAAAAGATTGCGAACACTCCGCCAATCAGGGCTAGAGGCAGGTTGACCAGCACGATGGCCGACTGTTTGACGCTCTTAAACTGAGCGTAGAGGAGCAGGAAGATTATCAGTATTGAAACCAGCGAGGCCAGTCTCAGCGTACGCGAAGCCGACTGGGCACTTTCGAACTGCCCCCCGTAAGTCACATAGAATCCATCGGGAAGATCAACCTTTTCATTGATTTGCTGACGGATACAATCGACCGTACCCTGAAGGTCGTTGCCTTCGACATTGCACGACACAACTATCCGCCGGCTCACATTTTCACGGCTTATGGTGTTAGGGCCGGTAACTGAGCGGATTTCGGCCAGCTCTTCCAATGGCACCTTTGCCACTCCCGCATCTAAGGGCAAATGACGGATGTCGTCCATCGAGGAGACTTTTTGCGGATCGACCTTCACGGTAAGGTCGAAAACCTCATTGCCTTCGAATACCTGAGAAACGACCTTACCCGACAGGCAGACTTCGACCATCGAAGCAAACTCGGAGGGTGTAACACCGTATCGGACAAGCATTTCCCTACGGGGCACAATCAGCAGTTGGGGACGTTCCACCTGTTGCTCCATATTGAGATCGACCACCCCGGGGACATCCTTCATAACCTCCCTGACCCTTGATGCAGTTGCATAGAGCCGGTTAAGGTCATTTCCGAAAATCTTGACGGCAATACTCGATGCCGTGCCCGAAAGCATCGCGTCCAGACGGTGCGAAATTGGCTGACCGATTTCCACATTTACCCCTGGAAGGGTCTGTAGCTTGGTTCGTATGTCGGTCATGACTTCCCCCTTCGACCGGTCTGACAACTCAAACGGTGCTTCGATTTCAGACACGTTCACCCCGAAGGAGTGCTCGTCCAACTCGGCACGTCCGGTCTTGCGGGCCACTGTGGAGATTTCCGGAACAGATAGGAGCAGTTCTTCCGCCTGCCGGCCCAGTCTGTCAGATTCTTCCAGTGAAATGCCCGGCCAGGTACTCACATTTATCGTAAAAGAGCCTTCATTGAATGCCGGTAAGAAGCTGTGTCCCAGTGAAAAGAATGTAACCAATGCTACTACCAGTAATAAGGCCATACTCCCTATAACCCACTTGCCATGCTCAATTGTCCAGGTCAATGCCTGTCCGTATCTTTTCCTGAAGAAACCGGTCAGCCACGGAGTGCCTTTCACAAGCGGACGACCTCTTTTTCCAAGCAGAAGGCTGCACAGAAGCGGAGTAAGGGTAAGTGCCACCAATGTCGAGGCAAACAACGATACAATAAATGCCACCCCAAGCGGCCTGAGCATTCTCCCCTCCATACCCGAGAGGAAGAAGAGCGGCACGAAACTCACAACGATAATGAGCGTCGAGTTCAGGATTGGCAGGCGCACCTCACGGGAAGCCCGAAATACAGTTTCTCGGATGGAAGCCCTGTCTCCGATAACTTCAGGAGTGTCTTTCAGCCGTTTGCTTCGCTCCTGAAGCCGTTTATAGACATTCTCCACATCCACAATTGCATCATCAACAAGCGAACCGATTGCAATGGCCATACCACCAATACTCATAGTGTTGATAGTCAGTCCCATTGCTTTCAGTGTCAATACGGTCACTATCAACGACATGGGGATAGACACAAGCGAAATCAGAGTGGTGCGGCCGTTCATCAGGAAAACAAACAGAATCAGCACGACAAATATTCCCCCCTCAATCAGGGCTTCAGTTATGTTGCGGATGGAACTGTCGATGAAGCGTTCCTGGCGGAACACGTCCGTTGCTACATGTACATCAGTCGGAAGCGAAGGCTGCAATTCTCTGAGTGCCTCATCCACCCTTCGGGTCAAATCTATTGTGGAGACCTGCGGCTGCTTTGTCACGGTCAGCACCACTGCAGGATGGCCACAGAGGGAAGCAACCCCCGTCTTGGGCGATTTGACTCCCTCAGAAATCTCAGCCACCTGGTCCAGAGTGACACCGCTGCGAACCACCGTCCTACCCAATGCTCCCATATCGGTTGTATGCTGTCTGCCTACTACAATGTACTCATTTCCATATTCATACAGCACACCGCCGCTGACATTGCGGTTCATGTCAGCGGTGGCTTTCAGTACATCTTCAAGGGTTACACCATAATACTGCATGCGGCCGGGAAGAAGCCGGATCTGGTATTCCTTCACATCGCCGCCCTGTACGGAGACTTGTGCCACACCTCCCAACGAGAGAATCCGTGGGCGAAGAGTCCAGTCGGCCAGCGTGCGCAAATCTTCCATCGAGGTGGTGTCAGATGTCAGTGCAACCATCATCATTTCGCCCAAAATTGACGACTGAGGCCCCATAACAGGCTTTCCGGCCGTCGGTGGAAGCGATTCAGAGACTTCCATCAACCGTTCTGAAACGATTTGCCGGGATTTGTAAATATCGGTACCCCACTCGAATTCCACCCATACGACAGAAAATCCGGTTGAAGAAGTGGAACGCACCCGCCTTACACAGGAGGCCCCGTTCACAGCCGTTTCAATAGGGAAAGATATAAGTCGCTCAACCTCCTCAGGAGCCATTCCGGGAGCTTCCGTCATCACAACTACAGTTGGGGCATTCAAGTCGGGAAAAACATCGACATCCAAGTTGTTCAGGGCAATAATACCACTGACCATCAGCAGAATAGCCGCTACCGATATAAACAGGGGGTTCTCCAGCGAGAACTTTATGATTCTATCCAGCATGGCCGTAAGCTTAATGATGATGTGAATGTCCTTCCGGGACACTTGATGAAAATGCAGCCAGCCGGACCTGATAGGCGCCACGTGTCACAACAATGTCCCCGCTGTGAAGTCCTGAGAGTACTTCCACCCGCTCACCGTCATTGCCTCCCAACGACACCTCCTGCTTGCGGTAGCAATCCTCATCCAACCTGATATAGACAAAATAGAGCCCCTGCTCCTCCGTCAGGGCGGATAGAGGCACAGATATAACATCAGTACGGGGCTGCTCCGTAAGCCAGACCTCGGCATACATACCTCCAGCCAACGAGCCTTCGTTAGTCAGCGAGAATGTGACCGGCAGATATGCCTCACCCCTCTTGACAGAGCGGCCATACGACAGCAGGCGGCCACCCATTTTGCTGATATCATAAACCCGGTCACTGCCCGGCACCCTGAAACGGGCCGAAGTCACTTTCGACAGTCTTGGATACAAACCAACCGGCACCTCTGCGCACAATCGCATGGCATTGATGTCGGTCACCACTGCGACAGTGGTCCCTGCTTGGACGAACGCCCCATCTTCAACATCGATACATCCGATTGTTCCGCTCAACGGGGATGTAATCGCGATTCCTTTAGCATTGCCCTTTTCATACATTTCATATTCCGCCTTTGCCACCTGATATTCCCGGCGGGCCTGTTCGTAAGCCTTCTGCGAAACCGACCCCTCCAAGACCAATCGGGCTGCACGGTTGTACTGCGACTCGGCTGCATCCAAAGCGGCCTTGGCCTTGACAGCCGGGTTGCCGGCAGCAAGAACGTCGGTATGAAGATACGCAACCGCCTGACCGGCCCGAACCTCGGAACCGACTGCTACAGGGCATAGTGTAACGACACCGTCGGTGGCAGCCACCAGGCTCCTACTCGCTCCAGTTGCCGGTTGCAAATAGCCACTGACCCCGATTGCAGAAGAAAACTCACCGGGCTCAACAGTCTCGGTCTGAAGATTGACTGCATCGGCCTGCTGCTCAGAAAAATGGATTTCGCCCTCATCTTCTGAGAAGGCGATAACGGGCGACAGCATAAGCATCGCCACGATAAAATATTTATTCATTTGACTTTCTTTTGAGATGAAACAACCATCTTGTCTGCAAGGAATAATGCTTACAGACATGTTCAATGATGCATCAACCCACAAAAGGAGGCGCTCGCAGACTATGGCCACTCAAGGCCACCGCCTCGGGCAAATCCTCAGCAAATGAATAGAATGTGATTTGAGAAAAATAACCCGATATGGTTTCCGACACCGTTTGCGGCATCGAAAACACAGCCACTACACTACGATAGACCGTCAGGACATCCTGCGCCTTGGTAATGAGCTTCAGGTTGAGCTGACAAAGGCCGTCGTCGTGGTCGGCTCCATGGTGATGATGGGCACACTCACAGTCGGTATGGCCGCAATCGGGACATTCATGGATATGTTCCTCTATGGTGAGTTCGACAAAATCGACCCACTCGTTGGAGACACACAGATGGGAACCATGGTGATGATGAGGAACCACAATGCTCACACACAGCACTACCACCATAAGCAGCGCCAGTATTTTGCAAAGCAGATTCCTAATCATCATGGATGTTTATAAGATTTTTCAGTTGACCTTCGGGTGAATGTATTCAATCACCTCTCCGACCGTATTGAACTGAACCGGGCCGGCAAATTCAAAACCGAACTTCTGTTCTATGGCCAGCGACAGAAGCAGCATGGTCAGTGAATCAATCATCAGATCGTTGATGAGATGGCTTTCCATGCCAACGCTATCCAAATTGGTTTTGGGCTTTATGGTCTTGATAATCTCCTTCAAGCCCTCCATTATCTCTTCTCTTGTCATAAAAACAGTTATTGGTTACGGGAAACTTTCATTGCACCGGTGCGCTTGAAGTCCTCGTGGCGCACGGTAATCTTGCTTATCCGGTGAGTGGAAGGAAGTGTGGCATTCACATCGGCAACCAGCTTGCGGAAGAAAGCTTCAACCTCTTCCCAAGGCTTGCCCTCGAAGGCAGGCATCAACGGGTAGAACTCAATAGCAATGACACCCTTACCATCGACCTCTTCCTCCCTGACAAGGCAATCCTTCATAGCCGGGCACTTGTAGAAAGGCTCCTCAATGCTCTCAGGCGATACATTTTCACCGTTATCAAGGATAATCAGGTTCTTGATGCGACCGACAATATACAGGAAACCATCCTCGTCAACCCGTACCAGATCGCCTGTCTTGAACCAGCCATCTTCTGTAAAAGCAGCAGCCGTATTGACAGGGTCATTGTAGTAACCGGTGAAAATCGTGGGGCCTTTCAGCCAAAGCTCACCTTCAACCACCTTGGTCTCAATGCCGTCATAGACCTTTCCAATGGAGGTCGGATGGGTCAGCACGTCAGCGTTTCCGGTCGTAAGGTTTGCCGACTCGGTCAGGCCATAGCCGGCAAGCAGCTGAATGCCCAACTTGTCAAATTCGGTCATCAGACGCGGCGGGACATTGGCTGCACCCGAAATAATCATCTTCAACTGACCGCCAAGGAAGGGAACTCCATACATCTTGACCAGTCCGAGAAGGATTTCGCAAATACCCGGAACGAGCACCAGCAGTGTGGGACGAATCTGCGGGAACTTGCCGATTGTGGCCTTCATATCCTCACATGAGAACCACTCCGCACCGGTATAGAACACCGACATTGTGCTGCGGACCAAGCCGAAGATATGGCTCAGTGGCAGCATACAGATAACACGGTTTCCTGCCAGCTGGCTTCCGGGGGCAAAACATCCGTTGAACGAACCGCGCATCAGGGCACGATGCGGCAGAACGGCACCCTTCGGAGCACCAGTCGTACCGCCAGTGAAGAAAATGGCAGCAGTATCTTCCTTGTCAACAATGGCAACAGGAGCCTCCTCATCGGCAATAGCGGCGGCAGGACAAACTTTGACGGGCAGTCCTTCGCATAGCGGAGCAAACTCGTCGCGCACGAAAATGGCCTCGACGTCAAAACGCTTGCAACTACCAGCCACGGCGGGTGCGGGCAAAGATGCCGGCAGGTTGAGGGCTACATATCCGGCAGAGGTTACTGCCAAAAACAATTCTACTGCATTTAGGGAATTGCGGTCAAAAATGGCAATCTTTGCACCTTTGGCCAATCCCAGTGCATTGATATAGGCACGGCGGCGGGCAATTCGGCTGCAAAACTCCTTATAAGTATAGGTGGTGACTGTATCAGACACTGCGGGACGGTCGCCCCACTTCTGTTCAATCCAAGTTACAAATTCCGGAATAGTCGGAATATAAGACAGTTGCGCCAGCTCTTCGGCTGGAATCATGTCATAAAAGTAGTCTTTCATAATTTCCTCTATTTTGAATTATTTGCATTTCCGATGCTTCAGCTTCATAGACAATCCGCTGACTTCGGGGTGGCAAAAATACAAAAATCCGTGAAATGGTGAAAGCTTTTACCTTTTTCCGATCGATTTTACCGGATGGGGAACAAGCAATTCGAACCTGAAAATCCGACAGTGTTCAGTGGCTATTTTGTTACAGTCTTGATGTCTTTCAGGACATAGATACTGGCCATACCGGAAAATTCCACCATGTCAAGCTGAATCAGCAGACAGTCGGACTTGCGGTAGTGGAAAGCGATGTTGGAGTAGCCTACAGCAGCCTTTTCCTTGGCTTCGAAATTGACAATATAGCTATTGCCGTCGTCCATTACGGTGTAGTCCGTGGTCTTGTTTTCTGCAGCCAGGCTGCGAATCTG
>DCHH01000126.1:0-2951 GCA_002315625.1 Bacteroidales bacterium UBA1757
CCACAGCAGAAGAAATTGAAAAGTATGCCTTAAACGACACCTCCTCCTATCCAATAAAAACAGAAGGTGCAATCGTACTGAATGCATGCCAATACGACAAAGCCACAGCCGGTGTCAAGACAATTCAGATGCTCGGCCACAGCATGAAAGCCGTAAGCATCCCCAAAGGGGGCAACATCTCTTTTGACATCACCCTGACCGAGGCCATGAATGGCGTGCTATATACCGCCGCCATTCCAACCCAGGCCAATGACAAAGGTGACATCCGATATAAGGTGACGATTAACGATCAGACAGAGACCTATTCCCTGAAGGAGCCGTTCCGTTCGGAAAGGTGGAAACTTAACGTCCTGCGCGGCCAGTCCCTGCGCACCATGGAGATAAATCTTCCGGCAGGAACATACACCCTTACTATTGAAGCCCTCGACGAGCACATCATCCTCGACCAGCTGATGCTCGACCCACAGAAAGGACGCAAGTTCTACACCTTTCCTATAAAGTAACAGTTCAGAAATCACTCACCATACTCCATCACCCAGATTGGTGTGGAATGGTTATTATGTCCGTGGAGGAACGGAATGAAGTTGCGTCTTCCGATTTCAGTCTGCCATCCGTCCGGTTCACAGACCACAACGGAAGTTCCATGCGGTACATCCAGTTCCAGTTTCATCCGGTCAAGACGCCACGGATTGTTCCTGTCAAACCGTTTAGCTTCGATGGTCAAGGTATCGTTCCTGAAAGAGACAATATCTGAAGCGTCAAACCATCTATCCTCAAAGGGGGAGCCCAGCAGCTTGTACTCCATCTGGAAACCGGCCGGATCGTCATCCCAGTCAACATCGATGACCGGCAGCACATACATTGCTTTTCTACCGTCAAGCCACAGGAAAGACATGTCGTCAACCAATTGGACAGCGTATGATTTTTCATCATTCCATCCGGGAGCAACAGTCTGGATGAACAGCGTATCACTCTGAAGTCCGATTTTTTTCCAGGCAGAATTGGTTTCCTTAGGCACGGCCAGAAAATTCCCGGCAAGTGTACAACCAAGTACAAAGACATTCACAATCCAAAGGAGAATCAGCACAATTCCAATATGGAGTTTCTTGAAATGGAAACCGAACAACAGCTTCACACCTTCATAGATAAAGAAGAGCTGCGGAATCACAAAGAAGATAACCAGCAGGACTTTTACAAAAACCAGATTACCTGCAAACGGAATTGTTGAAAGAATAGAAAGAATCACCTTAGGAAAGAACATTGCAGAAAGCGGCAGGAAAAGCAGACCGCAAACCCCTACAAGGAGCAGTATGCATCCCAACGCAAAACGGATGATTCTTCCCAGGCCAGAGGCCAAGGGCTCAGCAGTCTCCGTCTCGTCAGCCACCTTGGAAGCGGCCTGCTTGGAAAGTTTCCCTTCCGGGATGCATACCCATAGAATAATATATACTATTGCCTCAATCCAAATAAGTGTCTCGAAGAAATCACCATGCACTCTGTGATCCATCCAAATGAAAAAACACAACAATACGGCAAACACTACGCGCAGCAACGTCGCACTGGTTCCAAGATAAGCAGCCAGTCCGCTCAGCACACCACCCAGGCGTCTGTCATTCTTGTCACGCACCAAATGCCTGCGTGAAGGGGCGGTTGCCTTCGCGCTGTCATCTTGCGAGGTGTATGCAGCTTCCCCATTACCGACATCTCCCGATTCCAATAACGGCAGTCCACAGTCGATGATTGCCTGTTTGAGCAGCGGTGTATCAACAACCTGATTGACTGATTTAACCCGGTCGGCAAGCCATGCACCAATGCATTCTTCCGCATTGGCATAGACAGCATCCTTGTTGTCTGACCCATCCAATGAGGCTTTGTACTTTCCGAACCAATTGTCGATGAAGTCGTAAGCACTTTGCTGAAGTGTAAAAGCCCAGCTTCCTATACTGATTTTGATAACGTTTTCCATTGTCCGATTAATTTTGTGATGGTTGTTTAAGTAAAGCAATGCAGTCCGAGATTTCCTTCCAAGTGGCATCCAGCCCGGCAAGCATTTCACGACCGCGAGGAGTTATGTTGTAATACTTCCGTGGAGGCCCCTGAGGCGACTCTTCCCAGCGGTAGTCGAGCAGTCCCTGGTTCTTCTGGCGGGTAAGCAGCGGGTAGAGCGTCCCTTCCACTACATCCATGCCGGCATCTTTCAACCGCTTGATAATGGAAGGGGCGTAGGCATCTTCCCGGCTCAGAAGGGTGAGGATGCTATACTCCAGTATCCCCTTCCTCATCTGAGACTTGATATTGTCGGTATTGATTTCCTGTGTATTCATGGTTCAGACTATTTTTTCTGTGAAAAATTAAGCAGGTTTTCAGCCGTCACGGGGATGCCGCGCATCTGGAGTTTCTGTGCCGGGGTATGAGCCACCGGGACACAAATCCAGAAAATGACATAGAGCCACAGGCCGGCACCAGCGAAAATGAGGGCAATCAGTGTCAACACCCGCAAAAGGACTACATCTATTTCAAGATAGTACGAAAGTCCGCTCAGCACACCCCCGATGACCCTATTGTCTTCGTCTCGGAAGAGACGACGCTGCTGCCTCCCCTCCTCTTGCTGGTTCTGGAAGTCCTTATGGTACTCGGTGTAGTCGTTAGAACCGTCAGGCATCCCCATCTGCTGGACAATGCGGAACAGCAGTCCGTGTCCGACCACCTGGTTCGGAGACTTGATCTCTTCCAACAGCAGTTCGGCAATACGAGCCTCAATGTCCTGCATCACTTCGTTCTTGTCATCCGTCTGCCCCAACTTGGCGCGGAACTGGTCAAGATAATCTTTCAACAATTTGTAGGCATCCTCTTCGAGCTGGAAGGAATAGCCGCCCACACCGGCTGCAATCACTTTTTTCATTTGTGTATTGTATAAAAGGTACTTTTCGATGCACAAAAGTATGTATTAC
>DCHH01000126.1:3131-4165 GCA_002315625.1 Bacteroidales bacterium UBA1757
TAATTATGGGTTATTCAAAAAGGATACACAACTGTCATTCCAGCTTTTGGCTCGTGGCCAAGGAATGTCGTGATTCTCTTGTAGGCATTCTCTCTGATGTTTTCAAAGTACAGCCCCCAGTCCCCACCGTGAAGGCTCTTGTCTCCCAAACCTTTGATGGGGGTGAAAGGACCTCCGGTAGTTGTGCAGACAATAACGCCACGTTCATAATTGATGGTAGCATCAGCCTTGCCGGGTACAAGCTTATTGGTCGATGTTAGTTCATCAAGTTCAAGAGAGCCTTTGTTCAGGCTGGCATCGGCAGTTGTCTCGTCGGTAGTCCAGGTCAGAGGATTGATGTTGTATGAGCCGGGGAGCGCTGCAAAGCTGGGCTCGGTTGCTCCCGGGCCTTCCGTGTTCCAGGATACCACGACACCGGCATCAGATTCTCCGGTAGCGAACCGGATGTGGGAATAGGTATCACGCCATTCTTTCTCAAACCCGGTTCCGATAGCATAGCATGCAACCATTCTCTCAAGATAATCCGGGTGCAGCCTGAGGTATTCCTGAAGAATTACCCGGCAAATAGTGGATCCCTGTGAATGGCCTGCCAGTATAAAAGGCCTGCCATTGTTGACATTGGCAAAATAATAATCAAGGGCCGCGTATGCATCGGTACGTGCTTCGCTCTCACAAATGCCGTCAATTATTTCCTTCGAAAATCCGCCTTCGTCCATGATTTCTGATACTCTTCCCATTGTCAATTGTCTGTAGTACGGAACATAGACGTTTGTATATCCGCTGATTGCAATGCCCTGCTTCTTGTAAATCATAGTAGCGGTTGCTTTCATGGCATCATCTATCTGACCAATACCGTTTTCACCAGACATGGCGACAGTCGGATAGAAAAAAACCAAATCCACTTCGTTTTCAGGAAGAGAATCAAACATACACCAATTATTCATATCTGAATAGTCTGTAGGTTCTCCCTTAAGAGGAATGTCATAGACAATTGCCGATGTTTTGGAATTGCCACAAGATGTCACGAATACAAT
>DCHH01000126.1:4242-19130 GCA_002315625.1 Bacteroidales bacterium UBA1757
ATTCTGGATACTCTTAAGTTATCTCGGCTCATTACCGATGTAAGTAACGTTTACAGATAGCGCTTCAGGAATTCAAGGTAATAGTCCCAGTCCTGAGGCATTACACCGTGCTTTTCTTTGTGCATCACATAGCCCAGAGTGTGGTAAATAGGCTGTTCAGGTTCCGGCATCTCAGTTACTCCGAGGTCATCCTTCCCTAAAAAGCGATAGACCGGACCGGCCAGTACTGCCGATATGAACTCGCCCTTCGGGTCGGACCATTTGTCAAGCGCTCCAGTCGAAAGGAGCAACGGACGGGGAGCAATACAAGCAATAATCATGTGGGCATCTACCGGCATATTGTGAACCTGATTGCCCCATTTTGCATAATTGGGGGCAAACTGATACGGGAAACGCGAAGGCTCTGTAAGATGGGCCACCGTCTCACCATAGTCGCGACGGCTCAAAGCAGCTCCCCCCTCTCCCGAACAACTCGGAATGACAACGGCAATACGACGCTCACGGGCACCCGTCCACATAGTGGTCTTTCCCAAACGTGAACTACCTGTCAGGGCAATACGCTTTGCGTCGATGTCGTTATCGACCTCAAAATAATCAATAACCTGACTTATACCCCAGGCCCAGGCCGATATGGAACCCCAGCCGTCAGCCTCAGGCTTCGGATAAAGTCCGCGTACACCCAGTTCAGCATCATCCTGAAAATCAGGAGTGATATCGGTGTAGCACAAAGTAGCGAAACCAAAGCCTGCGTCCAAGAACTTCTTGATGGTTTCAGTCATTCCTCCCGGACGGGCAGGCCCCTGCATGGGGAAAGAAGGAGCCGGTACCATTGTCTTGGTCTTCGCATCCCAACGACGTCCATCCTTTACACCAGGTTCCATCACGGTATAGTTATTGGAGAAGAAACTGAGGTTCAGAAGCAGGGGTGACGGTCCCTTAGCCTGCTTCGGCAGATAAATCAGCACATCTACACGGGGCCCTTCATTATCGTCCGAGAAAAAGACTGTAACCTGCTTGCGTACGGCTTCACCGCCGAGACCTTCGTCCGTATCAACAGTATAGCGGAGCGGCGGTTTTTCCGGCCATCTGCCATACTGATTGACTTCCAGAAGCTCGATAATCTCAGCACGCCGTTTTTCCCACTGCTTGGCATTCTTGACCGGCTTTCCGTTGTTGAACACCAGAGGGTCTGGCAACCCGTCATAGATGTCACCGACATCCTCTTCGTCGTAGTTCACCGGAATCCCGGCCGACAAACCTTTTTCCTGTTTCTCCTGCTTTTCCTGTGCGAACGCAGTCACACAGAAGCAGACCATCAATGCAATAGCAAACAGACTTTGTTTCATAACAATCACTTATTTGGATTTAACAACTTTCTTGTCGCCAACGATGCCAACAGCAACAGGCGCATCAGCACTCCACAAAAGGCCGGATACTGACAAATGAATGATTTCCGAGTCATAATGATTATATTCACAAACAGAACGATATTTCCAGCCGCCAGTCAATCTCACTGTTTAAGGAGCGACAATTTAATTCCCTGGGCGTTATAGCGCACACCATCGCATTCGATGACCAGTTGTCCGTCCTGAATGAATTTGGTGAATCGGCGGACTGGTGAATCGGTGGGGCGGTCCAAAGCAGACGGCAAATTGGTCAGTATATACTTTTCGGCATTGCCACCCCAAATCTTGTCGAGTTCCTCTTGCGAGAGGTTGGCAGAGCAGAACGTATTGACCATATTGGCATAGTCCTCGTATGGATAGTCCGACGCATAGACGATAGCATCCACACCTAACGTTTTCATGGCAAGGCCGAGACATTGGTTATTGACCATACCGCTGGTAGAAATGAAGACGCGATGGTCAGCGATATACTCACGGATGGTCTTCTTACAGACGACATACGGATCCTCCACACTGAAGAAACGGTTATCCATACGTTCCAGCACAAAAGGCAGATACTCACCTACGTGCGGGATGATAATCTTCAGATTGGGATAGCGGTCGAGCGAGCCGTTGAGAATAAGACGAATGGAAGTCCGCATCGATTCTATGGTGAAGCCATAAATGGCCGCACCATATATATATCCAAAATCCTGACAATCGGCATCGGTGGTAACCTGCGGATGGATATAGAGCGACAGTCCGAGTTCGTCGGCTTCCGCCAAGAGCGGCTCATATTGCGCATCATAGATATGGGTAGCGGTGGTGTCCGATGTGCCAAAGTTAGCCGATACACACCACACACGCATACCTGCATCATAGCAACGGTGCATCTCCTTAATAGCCTCCTGCTCACTATTGATAGGCAGAATCATCTCTCCCATGATACGTCCCGGATAGCGTTTGCCCATCTCAATGACCGAGTCGTTGGACATACGGCAGAGGGCCACAACGGCTGACGAATCGCACTCAACGACACCCTCACTACAACTCATCACAGCCGTGTTCATACCAACCTGGTCCATGACGGCGATACGGCCGTCTCTGAAGGTGGTGATATTGCCGTAAATCCCACCAACAGGCATTGAATATTGACTATGTACATAGAGTATTTGCTCAGAAGGATCATAATAGGGAGACTTGGTGCGAAGGGCGCAGGTATCAAAGAAAGCGGGCACATAGTAGTGATGCTCAAAGTCATATCCTCGCACGGACGGAGTCTTAACCACAGGTGTCACCGGTTCGGGTTTAGCAATGCTGTCCCAAGCAGGAGTATCGGTCAGGATATATTTGAGGACATTATCCTGCCAATACACCCGTTCGTCCTGCTCACTCAAATGCAGGGTGTCGAGCGCATGAACCGCATTGGAGTAGTTCTCGTACGGATAATCCGAACCGAACATCAGGCAACTGGTACTGCCGATACGGTCCATGGTGAACTGATAGACCAACGGATCCATATTTCCGCTGGAAGTGAATTGGATATTATGGTGACGCACATAATAATCGACATCGTGTTGTGCCTGGAACTTCAGCTGCGGATTCTGTTGGGCAACCTTATACATGTGATCTATGCGGTCCATGGTGAATGGCAGCCACTCACCATAGTGACCAACCACCATACGAAGGTGCGGATGGCGGTCAAAAGTGCCATTCAGAATGAGTCGTACAAGGGTCTTCATCACATCCTGACCATAGCCCAGACCAGGTTCTGCATAACCTACGCCATTGTCGAGCAGAGATGGCTCTGTAGGCACTTCAGGGTGTAGATAGACGGAAACACCCAATTCTTCTGCCTTTGCCAGAAGAGGCTCATAGACAGGGTCATACAGACGAGGATAACGATAGCCGAAGTTCGAACGGGCAAACCACATACGGAAGCCTATGTCATAGCAGCGCTTCATCTCCGCTATCGCCGAATCGACATTGGCGACAGGCAGGGTCATTGTTGGAATGACACGATTGGGATAGCGTTGCGAGTAGGCGTAAGCGGAATCGTTGTGGATACGTGCCCAATAGCAACTGGGTGCCAACTCCAGTTCCTCCACACTCAAGGATGCACCTAATAAAGTTACATCTACACCGGCTTTATCCATCTCGTCAATACGATCCTGACCCAGATTGGTCAGTTGGTCATAGATGCTTTTTCCACCACTCAAGATAGGCGCATAGATATTGTTACCAAAATCTTGCCCTACGCGTTGGAGAGGGATACTATCCTTGATCATGGGTAGTGCCGTACGTGTTTCCAAATAGTGAACAAAATCGCTGGTAGCGAAATGGTGCTCCAGATCATACTTAAGTACCTTGCCCTTAGGCTCAATCGGGTACTTGCCCGTCATGGTATGAATACGCTCGTTGGCATTCTGACGGATATTCTCCCAATACAATCCGTAATCGACACTGTGGAATGACTTAAGACCAAAATATGGGGAACCCGTATATTTTCCTTCCAGTAGAGGCGACGAACATACGACCGTACCATGAGCAAGATTGCATTTGGCATCATATAAGCCAGTCTCAATAGAACCGCCAAACTCTCTCCATCCCCCCAGGTTCAGACTGGCAGGGGCGTATGTCGTATCCTGTGTCCAAAGAATCGGGTTGACAGCAGGAGCAGGATCGGCAGGCCACAAGGCACTCATCATATCGTCCGGTGTATCAGGCCCTTCGGTATTCCACATAATATAGACTCCCGTGCTTGTAGCATCGGTGGCCATTTTGACACCATCGGCAAGACCTGTTGCACACTTGGTGCCGTTCTCAATGGTCTGCATATCGGTCTTGCTCAGTCCCATACCTACAGCGTAACATGCCACAAGATTTTTCAACAGAGGCTTTTTCTCCTCCTGAGTGAAATAGTTTTTCATGATCAGATGCAGAATACCCGTACCATGCGAGTGACTGGCGATGATAAACGGACGGTCTCCATTGGGGTTGAACTGGGTAAAATAGTAGTCCAGTGCGTCTGTTGCATCCTGATAGGGAGCGTTGTTGTACCAAAGAGTGGCAATGGAATCGTATGCATCGACGTATGTTGCAGTAGCGCCAATGATCTGCAATTCCGTCTCAGTGGGCGTCTGACGGTAATAAGGCGTATATACATTCACCATGCCGGCAAACACTTTGGCAGCCATATCCCAAGCGAAGGCTGCGCCATCGGCGGAACGCATATACTGGTCTTCTATATCGCATACGCCCTTCACGCATGAGTCGTTGAGCACAAGGCAGGATGTAGGATAGAGATAGAACAGATCCACACCGGTATCTTCGGCGGGCTCGCCGCCAATCGTTTTGGCTTCTTTTGGGCTGAGTGTGTGATTAAGGAACCAGTCCTTGGCGTATGAATAGTCGGGCTTGCGCTGGGAATCCCATTTGGCGCCATGTCCGGTGACATCCACTACCACCGTACCCTCTTGCAGGGCTGTGGACACGGTGACGTTCACCTTGTCGCTGGATTTGCCACTGGCCAGTTTATAACCGTCAGTAGCATTGACCACCACCTGTACAGCTATGGCAGTGGCAGGCACCCAATACGTAGCACCCGCACGGGCAGCTTCATTTTTGAAAATGGTTTCGCCCTGTAATTTATATTGATATTGGGCAATGTAGGTATGCTCATCCAATCCAGTCACTTTGACAGGTATCCAACCGGCCATCTTGGCGGCACGCCTCATACCATTCTCGCCTATGTTGTTCCAATAGGCGGCATAGTCGTATCCGTGGAGACATCTGTCACCAAGTCCTGCACTTGGATCCATATAATTCCGGGCAGGCATTTCACGACAAATCACAGTACCATGGTCGGATATTTCAGCACCATACAATCCCGGACGCACCTCATCTGACATTATGCCTTGTCTGGCACCTGTGTTCAATTCAGGTCCGGCCACACCATCGGTTGTCCAAGAGAGAGGATTGACAGCCACCGCATCGGCCGGCCAAAGCGTACACACGCCGCAGCCGCCGGGCCCCTCGGTATTCCAGGAGACATACACTTTTGAGGATGTGGCGTCGCTGGCAAATTTCACGCCAGTAGCCGCTTCTATGCGTCCCATTCCGCTCTCACCTATTCCAAAACCGATAGCATAACAGGCTACCATGCTGTCCAGCAGAGCCACCTTGTCGGGCTGGGAAAAATAGTGTTCCATTACAAGACGCAGCAATGCCGAACCTTGGGAGTGACCCGCCAGAATGAAGGGACGGCGATGGCCGGCAGGATTGAGCGTGGAGAAATAATAGTCCAAAGCCGCTTTCACATCCTGATAAGCCAGACCTTTGTACAAATATTCACACAGTGTAGAATCGTTGTCACCATGGATACCTTCATCCACCATCGTGGCTTGACGGTAATAAGGGGCATACACCTGGGTGTAGGAGGCAAAAGTCATACTGGTTGTAAAAAATGCACCCTTAGCCGAGGACAAGGATATGGCATCTTCACGCATGCCCTCATCGTCAATACTTACGAAGCCGTCGTGTGTTTTACTATACTCGGTCTGTTGCATGCATACCGTCGGGTAGATATAGAACAGGTCGATATTGGTTTCCTTGACCGGTTCATCCTGGCACCGTTTGACCTCAATCTGGTGGTTATAGACCCAGTCCTTACCATCGGCAGTGGCGTAATCGGGATTCCGGTCTTCCGCCATAGCGGGAGTGGAGGTTGCCAGCGCAATGACTGCCAGCAAAAAGATTGTTCTGATTGTTCTCATTGCTACTTATTATTAATTATTTTTTGTTGATTACTTTCTTGTCGCCAACGATGCCAACAGCAACAGGCGCATCAGTGCTCCACAAAAGGCCGGATGCTGACAAATGAATGATTTCCGAGTCATAATGATTTTTTCACAAACAAATGGTGTACCAAGCTCACCCGAAATACAGATTACTCCCGATTACAAAAGTACATCTTTTTCATTAATCACTTGTCGCAATATTACAATAAAACGTCTCAAGTAGCAAAAAACATCATGGCAACACAGAAGAAAATGACCGAACGGGCCGTTCACAAAACACAAGAGGAGAAGATAATTGTTTATATCCTCTCCTCTTATGGTCGTTATGACGACTATGAATATTACTTCGAAAAGATTCTCTCAAAGTTACCACCCCATACCTTATTCTTACCTTCCTGGGATATTGGCAAGTTCTTTATAAAATCTGTCTGCTCCGTAAAATCTTCGTAACCATAGTCAGAGCCAAACATAATCTTGTCAATGCCGAACACCTTCATGGCACACTCAAAGGCCTCTTCGGAAGTATTTCCGCTGGTGGTTATCAGGATATTCCCATTCTGGACATAGTATGAAAACTTATGTTGCATTTTTATTGCCGGTTCCGGGATGCAAGACAATCTGTTATCAAGCCGGTCAAGAGTGAAAGGAATATATTCTCCAAGGTGCCCAATAATAAGTTTCAGATTTGGATGTCTGTCGAATGTACCATCCATAACAAGGCGGACAGCCGTTTTCATCACATCCTGACCAAAGCCGAGGCCTGCTGCAGGATAAAGATATCCGAGATTCTTCATATCGGCATTATCGGACAGAGTAGGATGAAGATATATGGCGCATCCAAGCTCCTCAGCCTTGGCGAGGAGCGGCTCGAATTTTACATCATACAGATGCTCGTCGATATAATTGGAATGGGTATGCCAATACTTAAACCCAAGTTCATTGATACAGCGTTCCAATTCAACAATGGCATCATCCACGTACGGAGTAGGCAGTGAGGCCGTTCCCATTATTCTATCAGGATACTGCTTCATCATCTGAGCGACTGCGTCATTTGTCTTTCTGGAGAAATAGATAGCTTCTTCGCGAGGAAGGTCTTCAATGACAGGAGAAGTACTAATGACAGCTACATCGATGCCTTTCTCGTCCATATCCTTAATGTGTACTTCAATTGGCAAAGCAAGATAGTCAAGAATCGTTGCAACCTGGTCAATACCAGGAAGCACATCACAATTATCCGTACTGATATGCCATTCGATACCTTCACGCATCCAGCAAATGTTATTGACCGTATCGATGTATGGAACCTCCGTACGGGTTTTCAGGTAATCGATAAGTTCCGGAAGATAGAAATGATGCTCAAGATCATATTTCTTCACCTCACTTGTTTTCTCAGATTTTACAGAACATGCAACAAGGCAAAAAGCCATAACTGTCAGATACAATAATTTTTTCATGACGACAATGTTTAATTATGGATAATTCAAAAAGGAAACACAACTGTCATTCCGGCTTTTGGCTCATGAATGTTCCTGATTGTCCATGCTCGTTAGGATCTCCCTTATCAAGGTTCGCATGCATGGATGCGATTACAACTTCGTGATTAGCCATGTCACTACTATTCGCATTTTTTCCAGGATAGACATACAGATCTCTATCTTCTGCGTATGATTTGGATTCAAAAATAGAGAAGTATGCAAGATACTTTCCCCTGTCACATTCATCGCTCATATAATAGTCCCACTCAGCATCGAACACAGCGTACGGAGGTACTGGCTGTGAATACACATAATACACCTTGAACGACGGAGTGTGGTTTTCATTTATTCGGTCGATTTTGTATCCGTAGGCATTATTTTTGCCGTCATAGGTAAGGTTATCCTCCCAGATATCGGCATTTTTGTCATTCCCGGACCATTTCCGATACTACGTTTTATCCTTCTCGAATGATTCGTAATGTACATCAACAAATTTCCACGGATACATAACATCCCGACTATACGTCCCGGGATTTTTTATTTCATTCGCAATCAAAACCTGCCAGGCAGGCAATGCCATAGCTGCCAACAGCAGCAACCTCATCAGCGCTCCACAAAAGGCCGGACGCTGACTGATGAATGATTTCTGACTCATAACTGTCTTTATTGTTTGAATTATTGTTAACAGACAAAAGGTGCTCCGAAACACACCGGAAGTGCATTTTGATTCACGCTGCGAAAGTACAACCATCCATTGGATATGGTGTCACAATATTGCAACAAAGATGTATCAAAATTGCAAAAAGCAGTCCGCCGGTCATGATAATTTTGTTACATTTGCACACTGAAATGTCACAAAAAACAGGAATCAGAGCAAATGGCCCCCGTCAATTCGCTAATTGTCATTATTCTACTCAGTTCAGTGCTACTATTGGTAGCGGCAGCCTGTGTTATACTGTTCCATAAGTTCAAGCATTACCGCTCCCGGCCCTATCTGCTGGCCTGTTGTTCCTTCCTATTTCAATTTTTCGGAATGTCTGGCACCATTCTCCGGACATTGTTGAATGGTCAGGATATAGACCCCTTTGGTACTATTCTAAGACCGGCATCTTTAATCACGGGGCTATTAACACTCCTTTTTATATTGGCTTATATCGTAGAGATTAAACACCCGGGGAAAGTGAGCCTCAAAAAGATGCTTGTCTTCATATCTCCAGCCGTCGTACTGACTATTCTCTTGTTGCTTATTCACCCTGTTCCGCTCTACTCATTCGAGGAATTATCTGACGGCATCAGACGCCCCGACGTATTGATTCGTCTGATGATTGTCTTTCTTTATTTCGCATACCCCATCGCTGCAGCATGCCTGTCATACGAATGGCGACAGTGTCTGGTTTCAAAAAAGACTATAGTTTTATTGCACATACTCACCTGCCTTATATCCCCTGCTTTCCTCGCCGGATTGGTGTGCGGATATTTCCCGGCAATTATCCTTGATTACATTATTGCCGTTACCATTGATGTTATTGTTGCATACATAGAGCTAAAGGTAAGAATCCCGGTGACTGAACCTGTACGGAGCTATGAATCCGTTCAAGAACAGGAGCACTCCACCCCCAAACAACAAACCAGCACCATTTTCTTGGACAGCCCTGAGATTTGGATGAATCCCGACATTACTGCTGCCGGACTCGCGCAGATGATGGGAACCAACCGTACATATCTTCTGGAAAAGATCAAGGGTCTGGGCTACCAGAACTTTTCGGATATGATCAACCGCAAGCGCGTCGGGCACATCTGCAAAAGGTTGAAGGAAGAAAAGGATGTGAACATCATTGACCTGATGTTTGAGGCAGGCTACCGTTCACGCGCAACCGCAAGCCGGGAATTCAAGCTCATTGTCGGATGCACCCCGTCGGAGTATCGGGAGCACGTATCACAAGCAAATTAAACACAATATATAATAGAACCATGCATTCACTCCACAAGCCGTCCAGACTTCTGGCGACCGGTCTCGTCGCCATTACATTCTCATTTATGACTGTATCGTTCGCATATTCGCAGGTACAGACACAAGTCATATCCTATGGCAATAACATTGTCCGGGTAGTCAAAACCGTTGACGGGAATCCTCAGACAATTGCAGCCAAACAGTCTCTGTCCGTCATCATGACTCCTGATGCCAAAGCCAAGGCAGATTTCACCTGGAGTATTGACTCTCAAGGCGCTGTCACCTTCAAGGACAAGAAAGGGAATATCCTGCTTCAGGAAACGGCCTGCACCTTCACTCCTCTGACGGAAGGGCCCGATAAGGGTTCTTTTAGGGTGAAACAAGGATTTCAGCTCGAAGAGGGCGAACCCATTTACGGCCTGGGGCTGCTGCAGAACGGCAAGATGTCGCAGCGGGGCGAGAACCGCCGGATGATTCAGGATAACCTGGAGGACTTCTCACACTTTTTCCAGAGCGTGAAAGGCTATGGCGTTTTCTGGGACAACTACTCCCCCACTTGGATTACCGACGAGAACGACATCCTCTCGCTCGACTCCGAAGTCGGGAAACTGGTCGATTATTATTTCATGTACGGTCAGAACGCTGACGACGTAATAGCCTGTATGCGTTCTCTGACGGGCCATGTACCAATGCTTCCCCTCTGGACTTACGGCTTCCACCAGTGCCGCGAGCGCTACAAAAGCCAGGACGAACTTCTCGAAGTTGTCCATAAATACCGCGAACTGGGCATCCCCTTCGACGGCATTATCCAGGACTGGCAGTACTGGGGCGGCAACTACAACTGGAACGCCATGGAATTCCTCAACGAGACCTTCCCCCGTCCCCAGCAGATGATTGACGAAGTACATCGTCAGAATGCCCACCTTTCAATCTCCATCTGGGCCTCATTCGGTCCAGAGACTAAGCCCTACCGGGAACTGAAGCCGCAGGGACTCATCTTCGATTTCGAGACATGGCCCCGCAGCGGCCTGCCCCAATGGCCCCCGAAAATGGACTATCCGTCAGGAGTGAGGGTGTATGACCCATACAGCCAGACTGCCCGCGACATCTATTGGAAATACCTTTCAAAGATGCACGACATGGACATAGACGGCTGGTGGATGGACTCTACCGACCCCGACCACCACAACTTCAAGGAGAGCGACCTCGACCAGGTGGTTCCCATGACCCTGCCCGACGGAAGCGAGACGAAAGCCAGTTTCCGCAGTGTCCGCAACGCCTTCCCGCTGCTGACAGTGGCTGGAGTGTATGACGCACAGCGAGCCGTTGACAGTTCCAAGCGCGTCTTTATCCTCACCCGCAGCTATTTTGCCGGCCAGCAGCGCACTGGTGCCAACACCTGGAGCGGCGACATCCAGTCCTCTTGGGATTCGTTCCGTAAGCAGATTCCCATCTGCCTGAACTACACCCTGACGGCCAACCCGAATGTCAACACCGACCTTGGCGGTTTCTTCGCCAATTCCTATAATGTAAAAGGGCGCAATTCCGCCCCCCGCAACCCGCAGTTCCAGGAGCTCTTCACCCGCTGGATGCAGTTCGGCGTCTTCTGCCCGATGATGCGCAGCCACGGAGCCGACATTTTCCGTGAGATTTACTATTTCGGCAGCGAAGGAGAACCTGTCTATGATGCACTTAAAGGTATTGTCAAGGAGCGCTACACGCTGCTTCCCTACATCTACAGCACCTCCTGGCAGGTCACCCGCAACGACGGTTCTTTCATGCGTGCCCTTGTCATGGACTTCGCCGGTGACCGCAACACCTGGGACAACAACCGTGAATTCATGTTCGGGCAGAGCATACTGGTATGTCCAGTCCTCGACCCGCTCTACACCCCCGAAAAGATTTCAAGAGACGCATTTGACATGCAGGTTGATTGGAAGGCCGGAAAGAAATATACCGTCTATCTCCCCGCCGGCAGCGACTGGTACGACTACCATACCGGCAAGCTCTACACGGGCGGACAGAGCCTCGAAGCCGATGCTCCACTTGAATACTGCCCCACCTACATAAAGGCCGGAAGCATTCTTCCCACTGTAGAAGGGATGACCTACGCCGACATGAAGAACTGGAAGGAGATGACCATCAGCGTCTATCCCGGCAAGGATGCCACTTTCACCCTGTACGAGGATGAAGGCGACAACTACAACTACGAAAAGGGGCTCTATTCAACCATCACATTCTCATGGAACGAGAAAGGCCGTACCCTCACAATCGGCGCCCGAAAAGGCTCCTTCCCCGGCATGCTCGAATCTCGCACCTTCATTGTCAACGGAAAAACAGTTTCCTACACCGGCAAGCAAGTCAAAGTAAAGCTGGACTAATCCTCCAGCTTAGATATAAAAAAGAGAGTGTTACCGAAATGGCAACACTCTCTTTTTTTGTATATTTACTCTCAGGATTATTCAGCCTCGACAGGAGCTTCTTCTGTCTCGTCACTTGCGTGAGCGGCCTCATAGTCTTCCATGGAAGCAATAATCAGCTTGTCGAACTCGCGTTGGCCTGTTCCGGCAGGAATCAGGTTACCGGCGATGACGTTCTCCTTCATGCCCTCCAGGTAATCGACCTTTCCTTCGACTGCGGCTTCGTTCAAGACCTTAGTTGTCTCCTGGAACGAAGCAGCCGACATGAACGACGAGGTCTGCAGAGCGGCACGGGTGATACCTTGCAGAATCTGGTTGGCTGTAGCCGGACGGGCATCGCGAACCGTCACCTGCTTGAGGTCACGACGCTTCAGTGAAGAGTTCTCATCGCGAAGCTTGCGGGCTGTCACAATCATACCGGGCTTCATAATCTGTGAATCACCGGCATCCTCGACAACCTTCTTGCCCCAAATACGGTCGTTCTCTTCAAGGAAATCGTTCTTATCGACCTCTTGCTCCTCAAGGAAGCGTGTATCACCTGCATCGACAATTTCGACCTTGCGCATCATCTGACGCACAATAACCTCAAAGTGCTTGTCATTGATCTTAACATCCTGCAGACGATAGACGTTCTTGACCTCGTTGACAATGTATTCCTGGACAGCCGTCGGGCCCTTGATCTCCAGAATCTTGGCCGGGGTAATTACACCGTCCGAAAGCGGAGTTCCGGCACGCACGAAGTCGTTGACCTGAACCAGCACCTGCTTTGAAAGGGGCACAAGATACTTCTTGAGTTCACCGGTCTTGGATTGAATCACGATTTCACGGTTACCGCGCTTGATATGACCGAACTCGACAACATCACCATCGATTTCAGAGACAACGGCAGGGTTGGATGGATTACGTGCCTCAAACAACTCCGTGACACGGGGCAGACCACCGGTAATATCACCAGCCTTTGCAACGGCACGCGGAATCTTGACCAGCGTCTGACCGGCTTCGATGCGCTCACCGTCCTCCTTTAGCAGATGTGCTCCGGCAGGCAGGTTGTAAGAATGGAGACGGTTACCCTCCTTGTCAAGAATATGTATAGCAGGAACCTTTGTACGGTCCTTCGGTTCAATAATAATCTTGTCGCGGACCTTGGTTGCCTCATCGACAATTGTCTGGTATGTAACACCCTCCTCGATGGTATCGAACTGCAGCTTACCTGACTCTTCGCAGATGATGACAGCATTATAGTTGTCCCATTCGCAAATCAGTGTACCGGCCTTCACATGCTCACCGTTCTTGACATACAGCTTCGAACCGTATGAAAGGTTATGAGTGGTTACAGCATTGGTCAGCGGGTCAATAAGTCTCATTTCACCGTAACGTCCGATAACAATCTGGACATTGGGATCCTCGGCAGAATTAACAGTATGGAGTTCCTCAATCTTGACATCGCAATCGTAGGGAGCCTTCAGGTCGGAAGCAATGGTATCGCCCTTTGCAACACCACCGGCGTGGAACGTACGCAGAGTCAGCTGAGTACCAGGCTCACCGATTGACTGTGCAGCGATGACACCGACAGCCTCGCCCTTCTGAACCAGACGACCCGTAGCCAGATTGCGTCCATAGCACTTGGCACAGACGCCCTTCTTGCTTTCGCACGTCAGGACTGAACGGATTTCGACACGGTCAATAGAGGACTTCTCGATACGCTCGGCAATCGGTTCAGTAATTTCGTCACCCGATGCAACGATGAGATCCTCAGGATTTTCGGGATCAAAGATATCGTGGACAGAAACACGGCCAAGGATACGCTCATACAACGTGCAGACGCCCTTGATTGCCACGGCGGTAAGGCCACGCAGAGTACCGCAGTCCTCCTCGTTGATAATCACATCATGTGACACATCAACCAGACGACGGGTCAGGTAACCGGCATCAGCAGTCTTAAGAGCAGTATCGGACAATGACTTACGGGCACCGTGGGTAGAGATGAAGTACTCCAGCACCGACAGGCCTTCCTTGAAGTTTGCAAGAATCGGGTTCTCTATGATCTGTGCACCTTCAGAAGCTGACTTCTGCGGCTTGTTCATCAGACCACGCATACCTGACAGCTGACGAATCTGCTCCTTCGAACCACGAGCACCGGAATCCATCATCATATAGACAGAGTTGAATCCCTGGTCGTCGTTTTCCAACTGGTGAATCAGAATCTCAGACAGTTTCTTGTTGACATCAGTCCAGACATCGATTACCTTATTGTAGCGCTCATTGTTGGTAATGAGACCCATCTTGTATTCATCAGAGATGGCTTCAACTGCATCGTGACCCTCAGCCACGAGGTCAGCCTTTTCCTTCGGGATAATCACATCCTGCAGGTTGAACGACAGACCACCTTCAAATGCCATGCGGTAACCGAGGTTCTTGATATCGTCAAGGAACTGGGCAGTACGGGCGACACCGCACTTTGCAATGACATCGCTGATGACGTTACGAAGTTCCTTCTTCGACATCAGTTTGTTGACGAAACCAACCTCCTTCGGAACGAACTCATTGACAATGATACGACCCATGGTGGTCTCTATCAGTTTGTCGTCAATGCGGACCGAAACCTTTGCGTGCATATCCACACGGCCTTCGTTCAAGGCGATGCGGGCCTCTTCGGGAGAATAGAACTTCAGTCCCTCACCCTTTGCTCCGGCTCTTTCCTTGGTGATGTAGTACAGACCAAGAACCATATCCTGCGAAGGAACGGTAATAGGCGAGCCATTACTCGGGTTCAGAATATTGTGAGAAGCAAGCATCAGCAGCTGGGCTTCAGCAATAGCCTCATTTCCAAGGGGAAGGTGAACAGCCATCTGGTCACC
>DCHH01000113.1:0-190 GCA_002315625.1 Bacteroidales bacterium UBA1757
TGAGCGGAAAACGAGACTCGAACTCCGGCAAGCCGGAGTCTGCCCATACGTAGTCCCCCGGCTGCCGCTGCGCAGCAGCCACCCCTCGGGGGAGGGTCGCGAGTTCGAGAGTGGCGGTGTGCCAATGAAACGTTAAAAGGCAACCACAAGGGCTGCCTTTTAACGTTTGAGCGGAAAACGAGACTCGAAC
>DCHH01000113.1:246-18970 GCA_002315625.1 Bacteroidales bacterium UBA1757
ACTGAGCTATTTCCGCAATGGGACTGCAAATATACGGCATTTTTTTAAAAGTGCAAAACTTTGTGCACTTTTTTTAATTGAGATTTTATTCTTATCTTTGGAAGAATATACGTCAAGCGAAACTTTTATGAAAAAAGCACTGATTTTTTTGTCTATATTGATTGCCATACCCGCTATTGGGGGCAGCCGAAACGTTGATATCACGAAAATGGGGGCGAAAGAAGGCCCTGGAAGAGACAATGCCGCCGCTATCCAAAAGGCGGTGGATATGGTGAGCGAAGCAGGCGGCGGTACGGTAATGGTGCCGGCTGGTGATTTCTACACAGGTCCCGTAGAGCTGAAATCAGGGGTTGAACTGCATCTGAAGATGGGAGCAAGGATTCTTGGCGTGACGGACACTACGGCATACGAACGCGCACACCGCATCACCAATGGCAGAAGGTCCGAGTTCTCGGCTTTGATATATGCTTATGGCCAGAAGGATATCGCCATTACTGGTCTCGGGACCATTGATGGTCAAGGCGGGGATCCCGCATTCAGGACAAAAAGGGATCCGGGAAATCGTCCGATGATACTCTTCTTCGATGAATGTACTAACGTAGTAATCAGTGATATACGTCTTGAAAATTCCGCACACTGGGTGCAGCGCTACTTAGATTGCGAATATGTGAGGGTCAGCGGGGTGAAAGTGCGCTCGCACTGCAACTACAACAATGATGGCATCGACATTGACTCGAAAGATGTCTTGGTCACCAACTGTATTTTCGACTGTGAGGATGATGCAATCTGTCTCAAGAGCAATTCTGACAAGTTTTGCGAAAACGTGACTGTGACAAACTGCGTTGCGGCGTCGAACTGTAACGCCATCAAACTGGGAACGGCCTCGCTCACCGGTTTCCGCAATATCTCAATTAGCAATATTGCAGTGCGTCATGCCACAGAGGACAATATCAGACACTGGTCCACAAAGCTCGAGGGGATCACGGCCCCTATAACTGTTATTTCAGGCATAGCTCTCGAAATGGTAGATGGCGGCATCGCTGAGAATATCACGATAAGCAATGTATCTATGAGGGATGTCCAGACGCCGATTTTTATCCGTCTCGCCCGTCGTGAGGAGTCAAAATTCCCAGAAGGGAGCCGTCTGCGTGGCATTACCATAAGCGGAGTAACGGCGTTCAGTGAGAGCTGGATGTCCAGTTCGATAACCGGTGTGCCAGGATTGTATGTGGAAGACGTGTATTTGTCTGATATCGATATCACAGCTCCCGGCGGAGGCACCCTCGAAATGATACAAAAAGAGGTCCCTGAATCAGAAAAAAAATATCCCGAGAATAGGTGCCTCGGGCAGACACTTCCGGCAAGTGGATTCTATATCAGACATGCCAACAACGTGTATATGTCCAACGTGCGCTTCCATTTCCGCAAGCCTGACGTCCGTCCTCTCATCGTTACCGACGACTGTAAAAACG
Source organism: Bacteroidales bacterium UBA1757 (assembly GCA_002315625.1). Taxonomy (GTDB): domain Bacteria; phylum Bacteroidota; class Bacteroidia; order Bacteroidales; family UBA1402; genus UBA1757. The sequence goes on from DCHH01000113.1 coordinate 1,719, forward strand.
TGGTCCTTCCTTAATGGGTAAATACACCAAGAATTGTTTCATATCAATGTTGTTGCTTGCGACGGCATTGATGGTTTCATGCAAAAAAACGGGAGGATCGGATGGCCCTGTCACTCCGGTTGATCCGTCTGACACCCTCTTCCGTTTCGCATCGTATAACATTCTTGTCAATGACGGCAGGCGTACCGAAATGGCCTTGGACAAATGCAGAAACTGTTTCAGCCAGGTTTTTTCAGAATGCGACGCAGACATCATCTGCTTTAATGAAATAGATGCCACTTTTGCCACGCAGTTACCCTCAATTGCCTCAGGCATAAAAAATTACATCTGGGACATAGCCAACCCAAACAAGGTGGTTGATGCCTCGACCCTAGAGTATTATTATTCAAACGGCCTTGCCTATAACTCTAAGAAATTCAAACTCGTTTCCAGAGGAATGTACTGGTATCTGAAGGACGGAACCTATACTTCAGACAGGATGACGGCCTATTCATCACACGTTCCGAAGTCTTGTACCTTGGTTTGGACCAAGCTCAAGCATATCAATTCCTCCAGGCAGCTATGCGTGATAAGTACCCATTTCCCTCTCTCGACTGACGGTGAATCCTCCGGGTATAAGACTGGCGAAGCGCATAAGATCTGCGCAACGGCCCTGAATTCATTCGTGCAGAACATGTCTATGCCGTGCATTGTCGGTGCGGATTTCAATTCGTCAACTTCAAAAACCGATGCGAATGCTGCCGGACATGCCATCCTTCTTCAGAAATGGACAGACGCCTACGACTATCTCAAGGCACAGGGCAAACTGAACCAGACCTACATCACATATTGCGGCACCATGTCAGGAAGTTCTGCCAAGTATCATTATGATGTTGACGAATATACGAAAGACCATCCGGAGCGACGCATTGACCACATAATGTACCGGAATGCGCAGACATATTCCGTGGTTCCCAGGTCTTACAAGTCAATCATGACAGGGTATAAAGTGAGCGGAGAGTCATTCTGCCCCTCCGACCATCTTCCGATAGTGGTGGAGTTTGTTTTGAGATAAAAAGCATGATGTCAATCAAGAAAATATTGTGCGTTTTGAGCGTTTTGCTCGGCATTTCCGTTTATATGTCGTCAGCAACAGAGGCCGCACGCGATTATAAGGACGTTTTCGAAGCTCTGGACCTTAGCAGACCGGGGTTGGAAAAGGTCAGGGCCGAGTATGAACGGGGTCGGTGGAACAAGGCATCGGAAGCTTTGCTCGACTATTTCCGTACACGGCAGGGCGTATATATCCCTGGTCAGGATTCAAAGACCGCCTCTGAAAAAGACATGCTATGGGCCGACGATGCACTCAAGCACACCTTCCACGTCCTGGAGACGCCGGTGTGGAATTATGGCAAGAATATAGATTGGGAATACTAGCCCGTGAAGGACATCGAGATGCGCGTGCAACTGCACCGGCATGGATGGTGGACTTCGTTGGGCCGGGCGTATCACACTACAGGAGACGGGAAGTATGCCCGTGAGTATGTGATGGAATTTCGTGACTGGGTGAAACAAATCATTTGAGATTGATCAGCACGGCACGGTCAGCAGCGGTACGATTGACGTCAATTCCCCAAATGAATGTTTTGCATGGAGACCTCTTGAGGTTGGTATCAGGCTTTTGAGGTGGAGCACACAGTTTTCTCTTTTCTTGGATTCCAAGCAGTTCTCTACCGAGTTTCTTCTTGAATTCCTGCGCTCATATCATCAGAATGCTGAGTTCTTGATGCAAAATTTCAGCCCGTCAGGGAATCACGTAATACATCAATCACAGGGGATTGTCCGTGCCGGCGCATGTTTTCCCGAATTCAAGCAGGCCGATTCCTGGCTCAAGGCCGGGTTTGACAATCTGAATCGGGAGATTGTCCGCCAGTCATTGCCTGACGGCTGCCATTTCGAACTGGACCCTGGCTATCATATAGGTTTTGTGGAATCATTCCTTTCTGCAATCAAGGTAGCGAAGAACAACGGCAAGACAAAACTTGTGCCTTCTTCCTGTCTCGAGCAGATTGACAGGATGATTAATTATTATTTCGACTATTGTTATCCGGACGGGACCCATCCCTGTTTCAGCGATGCGCGCCGCTACGATGATCTTGCGGACCCTGAAATGTTTAGGCCCACGCCGACGTATAAGTCTTCCGGACACCCCGATTCCGGTTTCTACACCTTGCGAAGCGGTTGGTCGTCAGATGATATCATCATGCCAATCAAGGCCACGCAGCGTGGCATGTGGCATGCTCAACCTGATTTCGGAACGTTTGAGTTATGGGCTTTCGGTAAGAAGTTGATGCCGGATGCCGGGGCGTACACCTACTCCGGAGATGAAGAAATAGAGCGTCAGCGTGCGTATTTCAAGGCAACCGCCAGGCATAACGCCCTGACTCTTGACGACAGGAATTACGACGACCCTCTGCCGAAGGTTCTAGTGTGGAGACCTCAAGCTGACAGCGCCGGCGTACAACTGCTAAGCGTTCAGCATGAGGCATACAAAGGCCTTACCCGTTGCCGCAGCATAGCTTTTGTGAAGGAGACATTCTTCGTCGTGACCGATGAGGTGTGGGGCCCGGCAACAGGTCACCTGACGCTGCGCAATTGTTTGGGAAGTGGATCTGTGGTCAAAGTCGAGGCAGAAAGTGAAACGGGCGCTGTAGTTGAAGGAACCGCGAACCCCGAATCTGCCGGCAAATTTATATATAAAGACGGTAACGTAGGCTTGAGTATACTCGTAGCCGGGCAGAAAAGCTCAAAAATCAGCATCGAAAAAGACTGGTACAGTGAGGCCATGCACGAAAAGTCCGAGCGTCCTGTAATCCTCCTGGACGTACCCCGTACCGCAGATTCCGGCGTACAACGTTTTGTGACCATAATCTATCCTTTCACAAGCGAGCACCCCCTCACCCTCCATTTCGGCTTTACCTCCAAGGATGTTGACGCTGACATTGAACGTCTTACTAAGGCAGGTGCCACCCTCGTTGTTCACGAGAAGGCTCCCGGATTCGACGGCGCAATGATGCGTGACCCTTCCGGGATTGCCATTCAGTTCGTTAAGCGCGAAAAAAGCGTTCTGCTCAAATAGCTTGCTGCGGCATATTATCGTTCGAAAAAAACGCGAGTGACTCGCGTAATTTCGAAAAAAAAACAGTGGCCCGGGCGTGATGCTCGGGCCACTGAATTATAGGCAGATTGACAATTAGTCGGAATCAGGATCATAGGTTGTAATTTCTGTTGGAGTAAATTCCCCTCCGGAAATACAGAATGCTCCTAAATAGCATGTATTACAGATTTCAATATCTGGTGTGATATATGAATTGAATTTTTTCATGATTCTCATTAATTTGCTGCGATAACTGTACAATTGTTTACGGTGATTGTGCCGCTGTTACCAAGCACCAGATCCGTTGCGGTCAGCGCCTGGCCTACGGTAGAGTAGGTGGTTGTCTTGGATGAACCGTTGACCTTGCGGGTGAACTTCGCCCCGCTGATGGCGTTGCAGTTGGTGAAGGTCAATCCGGAGGTGGAGCCACCTGCGAATATCAAGCCGCCGTGGGTGGTTCCGCCACCATTGATGTAACCGCCGACCGTGCAGTTTTCAACAGTAGTCGTGGAAGTGCCTGCCTGTCCGACAATACCGCCCAGATAACCAACGGGAGATGCACCGGAAGTGCGAACCGCACCGGTTGAGGTGAGATTTCTGACGATAGCGACATCCATATATCCCACTATGCCGCCAACCTGGCTCGCAGAGTTGTTGCTCGTGTTATATTTCTTCACGCAACTTATGTCTCCGGAGTTGACACTGCCTTCTGGACAAACGGTCAGGTAAGAGGCAATGCCTCCGACACGGGCCTTCAGATCAAGCCTGTATGGACCACCTGATCCATTATTGTTACCCGCATCTATTTCGCCTGAATTTGTGCAGTTTGTCAAGGTCTTGGAGCCACTATTGGTGGCAAGGATACCTGCGACATATTGGTAATTAGTGGATGGGACCGGGTTATCTACTGCAGACAGTATAATGCTTCCGCTGTTGGAAAGGTGGTCGAAGGCCTGCTCAATGGAGTGTCCGATATGCCCGACAACACCACTGACGAAAAGCTGTCCGGAAGCATCGAGAGCATAATTCTTTACGGAAATATTGCCATTATTGGAGGCGTATTCCATATCGAATTGCCCTGCACTCTGATTTGCCACACCGAGTACGCCGCCAATCAGTACGTATTTGCTGGTAGTCTTGCTGTCAGCATTGCCAAGAACTTTCAATTCACCATAATTACTGGTGTTGGAAAGATTTGGAGTTGTACTGGTATGGCCGCAGATACCGCTAATAATTATAGTCTGTGCTGAGGCGCCGACAAATTGAACGGGTCCTCGGTTTTCACAATACTCGAACTCAGGGCCTGTGCCGGAAGCCGATCCTACGACTCCCGCCAGGCAAGGCGTCTTTGTTGTGGAATTATCGGTGATAGAACCATAGTTTATGTTGCGGTTAGCATCGGTAGTGCTAGTCGCGGAAAGATTGCAGACGCCATCGGCTCGGCCGACAATGCCTGCACAAAGAACACCCCAGGAAGAAGCATTGAGCTCACTGGCAGTCCAGAAGTTGTAACCGCTGTTGGTTACGGGGCCGTAATTCTTGCAACCCTGCAAACTGACTGGCAGCCCGCTGACACCTGTTATCTTGCCGCAGATGCCTGAAATTATCATATCGTTCATTTCGTTTGAACCTGTGTTATTCACGGTGCCGAGCGCAGAATTGGTGCTGTCGCCGTTGATGCAGCGAACAAGACTGATGGCAGATTTGCCGGCCGTGGTTTCAAGCACGCCTGTTATGCCGCCGACATAAGTGTTCTTTGGAGCTGCTGCAGTACAGCTGACGGTGCCTTTGTTGACGCAATCGGTGAGCACAAGGGGTGCACCGGCCTTGAATAGCCTGCTCCAGCCGATAATGCCTCCAATTTTAGCATCTGCATAAATTGTATTGCTTCCGTCCGCAAGTGTTACGTTGCCCGTATTGGTTACTCCATTGAATGCAATGCCGCTTGTAGTGTTGGCATTGCTCAGCACACTGGCGTAGCCCACGATGCCACCGAGGCAGTAGGGCTGCTGCTTTCCGGAAGTCATTGTAACGGGAATTATGTTCACCGAAGCGGCTGACGTGCCGCCATTGACTGTGATGCCTTCGTTGATGCGTCCGAACATTCCGCCTACGGCCAGATTGTTGTCGTTGGCAGTTGAACTTGCGGTAATGTATGCATTGGCCGTGGTGCCGATTTCGGCAGTGCTGGCTGTGGTGCAATCGGTGAATGTCAGATGCTTGCTGCCGTCAGATCCTTCGGTCTTTGCATATTTGCGGTTTCCTGCAGTGCCCACAAGACCTCCAAGAGATACGGTGTATGCGCCGCCGGCGTCCAAAGTCACGTCTCCGGCACATTCCCAGCCCTGGGCTTTGCCGCCTTTCATCCAGCCTATTACGCCGCCGATGTAATATGCATAAGCCTGACCTTTTACGATAACCTTGCCGTCCGCAAGATTTTTCAGATTTGTCAGAGTCTTGCTGGTGGTACTGGTACGTCCGATGACGCCTCCGACATAAGCGTGAGGACCGGTGCTTCCCCCCCAAAGGGTCTGGACGGTACCGCTGTTGGTGTTGTCATCCAATGCGCCGCCAGACATACCGACGACACCTCCCATATTGACAGGGTTGGCATAACCGTCTGCCCCGATCTGAACTGTTCCCGTATTGGAGCAGTTTGCAGTGGAGCATTCTCCATATACATCATATCCAACGACTCCGCCGATATAGGCATTGCCTGTCGTTCCGTTGAAATTGACCGTGCCGCTGTTGGTGCAGTTTGAAACGTCCGACCCCTGAGAGTAGAATGTGTCTTTTTCGCCACGTCCCATAACTCCGCCAAGCATCAGTTGCAAACCTGTACTGCCGCTTGTGGTGATGGTCGCCTCATTGCTGCAGCCGGAAACAATTCCGCCTTTCACTCTTCCGACAAGGCCGCCGATAGCAAACTCTGAACTTTCTGAAGCAGAGGGTTCCCAGAAGAGAGTTCCTTTTGCGGTACAATTGTAAAGTCCACCCGGTTCGTCCACGAGGCTGGAAGTGTTGATAATACGGACAAACATTCCGGCAGCATTGACGTCTTCGTTAAGGGAAACGCTTGAATTAAGTATCAGGTTCTTAATCTGGCCATACAGAGTGTTGAAGAGTGGCTTTACAAGGCCTGTGATGGTCTTGTTGTTGCCGTCAAACACGCCATAGTATTCGGAAACTTCAGCAAGCGCTGCCGCATCAGAAGAGGAAATGGTGAAGTTTGCGGTCACTTTGGCATTCTTGGATTTCTCGGTGGTTGTACCTGAGTTCACGGTGTTGATGAAACTCTGAAGAGTCGCTGTATTGTTAATCAGATACAAATCCTCACTGGAAGAATCAGAGACATAGGTCACAGTATTGAATTCCAAAACCTTTCCGGCCTCAATGGAACTGTTGTTAAGCACTACCAGAACCATACTTCCCTGACTATTATCGGTCAGTGTAATCTTGATGCCCTGACTGTAGGATCCTACAGGAACCGGAATCATAACGCTGGTCGCAGTACTTGACAGGCTGATACCTGAGCCGCAGTCAACGGTGATGGAGTTGGTGCCTCCGCTGAGTTCACCATTGAGAGCACCTGAAGTCTTGCCTATTGTGAGTTCTCCTCCAAGAGGTTCTCCGCCTGGAGTAGTGAGCTCTATAGAATTGATCTTCAAGGATTTGCTTGAGGTCAAGGAAAGTTTCAGTATGCCGGCGAGGTGGGTCATTGTGAAAGACCTTGTAGATGTCGCCGCATACATGGGAAGAACGGGTGCCGTACGGCTTGTCGTGGTCGGGAAAACCGCAATATTGTCGGAACCTGCTTTGCCCGGGTATGTGATGTTGTATGAAGTGACAGTGCCGAGTCCGCTTACCTTGAATGAGGCACTCTTTGTGCCGCTTCCGCTTGAAAGGACATCTGACATTATGCCGTTTACGCAAATTTTGTCATCTGCGCTCCAAGTTAGAGGATATGTGGATCCGCTTTTAGAACCAAGCGTGGTCTTCACGTCATCGTCTTCCACGATGGCGGCACTGAACTCCACTTGGTTTGAAGAAGGATCCTCAAGTTCATGCTTGTTGCAGGAAGAGAAGATTGCTGCAAATACTGCAGCCAAAACAAATAAATTCTTTTTCATATTGCTGCAGGTTTAATTGAGAATAACATTGACAACAACGGGAAGATGGTCTGAAGGGCACCACTCGTCGCTTTCGTTGTACGGGTGCACTGTGCCGTCAGAGTGATAATATGTCAGACGGATGGTCTTATAACCTTCGGCCTTGAATCCTCCGCGATACATTATATGATCGATGCGGCGTTCGGGATGGTTCTTGGTATATTGAAGCACACCATAATAGTAATTCGTACCGCTCTGGGTACCAATGTATTTTTTGTAGAAGTCGCTCAATGTCCCATCTGACTCCATAGCCTCATATGAATCAGTCCATTTCGTGAGTAGGGTCTGATATCCTGTATAGTTCTTGCCGGGGTTGCCGCTGGTTCCATTGTATGCATTCATATCGCCGAAAAGTAGCCACGCGCCTGAAGCGTCAGTTGCCGTCATGAAACTATTGATTGCCGTAGCAGCATAGTTATGTGCAACTCCCTCAGCCAAATCACCGTCGGAGTTGCCGTCGTTGTAATTTGGCAGATGAGTGACAAGGATATTGAATGTCTTGCCGGAGGTTTTATGTTTCAATTTGGCATATACGAAGGTGCGGAACTTGTCTAGATGGCTGCCGTATGCAGTTTCCTTGTTGCCGGTATATCCACCGTTCTTGTTGAACCAATAGTAACTGCCTTCATTCACATATTCGAATACAGAACTGTTGAAGGCGAAGCCGTTGGCAAAGGTGTATTCTTTTTCGTAAGATATCCACTCGTGGGTAACCTTGTTGGGATTGGTCACTCTCCAGGTATATCCTGTGAATCCCTGATCTTCGGCAATCTTCTGGATACTGTTGTCGGAACCTTTCGCAAAGGTTTCATCAACCTCGTTGAAGCAGATTAGGTCAGCGCCGGTAGCTTTGATGCATTTGCCGAGTTGTTCCCTGCAATTGGTGAGGTTCAGCATTTCGTTGCTCCCGCTCCTTGCTTCCTCAATATCGCTGAGGATATTGTAGTTGGCAACAGTGAAGCTGGCCTTCTTCTCGGGATCGCCGCCGGCCTGAGCCGTGAAATCATTGATGGCCGCAACTTCTTCGACACGTCCTGCTGCATAGGTCTTGCTTACGAATTCAACAACGGTCCCTGCTTCGTAGGTCTTACCCTTGCCGAAGGTGAGTCTCATATACTTTTCGGTAGTCTGCTCATATACAAGAGCTTCCAGACCTGAAGCGTATGTGCCTTTCGGAATGGTGACATAGAAATAGGTGTCATCGCCGCTCAGTGTCTTAGCTCCGATATTGTAGGTGATTGAAGTCCCGTTGGAACCGGAGGCGGAAATTGCCCCAGTGCCGAAATTGACGGTAAAGTTACCTGTAATCTTCTCTGAGCCGAGGTTGTTTATCACAATCTTAGTGATTGTGGCGGAGCCGTTCAGCGCAAAACGCAGCGCTGTGGCCAGAGGCGTCAGAGACACGATGTGTTTTTCACCGGACATGGTGGCTACGCCATAGGATGGAGCTGCACCTTTATCAAATGAATTGACCACATAATTTTGAGATGCGGGGAACGCAATAGTGTTTGATGAGCTCGTTCCCGGATAAATTGTGTTGTAGGGAGCGGAAGGGGTGGATGCAAATGTGAAATCCACACTTCTTTTCCCCTCGTCTGAACTGGCGACGGCATTGGACAATATTCCGTTGATGGAAATCTTATCTCCTGCATTCCAAACGACAACATAGTCGTTTAGGCCAGTTTTAACGACTTCCTGATTTTCAGGAAGATCGGCTCGGAGCACAAAGGGTGTGTCCGAGGGAGCGCTTTCCTTAGAGCACGCAACTCCAAGGAAAATTACTCCTAAGGTTAATAATAGGTTTTTTTTCATTATCATAATATTGAATTTTAATTTCGATATTTCATATTTTTACAACCATTCCGGTTCAGTTTCTCCATCCCAGTACTGGAGTTTCATAGAAGAGACTTGTTCTTCAGTCAGGTTGTTGGCCGTGGTCTTATACTCCATAAAGCCTGCACGTACCTGGGAAACGAAGTCCGTAGCATTGAAACTGATAGTTGTCTCTGTGGAGTTCTTGCCGTTCAAGGTACCGCCAACAGCGACATTACTGATACGGCTGGAGTTCCCCTTGATGTCGCCGCTTGCGTTACCGGAGAACATTCCAGAATTTCCGGTTGTAGTGGATGAACGGACAGTTCCGGCAAGTTTCAGGTGATGGATGCTTCCTGTGTACTTGGAGAATCCGCTGACATAACCCCAGAAACCGCCCACTCCGGCATTTGCATAGGCATAGCCCTTGTTGCAGCAGTAGTTGAAGTTAAGGCCGTCCGGGTTGTCCCCATCTATTCTTACCCATCCGATTACACCTCCGGCCTGACCCTGAGGCTTGCTGCAGCCGTCTTTCATCACCTTTCCCGTGTTGACAGTATAGGCATCTGCGGAACCGGTGATTGTACCGGTATACAACATAGCGCCTGCAATACCGCCTGCACAGCCGTCATAAGAAAGGACATCTCCGCTGTTGGTGCAGGAAGTGATGGTGGTCATGTATTCGGTTCCCGGAACAGGTCTGCTGACTCCGATTATGCCGCCTGCGTAGGTGCTCCAGTAATAGTTATAGCTTGAACTCATTGAGGAATTGATCTTGCCCCACTTGATGGTTGCGCTATTGGAGCAGTCTGTGATGTTAGAAACCACATAGGACTGGTCATAGACAGTAGTGTCATCTTCCTTGGTGCTTGTATTAGAGAAAGGAATACCTGCTACGCCGAGTATGCCGCCTGCATAAGAGTATGAATAAACATAACCCATATTTGCTTTCGAAGGCATGCTCGTCATCGCCATCTTGAGTTCTCCGCTGTTGGTGCAATCGATGAGATTGAGGGTAAGAGGCCGTTCGGAGCCTTTGCCTGCTGCAACTCCTACGATTCCGCCAACGGCTGGACGATAGGCGCAATAGGTAGTTGTAACCGTGTATGTGACATTACCGCTGTTGGTTGCGTGCTGCTTATCGCCGGTGATGGTTGCTGTGGAAGCGGTGCCTTCGTGATAGATGAAGCCGACGTTGCCGCCGATGTGCAAGCCATAGAGACCATCGTCCTTTGTGCCCATATTGCAGCCGCTGAGTTCAATGTCACCTGTATTGTAGCTTCCGGTTTGTACGTAATGCGCGAAACGGTCATTTCCTACAAGACCGCCAATCATTATGCCGGCGCTTGCTGAAGCCATCGGCATGGTGATCTTGCCGCTGTTGTAGCAACCCTCGAGGGACAGAGTTTCGTCACCTTCCTTGCGTTCTGAGAGGGCATTGCCGATCAGACCTCCCAAACGGATATAGGTAGCAAGTTTGTTGGCTTCAGTACCGGTAAAACTGATGCTGCCTGCATTGTAAACGTTAGAGAAGCTAACCACACCATCCGCATGAGTATTGCTGGAACCGGTCTGGATGTATCCCACGATGCCGCCCACGTCAAAGCGACCCTTGGTGGTCTGCTTCATATTGTTGATTACGATGGGCGCGCTGTTGCTTGAGCCCTGTATAGTCTCGAAGTTGGTCATCTTTCCGAACAATCCGCCGAGAGCGAAGCCTGTACTTGTAGAGATGGTTGCTTCGTCAATAGTGATGGAAGCAGAGCTGCTGCAGCTGACATTGCTGTAAACGGCGCCGAAGCTGCTGGCGTTACCGGAGATACCTCCAATGAAGAAGTATGAAGAAGGTACGATTGCACCAATGTTCAAGGCAGCGTTGTTTGTGATATTGACATTGCTCAACGCAGCGTTGTCACCGAATACACCGCCCCAGAATCCGCTTTTGCAGGATGCTGCGCCAACTGTAACTTTACCATTGTTAGTGACGTTCTCTATGCTGGCCTCATCATCCGAAGTCTTCATCTTACCGGCAATGCCGCCCTGGTACAGATCACCTGAGAGGGCAATGCCGTCTGTTTCTACCTCGCCATTGCCAACCACTTCACCGAGGATACCGTCGCAGTATCCGACGATGCCGCCGATGTACAGGGTTCCGCTTGGATTAGCGCTGCCTGCCTTGACGGTGGCACTTGAGCTGGACGATGTGATGATTCCACCTTCAATACTACCGGCAATGCCGCCCACAATGTGGGTTGCGTCATCATCCACCGATGCATTAAAGTTCAGAGTGCCCTTAGCTTCGCAATCGGATATCGTACCCTGCTTGTCGTTTTCAGCAAGTATCGCACGTGCAAAAATACCGACATCCTTTCCTGCATCTTCAATTGTGGAATTGAGGGTGAGATTTGATATTTCACCGTAAAGTTTGTTTACCAGAGGGCAGGTCATGCCGTTGATAGAGTGGCTCTCGCCGTCGAAGGAAGCATAGAAGGCATCGATGCTTGAAATCTGAGCCGCCTCTTGGGCAGTGAGCGTAATGTCTTTCTTGAGATGTCCGTTAAGGGCAATGCCTCCGCCATTGACATCGTCACAGAAGCTCTTGAATGATGCGAAATCTGTGATGTCACGTTCTCCTGGAGTGTCGTCAATTATGCTGGTGACAGTTACCTTGATGTCGCTCAGATTCATGCGGGCATCGTTCTTGGTGACGCCGCTTGCTGCACCGAATGCGAGACGGTTGCCTTTAACTACACCTTTGAGAGTTACTTTATAAGTGTTCCATGCTGTTTCCTCCTTGAGGGTGATGGCAGCGGCATTGGCCGTAAGGTCGAGAGTGTTGGTGTTGTCTCCTACAATCTCTCCTATTTCGCCGGTCTGAACGGCTACAACTGCATTTTGGGTGCAGAATGAGCTGCTGGATTCGCTGTAATACGCGCTGGCGGTCACTTCCACCTCAAGTGTGGCTTTCTTCCCCTCGGGAATGTTGTCAAGGGCTGGGGTTACGATATGTGTAACCTTGCTGCTTCCCACCAGTTTTACGTACCCAGGATGGATATAAAGATTGGGGTTTGCTCCCTGAGCCCAATGAGAAAGACGGCTTACAAGCAGAGCATCGGTCTGGTTAGAGAGTTTCTTCTCGTTTGAAGTCGCTGCTTTCTGGTAAGAGTCCACTTTCAATGTAGTGAAAGAAGTTGTACGAGCCGTTTCTGTTGGATACCAACCTGCTCCGGAACCTATCATGTCGCAGTCCCAGCAGAGTTCGCTGAAATCTTCGGCAAGAATCACGTCACCCTTGGCTGCAGGAGTGCTGGAAACTTCCACAACTTGGAATTCACTTGTTGTAACAGGCAGAACATTGCTTTCGGCAGCCTGGTCTGTATTGGTGACTTTCACATAGTATGTAGTGCCGGCCTTGAGACCGCTGATGCAGAATCTGGGGGATTCTCCTGCCCAGCAAGGATCATTTGCAGGAACATTATAACTGTTGACGAGCGCGCCGCAAGCCGCATCAGAGTAAACTCCGATGGTATAACTTACACTAGGAGCGTTATCCCAGCTGATTACGGCAGTAGAGCTTGTGATGCCGCTTGCCGTGATAGCGATGTCATAAGAAGGTGTATAAGTGAGAGATGCGGGAGAATACATCTGTCCGGCAACAAGAGCCGATTTGACTGTTGCCTCTTTGCTCATATATCCGCCGAGAGTATCGAATATTTCCACTTTAATATCCCCCTCCAGGCCTGCCGGCACGCAGATGAAGAAATCGTTTACGGGATATGTCACGTCACCTACAGTCATGTCAACGACATTGGATGTCGCCTTTGGAGTGAGGGTACTGAAATCAGTGGTAAACTTTCCGCTCAAAGCCGCCCCGGAAGCGCCGGTAAGCTTGACTTTCTTGATTGCAGCCGAGGTGTTCAGGTTCAAATGGAATATGCTCACGCAAGGTGAGAGAAGCAGTGTGGATTCCTCAGAGCTGTTTCCTGTCATGACGAAGCTTGCAGGATCATAGGAGTTTTTGACATACTTCTGGCTTGCGGGGAAAGTAATGGTGGCATTGCCTTCCTTATAGTCGGAGACGGCTGATGCGGGGTACGTTGCGCAGTAGGGCGTAGTGAGACCGCCATCAAATGTGAAGTATGCGGAAACCTTGCCATCTTGTTCGGCTCCGAGCGCATCGGAACAGACACCGTTGACGCTTATCATGTCGCCGGCTTTCCAGTAGTTGGGCCAGGCCGTACCTTCTTTCTCGCCGAGGGCGGTCTTGGTGTCCGCTATGGTTGCGGTAATAGTGGTGCAAATCCTGTTTTCGGGACCTGACAATTCTTTTGTGCAAGAAATGGCTGTGATGCTGAGAACTACAGCAGAAAGAATAAAAATCTTTTTCATAAGGCAGTCGTTTTTAATCCTTCCAATCAATGTTGTCTGTGTTGTCAGTTATCGGATCCAGTGTGACAGTGCTGTCACAGATGATCGAAACTTCATCAATTGACATATGCTCAATTGTGGGAGCCAAATAGGCAGGTGTTCTTTTCATAATGTTATTGATGTTATGATTATTCGTCAACTATATTTGTTACCGTTACGGTTATGTCGCTGATATTGGCACGGCCCTTTGTGCTGGAGGCTCCGTCACGGGCACCAAAGGCAATTCTGTCTCCTTGATGGAGTTCCAGGCCTGACACACTGACGGTCTGCCAAGAGGAAACGTTGGTAATCTCAACTTCCTGGTAATTTGCAGCAACCTTCTCAGGGAAGGTGAAGTTTGATTTGTGATCAGCCTCGGTTACGTTGGCAAGTGCCGGTGTAAGCGCTACGATAGCCCACTTGGCTTCCTGCGTATCGCTGTATTTTGTTACCGTTACAGAAACGGTGACAATGGCTTTCTTGCCAGCCGGAACAGTAAACTGAGGGGTGAGCACCCAGCCCTTGGCCGAGGCCGTTCCCAGTTTGATGTAACCGGGGTGGACATAGGCTTTGCTATCCACAGCCCAGCCATTGAGTCGCGAACTCTTTCCAAGTGCTGTTCCAAAACTGATGAGCTCCTTCTCCGAACCCTCCCCGGAATAACGGAACCACCCGGGTGCGTTAACGTAAGTGGAGAAATCATCTGTTTTGTCCACCATATATCCAGCCGCAGAGGAAAGGTAATCAGCATCCCAGCAGAGTTCGCCGAAGTCCTCGGCATAAACGACTCCCGCCTGAGTAATGCTTGAAGGCATTTGATATACGGTAAAGTCCTCGGTCGTGGCTGAAACGATAGAAGAAACGGCAAAATTGGTGCTGTCGGTTACCCTGAACCAGTATGGAGTTGAAGGCGTGAGACCTGCAATCACCAATTTAGGTTGCTTTTTATTCCATCCTCTGTTCTCGGCGGAAATGTCAAAACTTGCCTGAAGCTCTGTACATGCGCTGTTCTTGAACAGTTCAACCAGGTAATGATTTTTGTAGTCAGCATCAGAATCGCCCCATTTGAATGAAAGCGTGGATGAAGTTGCCTTGATCAGAGAAGCATTCACTTTTGCGCCAGGCTTGTCGTACAGATCTGTCAGTTTTACGGAAACCTCAGAAATATTGAAGCGATTCTTGCCTGAGATGTTCTGCAATGAGCCTATTGCAAGACTGTTGGCATTGGAAAGGTCATTGACAGTAACTGTATGGACTTCCCAGACTCCAGCTTCTGTCATGTTGAATGCGTAAACTTTATCCTCAGCCAAGCTTCCAAGCTTGTAGCAAGGTTCCGGATTGCTGGCAGAAGAGTACTTTTCCATTGTACCGGTCTGTACAAGCACGCCGAAATCATTGTCCGAGGCGTCGTACTTGAGCAGTTTCACGGTAACTTCCACTGAAGCCAGTTTACCGTTGGGAATTGCGGCAAGTTTAGGCGTTACAAGGTGTGTACGGCCGCTTGACGACACGCCACAGCGCAGGAAGCCCGCATGCAGATAGTTGGAACTGTTTCCTGCAAATCCCCAATCGGCAATACGTTTGCCCGTGTCCCAGATTTTTGTGACGTTGAACAGACGTATGCTGTTTTCGCTTGAGGTCTTGTAGTTTATGTCGTCGGGGTTGACAACGCCGCTGAATATCTTCAGCTCATGGTTGTTGTCAAAGAAGCCGGCGGCACCGGCGGTTCCGTCCACGCCATAGCCCCACTCGTTGAAGTTTTCCGCAAGGATAATGTCACCGATTTGAGGATTTGTAACGGCGTTGTATGCAACGTTAGTGAACTTGCCTGTGGTCGCCGAAGCCACGTTGGAAACCAGTGGTTCTGCCCCTGCGGTGTCTGTGGCAACGAAATAGTAGGTCTTGTCAGGATCCAGGCCTGCGAACACGAAGCAAGGAATCTTGCCGCTCCAGCAATCTGCATCAGCCGGGAACAGATAGGAAACTACCAGCTCGGAGCATGCAGCATCGCCATAGAGCGAGATAGTATAAGGCTTGGACACATCCTCTGCGGCATCTCCGTCATGGGTCCATTTGAATGCCAGTGTGGACGAGGTTGCATTCACGCACTGGGCGGTTATGGGGTAGTTAATGTCCACCTTGACTGTCAATGCTGTTATCTTGAAGCCGTTCGGGAGATTGAGGGTCAGAATGTTTTCTGTGCCTTCTTTCTTGCCGGAGGTCAATACGTATAGGTCGGAGTCAACCGCTAGAGTGTAGTTCTCAGTATCGGATGACGTTATGGTATATTGGCCGGCAGGTATGACAGCGTCTTCTTCACCGTCAAAATATGCCGCGGCAATAACGTGGGACGTTTCTTTCTCAATGTTCTTTATGCTTCCAATAGACATGGTCTCTGCGTCGAACCAGATTGAGCGGCGGATATTGGATACTACCGGGATAATGAGACCATAGCCGTCATCGGTGCGCATGGTGATGTTGCCCTTCCCGTAGTAGAGCCATTCCTCCGCTGTTGAGCTGACATATTTCAATTGGAGCAGTCCGCCATCGACAGTAAATGCATCGGGGTTGGATGACTCCCAAGTGAAGGTGTGCTGCTTCTGATCGGAAGTGGTGACGTTCAGTTGGGTTGAGTATCCCGGGTATGCATATACAGAGTTGACCGGTATTCCGTATTCGTCGGTCACGGTGATGTCGTAACGCTTGGGCGGATTTACGTTGACCAGGCATGATGACAGGGCAAGCCCGTCGGAAGATGTTGCCACAACGTAGGTAACGCCGTTCTTGCAAGCTTCGACCACGCCTCCCTTGACCTTGACCAAGGATGTGTCAAGAGATGTCCAGATAACGGCCTGGCTGAATGACTCCGGCAAAACTTTCGCCGTCAGCGTTTCCGTCTGCCCGACATACATGTTCAGAGTCTCCTTGTTCAGAATTACATGGGTCGCATAACTCGTGTTTCCCCCGTCTTCCTTTTTGCAGGACCAGACAAGGGCTGAAACCAAGGCAAGTGATATTAGAAATGATTTTCTCATACTTATTTATTATATCTGACTGCGAAATAATCCATTGTGTTGTAACCGGAATTATTCTTGATTGTTGATGAATCATAGGAATCCACTGACTTCGCAGCGGCCTTGTTGTTGCGAGGCATCAAGCGTATCCATACTTTCGTCTGCCCGAGAATCTCGGTAGGCAGAGGGAAGTCATAAACGCGTGTGCCAAGAGTCTGCCAATCGTTCTGGGTGTTCCAGATTGCCACGTCGTGCACGGTGAACTCGCAGATGTCTTTCCATTGGTCGTCACTGGCGGCAGATGTGTCGGAGGTCGTAAGCGAGTACTGGGCTTTCCAGTATCTTGGCGACAGAGCGCTCTGGGAATTGTTGTACATTGCGAACTGCATGCTCACATTATTGGACGTGATGCCCGCTGTCGAGAACTCCACAAGCCAGCAATATCCGCGGTTGTTGCTGGAATCCCACCAATATTTGCTGGACCAGCTGATATAGACGTTTGCGGCATACCAGCCCTTGCCGTCGGTGTTCTGAGCAGCTTCCTTGCCTTCAATCGGCATGTAGTCGGTGCCGTCTTCGAGGATAATGCCCACTCCGTTTTCATAATGGTTCTTTTTCTTGGAACCGCATGGGCCCAGATAGAAATATGAAGGGGAATAGTTGCCTACGTCGTTCCCATAAGTATGGCACATTTCGGCTCACCGCCAAAAGTCC
>DCHH01000007.1 GCA_002315625.1 Bacteroidales bacterium UBA1757
CTTATGGACAGTATCAGAAGTATCTGCAAAATCGGTCGTTTCCCGTCGAGCAACCCCCACGGGTGATCCGTAGGGGCCATAATTATTAGAGGAAACGTAGGTGTAAGTTTGAAAATCATAAGAAATACGTCTATTTTTGCTCGTAAAGATTTTGACAGAAGAGGAATTGGCAAAACATATGTTTGAAAACGAATAAAGCTATGCAATCTGAAGAGCAAAATAAACAAGTACATTCGACGGGCTCAGCACAAGTCCAACCAGCCAATGGCATGATGCATGGCGGTGATTTCGAATATGTGAGACTTGTCACACAAATTACAGAACTTTGGGAAACAGCCAGGGCTAAGGCAGCTATTGCGGTTAATACTGTACTGCTTGATGCCAATTGGCAGACAGGTCAGTATATCGTGGAGTTTGAGCAAGGTGGTAATGCCAAAGCCAAATACGGAGACAAACTGCTAGTGAATCTGTCCAAGGACTTGACAAGGCTGAGAGGAAGAGGGTTCAGCCGGTCTAACCTTGTGTATATGCGTAAGTTGTACATGGTATTCCCAAAAAGTGAGACGTTGTCTCACCAATTGACATGGAGTCATTACTTTGAAATTCTAAAGTGTGATGACCCATTGGAGATGAGGTTCTACATGAATGAGAGCATCAAGGAACGATGGACGGTAAGAGAACTGAAACGCCAGGTAAACTCAGCTTTGTTTCAGCGTCTTGCTCTCAGTACGGATAAGGAAGGTGTTTTGGCACTTGCCAATGAGGGTCATCAGATAATGACTCCTTCCGATATCATCCGCGACCCCTATGTGCTTGAGTTTACTGGCATTCCACAGAAGAAACTTTACAAGGAGACTGAACTGGAGAAGGCTTTGAAGGTAAATGTGGAACAGTTCCTACTGGAATTGGGTAGAGGCTTTGCCTTCATGGGACGCCAATACATCATACCTATCGGCAGCAGACGGTTCAAGATTGATTTGGTGTTCTATAATGCCATCCTGAAATGTTATGTGCTGATTGACTTGAAACGCAATGAAATCAAGCATGGTGATATTGGTCAGATGAATCTCTATCTTAATTACTTCAAGAATGAAATCTGCCAACCTGACGACAATCCGCCAGTAGGCATTGTATTGGGCGCAAGGAAGGATGAGCTGCTGATGGAATATGCCCTGCAAGGCATAGACAACCAGCTGTTTGCCGCCCGCTATCAGCTTTACCTCCCCAACCGTGAGGAATTGCAGAACCAGCTCAACCAATTACTCGAGGGGAAATAAACAAACCAAACAGTCTTATGGACAGTATCAGAAGTATCTACAAAATCGGTCGTGGCCCGTCTAGCAGCCACACTATGGGGCCGTCGGCAGCTGCGGAACTCTTCAAGGGGCGGACTCAGGATGCCGCATCCTATCGGGTTACCCTGTTCGGCTCACTGGCTGCAACGGGAAAAGGACACATGACCGACAAGGCCATCAAGGAGGCCCTTTTACCTAAAGAGACCGAAATCATCTGGAGGAAGGATGTCGTACCCGAATTCCATACCAACGGAATGCTTTTTGAGGCCCTCGACAGCGGGTCGAATCTCTGCGTAAGTCACAGTTTCTACAGCATAGGCGGGGGAAACATCTCGGACGGACCGGCACTGGATGACGGAAGCCACGATTGCGGTCCTATATGTGCCGAGAGTGCACCTGCTGTCAATGTCTATAAGCACAACACATGCAGCGAAACCCTCAAGCACATGGATAAGCATGGAGTATCGTTCTGGGAATGTGTTGAATACCGTGAGGGAACCGGAATCTGGGACTATCTCGACAATGTCTGGAAACAGATGCAGAAAAGCGTGAAGGATGGCCTTGCAGAAGACCGTGTGTTGCCAGGAGGGCTTTGTGTGAGAAGCAAAGCCAAGCAGTACCTGACGCGTTCCATGGGGTTAAGGCCTATACTTCAGTCCCGTTCACGCGTCATTTCCTACTCCCTTGCAGTTTCTGAGCAGAATGCCCGTGGCGGTGTGGTCGTGACAGCCCCGACGTGCGGCTCGTGCGGAGTGCTTCCTGGCGTGCTTTTCTACATGAAGGAGGATCTCGGAGCGAGCAAAGAAGATATACTCAAAGCCTTGGCTACGGCTGGGCTGTTCGGTAACTTTATCAAGACCAATGCCTCCATTTCGGGCGCCGAGGTGGGGTGTCAGGGAGAAGTGGGCAGTGCCTGTGTGATGGCTGCAGTGGCGGCAACCCAACTGCTTGGTGGCACAACGGCTCAGATTGAATATGCCGCAGAGATGGCTATGGAGCATAATCTCGGCCTGACCTGCGACCCGGTTGCCGGCATGGTGCAGATTCCCTGCATAGAGAGGAATCCCGTAGCAGCCCTGCGCGCCCTGGACGTCAGCCTGTTTGCCCTGCTAAGCGACGGCCGTCACATCATTTCTTTCGACAAGGTTGTCGAAACCATGAAAAAGACCGGAAAGGACCTGCCATCCCTCTACAAGGAAACTTCCATGGGCGGTCTGGCCACGCTGCATCTATATTAAAACACATTTATTCTTTTATTTCCCTGTCATTCAATTCCGGGAAGAAGCTCAGATGCGATAACTTGGTGACCGCCCGTCCGCATTCTTTAATGAAAATTTAATGTGTTAATTTTCGGCGCGTGACCGAATCTGTCGCAGCTATGCAATACTTTTGGTCGCAAAAGTTTTTCCTATGGACGACCCGAAGATAGTCAGTATCATGCGCTTTATGCTGCTTATTGTGCAGCACGACAATTGCCTGACGGTTGAT
>DCHH01000035.1:0-336 GCA_002315625.1 Bacteroidales bacterium UBA1757
AGCCGAGCGATACTGATGGTTTTGTCAACCTGCCGTTAAGTGTGCAAGGTGTGGTGCTTTCGGTCTTTTTCCGCGAAGACGAAGGAATCGTACGGGTATCGCTTCGTTCAACCGGCGATTTTGCTGCAAACCAGGTGGCTGCAGACCTTTTTAATGGAGGAGGTCACCGCAATGCAGCTGGTGGACGCTATGTCGGAACTATTGAGGAAGGCGTGAAACGCCTGAAAGAGGCATTGCCAAAATATTGTGTATTCAATTAATATTCCCCCAAAATTAATATTCCCCCAAAATTAATATTCCCCCAAACACCTAAAAAAGTTGACCATGAAGTACCTT
>DCHH01000035.1:418-952 GCA_002315625.1 Bacteroidales bacterium UBA1757
GTCTGTATGGCGACGGTCTGTGCTATATTGGTCCTGATGTCAGGATGATTTATTCACCGGAGAGCGCTGACACGGTGTTTTCCGAAGAGCCTACACCTCTGGATGAATGGCGAAATATTTCAGGTATCGACAGCAATCTGAAAATCAGGACGGGACGCTGGANNATGTCCCGGGTCGTCCGATGGCTATCCTGATAGATTTCCGTGATTTCTATGGCCGTTTGGACCAGATATTCTCCGATTTCTGGAACTGCTACCAGGTTGATTCGCTCCATGCGTATGGTGATTACTATGAGGCTTGTGCCTTTGCATACGCTGCAGGAGAGGTGATTGCCAGCCGTTTTGCCTACCTTTCACACATCGGTCAGCCGGAGGTTACGGCACATTTTCACGAGTGGACAACCGGTATGGGACTGTTGTACTGCAAACGTTACCTGAGTGATGTGTCAACGGTGTTTACCACCCATGCCACTTCCATAGGACGTTCCATCTGCGGAAACGGCAAAATGTTGTATGCCTATATGGAAGGGTATCA
>DCHH01000035.1:1037-17871 GCA_002315625.1 Bacteroidales bacterium UBA1757
CGTGAATGTGAGCAACTTCTTGAAAAAAAGCCCGATATTGTTACTCCTAACGGCTTCGAGGACGATTTTGTCCTGCCCGCACAAGAGGCAGTGACGGCACGGAAGAAAGCACGGGCAAAGCTTATTGAAGTAGCTGAGGCTGTGATAGGTTATACATTGGCTGAAGATACAATGCTTTTGGCAACAGCTGGCCGGTACGAGTTCCATAACAAGGGATTGGATGCCTTTATCGACAGTCTTAATGTTCTTAACCACAGGGAAGATTTGCAGCGTAATGTCGTCGCTTACATTCTTGTGCCGGGCGACGTGTCGGCTCCCCGCAGCGAAGTGTTAGACAACCTTTCACGGTTACAGAGTCAAGAGCCTCTACAGTCTGTCTATCATCCGTATAACCCGCATTGGATGAACAATATAGAGAATGACAGAATCCTCAATGCCATCAAGGGGCTGCAACTGCTGAATAGCAGGGAAAGCAAGGTGAAGGTGATATTTGTTCCCTGTTATCTGCATGGCGACGACGGTATTTTCAATATGAACTATTACGACTTGCTGCAAGGTTTTGACCTGACGGCATTCCTGTCGTATTATGAGCCGTGGGGCTATACACCATTAGAGAGCATTGCTTACTCGATTCCTACGATTACGACCTCGCTTTCGGGTTTTGGCGACTGGGCTAAGACCCTTCCCGGTTTGACCGGCGGCATAGAGTCAGGTGTCGGGGTAATCGAGCGCACCGATTTGAATTATAGTGAAACAGTGGCTAATGCTGCTGATATCTATTTACATTTCAGTAAGTTGAATGAATTTGAGGTCGATCGCTTGAGAGACGGAGCCCGTGAGATTTCCAGAAAGGCTCTGTGGAGTTCGTTCATCCGGTATTACGAAGATGCATTCAAAAAAGCGGACAGTAACAATAAACCATTGAATCAAATATTTTAACCAATAAGGCACAATAAACCATTTTTCAAATGAAGACGAAAAACTGTACAAATCAACCGCAATGGACATCAATCAATGTTGGTGCTTCATTGCCGAAAGGACTTGAAAAACTTCAGGAAATCTCCAATAACTATTGGTGGACCTGGAATCCGGATGTGGTCTATCTGTTCCGGAGCATAGATGAACAACTCTGGTACGAAAGTGGTGCCAACCCGGTTCTTTTCCTTGAAAGACTCAGCTATCAGAAGCTTGAGGAAATGACTCAAGAAGGGTCGTTCATGCGTAAGGTGGATGCAATTTATAAGCGCTTCAAAAACTATATGCAGCAGCCGCATCGTACCGATAAGCCTTCGGTTGCATATTTCAGTATGGAATATGGTATTTCTGAAGTGCTAAAGATATATTCGGGCGGTCTGGGTATTCTGGCCGGTGACTATATTAAGGAGGCTTCTGACTGCAATGTCGATTTGACGGCTATAGGTTTTCTCTATCGTCAGGGCTATTTCACCCAAGGACTTTCGATGGACGGTCAGCAGATTGCAATCTATGAGAACCAGAACTTCAACAAGCTCCCACTTACACAGCTTAAGAATGAAGACGGTACACCTATGACAATGACAGTGGATTATCCGGGATATCAGGTCCATTGCTATATATGGCTTGCCAAGGTCGGCCGTACGGATCTCTACCTGATGGATACCGACCATCCGCTCAATAGTGAATATGACAGGCAGATTACCTACCAGTTGTACGGTGGTGACTGGGAGAACCGTATGAAACAGGAGTACTTGTTGGGCCTTGGCGGTATTCAGCTGCTTAAAATGCTGGGTATCAAGAAGGATGTCTATCATGCAAACGAGGGACATGCCGCTCTGCTCACCATTCAGCGTATGGTTGACTACATTCATGATGAGCACCTTACATTCAATGAGGCTCTTGAAGTGGTTCGTGCCTCATCGCTTTATACTTGCCACACCCCGGTTCCTGCCGGACATGACAAGTTCGAAGAGGGACTCTTCCGCAAGTATATGTTTGATTATGCCGAGAAACTTGGAATTACATGGGATGAGTTGATGGATATGGGACGTGAGAATCCCGGCGACCATAACGAGAAGTTCAGCATGAGTGTGGTTGCATGTAACACCTGCCAGGAGGTGAACGGTGTTTCGTGGCTCCATGGTGAGGTCTCAAAGAAAATGTTCGCTCCCATCTGGAAGGGTTATTTCCCTGAAGAGACACATGTCGGATATGTTACCAATGGTGTGCACATGCCGACTTGGGCAGCCGCAGAATGGAGGGAGGTCTATGACAATGCGTTCGGGCCCAACTGGATGAGCGACCAGTCGAATACCGATATCTGGAGAAAAATTTACGAAGTGCCCGACGAGGTTATCTGGAAGGCCCGTAAGGCTCGTAAGTCCAAGCTTATCGATTATATCAACGGTAAGTATCGTACAAATTGGCTGAAGAGTCAGAACGACCCGTCACGTACAATTTCGACTTTGGAGAAAATCAATCCCAATGCGCTGATGATTGGTTTCGGACGTCGTTTTGCCACCTACAAACGTGCTCATCTGCTGTTCACCGACCTGGCTCGTCTGTCCAAGATCGTGAACAATCCCGACTTCCCGGTTCAGTTCGTCTTTACTGGCAAGGCCCACCCGGCAGATGGTGGCGGTCAGGGACTTATCCGCCGTATCGTGGAAATCTCACGTATGCCGGAGTTCCAAGGCAAGGTGATTTTCCTTGAAAACTACGATATCGGTCTGGCCAAGCGTCTGATTTCGGGTGTTGATATCTGGCTGAATACCCCGACACGACCTCTTGAGGCTTCGGGAACAAGCGGACAGAAGGCCGAAATGAACGGCGTACTCAACTTCTCGGTCCTTGACGGCTGGTGGTTGGAGGGTTATCGTCCGGGTGCGGGATGGGCTCTGACCGAAAAGAGGACTTATCAGAACCAGGCTTACCAGGATCAGCTCGATGCTGTGACGATTTACTCACTGCTTGAGAATGAGATAGTTCCGTTGTACTATGCACGTAATAGCAAGGGTTATTCACCTGAGTGGATTATGTACATTAAGAACTCGATTGCCCAGATTGCTCCCCGTTTCACTACTAAGCGCATGATGGACGACTACTACGACCGTTTCTACAACAAGCTGGCTAAGCGTTCGGCATTCATTAAGGCCGACAACTATGCCAAGGCCCGTGAGATTGTGGCATGGAAAGAGCAGGTGGCTAAGGCTTGGGATAAAATCAATGTTGTGAAGACCGAGATTCCTGAGAATATTTATAAGGATCCTAAGGTTGGTGATGAATTCCTTATTTCGGCTCTGCTTGATGTATCTGAGGCTGGAATCAGCTCCGGCATCGGTGTGGAACTTGTGGCAAAGGAGACTGATTTTGAGGGAAATGAACACTTCATCAGCATTGAACTCAATCAGGTGACTGCTGATGACGGAAAGATGCGGTTCGAGACCAACTATAAGCTGCAGAAGGCCGGTACATACAACTATTCGTTCCGTATGTTCCCCAAGAACGCCGACCTGCCTCACCGCATGGACTTCTGCTACGTCCGCTGGTTCTGACCCGTCATCCCGGGCTTGACCCGGGATCCCTATAAATAAGGTACTATGCTGATAAAACTTTACGATAACAATCCCGATATGAGGGCCGTCCGTCGCGTAGTGAATGTGCTGCGCGACGGCGGCATAATCATATACCCGACCGATACGATTTACGCTATCGGCTGCGACATATTCCATGCCAGGGCTGTCGAGAAGATTTGTCAGATCAAGGGGGTACAACCGGCAAAGGCCAACCTGTCCTTTATCTGTCAGGACCTTAGCCACATAAGCGAGTATGCCCGTATCAGTAACACGGTGTTCAAGCTGATGAAGCGCAATACTCCCGGGCCTTTTACCTTTATTTTGAACGGTAGCAGCAACCTGCCCAAGACTTTCAAGCAGAAGAATACGGTGGGAATCCGTGTGCCTGACAATTCAATAGTCCGTGCCATTGTCGAGGAGTTGGGTAACCCGCTTATGACTGCGTCCCTGAAGGACTATGAGGGATGGGCATTGGCACTTGATGAAATGGACAATGAACAGCCGCAGCGGCAGCAGCGTCAGCAGAGCAAGGAGAATGCGGCTTGGAAGCGACGTCATGTCAACGACTGGCAGATGGATGACCAGGAGCCTGTAGCCAGTGACTTCAGAGATGATGACGATACCCCGATTGAGTATTCCACAGACCCGGAACTGATTGACGAGCGTTACGGCCGTCTGGTGGATTTCGTAATCGACGGCGGTATGGGTGGGGCAGAGCCCTCAACAGTAGTGGATTGCACCGCCGACGAACCGGTAATCGTCCGCCAGGGCGTAGGCCAACTAGTGTTGTAGCAAGGCCTGCAGTTGCGAAATTCGAACTGTAACCATGTTCGCAGTTGGTACAAGCCCCCACTGGGGGCCGACCCGCAGGGGGCGGGGGGATAGATAAGGAGGAACGGCGAAGCAAGTTACGTTACCCAACGGAACGTCAAGAGCGAAAAAAAAGGCCGAGCGAAGCAAGGCCGAAAAATTAATAAAATGAACGAACAAGAATGGCAAGAAGCCGCCCAGAGGGCCGAAGAGGTCTTTCAGGTGATGTCTTCAAGGGTGACTCCCGAAGAAGTAGAACTTATTCGCAAGGCATACGCCTTCGCAGCCGAGGCCCACAAGGACCAGCGCCGCCAGAGCGGTGAGCCATACATCACTCACCCGATAGCTGTGGCACGAATCGTGGCCGTAGAGCTTGAACTGGGCGCAAACCCGGTGTGTGCCGCTTTTCTCCACGATGTGGTCGAGGATACTCCCCACCCAATCGAGGAAATACGTGAACAGTTTGGAGATGATGTGGCATTCCTTGTCAAGGTGGTAACCAAGAAAAAGGGCAACAACTACGAGGCTTCCAAGCAGATAGACAACTATCGACAGATTCTTGATTCTGTCCACTACGATGTACGGGCATTGATGGTGAAACTTGCCGACCGCCTTCACAATATGCGAACACTTTCGAGCAAGCGCCCGGAAAAGCAGATGAAGATAGCTGGAGAAACCGACTACTTCTATGCCCCGCTTGCCACCCGTCTGGGACTTTACCCGATTAAGACGGAATTGGAGAATCTATCGTTCAAGTACCGCTGTCCAAAGGAGTTTCAGATGATGCAGGAGGCGCTCGACAACGACAAGAAGGCAATGCTGCCCGGTCTGGAGTCGTTCATGAAGCGCATTGAGCAGTTGCTTGACCTTCGCGGAATGAAGGTGCGTACCGAAATCCGTTACCGTCAGCCCTACAATGTTTGGCGAAAGATGCGCAATTCGGGCCGTGATTTCAACCATGTCGATGGCAAGCGGTATCTTCGTATCGTCTATGATGATTTTAGAGGGTGGCCCGAGAAGGATACTTCACTGTACATATATTCTTGTCTTACAGACTATTTTAAAGAGCGTCCGGGAAGTCTGGTCAACTACATTGATGCCCCGAAGGAAAATGGCTATCAGAGTTTCCATATTGTGCTGCTCTCTCCGCAGGGTACTTGGGAGGAAATCCATATCTCTTCGGAGCGGATGATTCGTCACTCCCGTCTGGGATGTATAGCCGAGCGTAACGAAGGCGACATTTCGCGCTGGATTGAGAAGTTCCGCGGCGTCTTGCAGGATATTGCTGCCCACGGTCGTGAACTTGCTTTCATGGAAGGCGTGACGTCGTCTTTCTATAACGATGATATTCTGGTGTTTACACCGCAGGGCAAGGGCGTAATCCTGCCGAAGAATGCTACAGTCCTTGACTTCGCCTTTGAAATCCATAGCGATTTGGGACAGCATGCCCAGTTCGCCCGAATTAATGGAAAACTATCTTCTGTAAAAACCGTATTGCATCGTGGAGAGTGTGTTGAGGTGGGTGCAAACGAGACCATCGAACCCAAGTGGGACTGGCTTGGTGCGGTCTCGACCTATAAGGCTAAGCGCCATTTGCTCTCGGTACTCCGTCATCAGGATAAACTGCCATATACCCGCTGTCCGAAATGTCACCCTCTTCCCGGCGACGAGGTTATTGGATTCAAGCAGGGTGATACGACAACTATCCACAAGCGCGACTGCCTTGTGGCCATACAGCAGGCCAGTGAGCATGGTGATGCCATTGTTGATGTCGTTTTTGAGGAACACCGCAATTTCCTGTATCCCGTTCGCTTGCAGGTGCTGGCCGTTGACCGTTACCACCTGCTGAGCGACCTTGTTGAGTGTATCACTACTCAGCAAAGGTTGTCAATGGATGCATTTAACATCAAATCGCAGGATCAGATTGTAACTTGTGCTATTGATTTCTCAGTTCGTTCGGCATTCCAACTGGAGGGTGTAATCAATTCCATCACACAGATTAGCGGCGTAGAGGAAGTTTCCCGCCTGCAGGTATCTAAAGATTAAAGTACCAAGAACACAAAAAAATAGGGTGGCCCCGAAAGGTCACCCTATTTCTGTATTCGACAGAGTTATTAGTTCTGTTCGGCTTCGAGCTGTTTCTTGAGAGCGGCAAGAGCGTCGATGTCACCAAGAGTGGTCTTCTCAACCTTCTGGGCAACAACTTCCTGTGCCTTCTCTTCGGCCTTCTTTTCAGAAGCGGCCTTCTTGGCGGCCAGACGGGCTTCGCGTTTAGCCTCATCTTCGAAAATACGGCTGTGGCTCAAGATGATGCGCTTGGCATTCTTGTTGAATTCAATAACCTTGAAGTTGAGCTTTTCACCGGCCTTGGCCTGTGAACCGTCTTCCTTAACAAGATGCTTGGGAGTGGCAAAGCCTTCGAGACCATTCTCCAGTGCGATGACGGCACCTTTTTCGCTCACTTCGGTGATTTCACCTTCGTGAATGCTGTCAACAGTGAAGAGAGTTTCGAAGTTGTCCCAGGGATTCTCTTCCAACTGCTTGTGGCCGAGGCTCAAGCGGCGGTTCTCCTTGTCGATTTCAAGGATGACGACTTCGATTTCGTCACCGACCTTGCAGAACTCACCGGGATGTTTGACCTTCTTGGTCCAGCTCAGGTCGCTGATATGAATCAGACCATCGACACCTTCCTCGATTTCCACGAATACACCGAAATTGGTGAAGTTGCGGACGCGGGCGGTGTGCTTACTGCCAACGGCATACTTGGTCTCGATATCCAACCACGGATCCTGACGGAGCTGCTTGAGACCCAGGGAAATCTTGCGGGCTTCGCGGTCGATTGTCAGGATGACAGCTTCGACTTCGTCGCCGACCTTGAGGAATTCCTGAGCGCTGCGCAGATGCTGGCTCCAGCTCATTTCCGATACGTGGATAAGTCCTTCGATACCAGGGGCAATCTCTACGAATGCGCCGTAGTCGAACATAACGACTACCTTGCCATTAACCTTGTCGCCTTCCTTGAGGTTGGGATCAAGAGCATCCCAAGGATGAGGAGTAAGCTGCTTCATGCCGAGGGCAATACGCTTGCGGTCCTCTTCGAAGTCCTTGATGACGACATTGACCTTCTGACCTTCGGTAACGATATCGTGCGGGTCGTTGACGCGGCCCCAGCTCAGGTCGGTAATGTGGATAAGTCCGTCAACGCCACCAAGGTCGATGAACACACCGTAAGAGGTGATGTTCTTGACGGTTCCTTCCAGAACCTGTCCCTTCTCGAGGTGAGAAATGATTTCCTTCTTCTGAACTTCGAGTTCTGCTTCGATGAGTGCCTTGTGAGACACAACAACGTTCTTGAACTCCTGATTGATCTTGATGACCTTGAAGTCCATGCAGGTGCCTACGAACTGGTCGTAGTCGCGGATGGGCTTGACATCAATCTGTGAACCGGGCAGGAAGGCTTCGATGCCGAATACATCGACAATCATGCCACCCTTGGTACGGCACTTGACATAACCCTTGACGATGCTTCCCTTTTCGAGGGCTTCGTTGACATTGTCCCAGCTGCGGCTGGTGCGGGCTTTCTTGTGTGAAAGGAGAAGCTGACCTTTCTTGTCTTCCTGTGACTCGATGTAAACTTCAACTTCGTCACCGATTTTCAGGTCGGGGTTGTAACGGAATTCGTTAAGGGAAACGATACCGTCGCTCTTGAAGCCGATGTTGACAACGACTTCGCGCTTGTTCATTGAGATGACTTTACCCATGACAACTTCCTTTTCCTTGACGGTGTTGAGGGTGTTGTCGTAAGTCTTGGTCAATTCTTCCTTGGCAACATTGCCGGCTACGCTGCCATTTTCGAAGGCTTCCCAGTCAAAATTGGGATCGGGTTCGAGATTTGCTTCCTTGGCTGCCGGAGCGGCTTTTTCGGCTTTAGCCTCAGGAGCTGCTACCACTTCAGGAGCTGCAATAGGTTCTTCCTGAACCGGTGCATTGGTTTCTTCGTTCATAAATGTGAACTTAAAGGGTTAAACAATAAATGATTACAAAAATTTGCCGTTTGAGGGTACCTAAGAACTTTGGTTTTTATGATTCCCACACAAAAAGCGCGCGAAATTACCTATAAAAATCAGAACGGCAAAGATTTTGCTGAACTTTTTGACTGCCGGAATGTGGAAAGAAATTTTGTGCGGAGATATCTTTTATTTGGTTGTTTGAAGGGCATACATTATCTTTACACGATTTTTAAAGGAAGTAGCAATGAATCACAACGAGGCTTTGAACTACATTTTTGAAAAGGCAATTCGACATGCTGTGGACCGTTTGCAGCAGGAGTTTGCCGCTGAAGCGGTGACCGATCTCTTTGTCTATCCGAATCCGGATGGTGCTGAGTTCTCGGTTTTTAACGATGACCATGTCTGTCTGGCAAAGGAGGCTGTCAAGGAGTGGGCCTCCGAGGGTGAGGATTCGATAAACGACGAAGCCGAGGTGGAGAAATCCGAGCCTATTCTTAAGGAAATTATTGCGAAGCTGGCTCAGGAGGGGATTTTTGAGAATCTGAATCTTCAGAAGCCTTTTTCGGTGGCTATGGTCGATGAGGATTTCGACAGTCTTTCAGAGCTTTATTTCCTTGATGACGATTCCGTCAATCTCGACGAGAACCTCATAAAGCAGGTCGATAAGGAGTTAGGCGACTTCTTCAAGCAGCTTATGGCCGACGTTTGACCGCTTACGGAGTTCACTTTTTCGGTCAAAGTCTTTGTGCTAAAAAATAATTGGTTTAATTTTGCGCCCGCAAATCGGCCGGAATAGCTCAGTTGGCAGAGCGACGCATTCGTAATGCGTAGGTCGCCGGTTCAAGTCCGGCCTCCGGCTCAATCCAAGCGGAACCCACTAAGGTCCCGCTTTTTTAGTAAAGCTAAGTCCGAGGTAAAATCTATATGGACAAGTGGTTTGTAATATTAGGCGGCAACATGCTCCTGCGCGGAGTCTGTGAGAAGCTTCAATCCTACGGATACAAAGTGTTAGTAGTTGATTGGAATGCCCAGCCCGCAGTCACTGGCGACCTCCACCTTCAGGTTGACGTCAAAGACAGTGCCGCTGTGATTGAGACCCTGAAAGCCATGAATGTCCCATTCGACGGCTCATTCACCAGCATAGACCTTGCCGTTCCGACCTGCAACGCCATTCATCACTGGCTCGGACTGGCCGAAATGCCAGCTATATATAATAAGGTGTTGACGAAAGCCGATATGCGTGAAGCCTGGCAGAGAGACGGACTCTTCGGAAGGGTCTCCATTTCGGGTGAAAAGCTGACGACGGAAGAAATTTGCCGGATGGGTTCAAAGATGAAACTTATCATAAAACCCAACGTCGCGGCAAGCTCGCGCGGCATCACGGTGCTTGAAAGGAAAGAAGACGGCCTTGACCCTGACGATGTGACCCGTGCCTGTGAGCATGCACGCAAACATTCTTTCGACGGGGTCTGCCTTGTGGAAGAATATGTGGAAGGCCGGGAATTTACCGTCGATATGTTAGGTGACGATTCCGGCTTTGTCTCGGTGTATGGGGTATCTGTAAAATATCATACTGCGAATTCACTTCATAACCGTGTTGCAACAAAACTGCACTGGAATTCAGAAGCGTATAGTGATGCGATATACGATGCGATAGCTGAATACGGCAAACGCTGCTACAGGAGCATTGGCCTTAAAAATTCTTTCGGGCATCTGGAAATAATAATGTACCCAAAGAATCCAACCCTACGCCAGCTTCCATTTGACGAGCTTACTACGGAGCGAAACGGCAATCCTGATGACTTCTGCTTCTCTCCGGTTGAAATAGGGGCCCGCTCAAGCGGTTATATCGCCAGCCATACGGTGACGGCTTCGTCCGGGAAGGACTATCTGCACGATTACATCGACATGCTGCACGGCAGACCGATTGAACACGCAGACCATATTCATTCGGAAATTTCCTCAATGTGGTTCGGTTACGATATGCCTCTCGAAAGCGATTCCGTGTGCCCGTCAACGCTCCAGGAGTTTCTCGACCCGCGTATCTGCGTGATGGCCAGTAAACGCGACGGACTCACCGTTCCCCGTCATTTCGGCAATATGACAGACGATAACAGCCGTGACAACTATGGCTACGAAATGCTGTCAGGCGACAGAAATATCCTCACTATCGAATCGATAACGGCTGCCGAGCGCTTATTCTTAGCTCGTTATCTTGCTCATTAACCTGTTCTCCGTATAGTTGTACTGCATATTTATTGTATTTTATGCAGTATAAATTGGCAAAAGATGAAAAATTTATGCGATTTTGAGTAAAATTTTGCAGAAAACCAAAAAAGTGCTATCTTTGCGGTTCGTTATACGAAAAGTAAGCTTATTACAAGAACGAATATAAATTCAATTATTATTCATTTTATTAATCACTAAATTCATTGTTCATGAAAAAGATCAGACTTTTCTTGACAGGACTTTTGCTGATGGTCGGCTGTGCTGCATTTGCACAGAATATCTCAGTAAAGGGTACTGTTACCGATGCTGAAAGTGGAGAGCCTGTTGCCGGTGCTGCCATCGTGCTGCAAAGCAACAACGCTACATACGCCATTGCCGATGCATCCGGTAATTACACCATCAGCGTCCCGAAGGACGGTGTGCTGAACGTCTCATTCCTTGGCTACGTGAAGCAATCCGTTGCCGTTGAAGGCCGTTCCTCCATCAACATCCTCCTTACGCCCGAAGCAACTGACCTGGATGAAGTCCTTGTCGTTGCATACGGTACTGCGACCAAGAGCTCATTCACCGGTTCTGCCGCTCAGGTAAAGGCCGAGGCTATTGAAGCCCATGTCGCTACAAGTGTCACCACCGCTCTGGCTGGTACAACGGCTGGTGTGCAGGTCATTTCCTCATCAGGTGACCCTGCTTCAGGTGGTCCGACCATCCGTATCCGTGGTATCGGTTCAATGTCTGCCAGCAACAACCCGCTTTATGTGGTTGACGGTATGCCCTACGACGGAAGCATCTCCGACATCAACCCCAGCGATGTTGAGTCGATGTCAGTGCTGAAAGATGCTGCCGCTAACGCCATCTATGGTGCCCGTGGTGCTAACGGCGTTGTGCTTATCACAACCAAGCGTGCCACTTCCGGCAACCTGCCCAACATCAAGTTCGATGCCAAGTTCGGTTCCAACTCACGTCTGATTCCGAATTACGATGTCATCAACGACCCGGCCCAGTACTATGAGACCTATTTCAAGCTCCTGTACAACAAACTGCTCTATGCAGGAAAGTCTGCTCAGGAAGCCTATACGACAGCCATCGGCCAGCTCTTCGACGAGAACAACGGCGGTCTTGGCTATCAGGTCTATACCCTGCCCGAAGGCGAGAACCTCATCGGTACCAACCTGAAGTTCAACCCGAATGCCACTCTCGGTTATGATGACGGTGAGTATTACTACATTCCCGATGACTGGTACAACTCCATCTATCACAATTCTTTCCGTCAGGAATACAACCTTTCTGTGAGCGGCAAGAAGGACAAGCTCTCCTATTATGGAAGTGTCGGTTACCTGGATAACGGCGGTATGGTTGAAAATTCACGCTATCAGCGTTTCACCGGCCGTATCAATGCCGAGTATCAGGCTAAGGACTGGATGAAGTTCATCACCAA
This sequence comes from Bacteroidales bacterium UBA1757, assembly GCA_002315625.1. Lineage (GTDB taxonomy): Bacteria > Bacteroidota > Bacteroidia > Bacteroidales > UBA1402 > UBA1757. Next base: position 13,073 of record DCHH01000035.1, read on the forward strand.
CATCAGCTATTCTCACAGTGATTCTCAGACTCCTGACTATGATGACTCAAGCTGGGGTTCATCGGGTAGCATCTTCTACATCACCAATACCATTGCTCCGATTTATCCTCTCTATGTCCGTGAATCAAAGACGAAGAAGATTATGGAGGAAGACGGACGTATCATCTATGATGCAAACCAGACCAACCAGAAGCGTGCTGCTGTCGTAGGCAATGCCGTCCGTGACAATATGTACGATACGAAGCAGAATTATGCTGATGTGCTGAACGGCAAGGTCGGTGTGGTCTTCACTCCGGTCAAGGGTTTGAATATTTCAGCAAACCTGGGTCTGTTCAACGACAATACCCGCTACAATGCTCTGTATAGCAAGTTCGGTAACGCTGCTTCGTACGATGGCGCAGCATACGTTACACACAGCCGCTACTTCGCTACCAACATGCAGGCATTGGCCGACTACACCACCGATTTCAAGGGCTCAAACAACCACTTGAATGTGCTGGCAGGTTATGAGCGCTACAGCCTTATGACACAAGGTCTCAGCGGTTACAATACCTATCTGTTCAACCCGTTTGTGGGCGAACTTAGCAATGCTGACGGCAAGTCCAACATGAGCACTGCTTCATCAACCAACCGTTATCTTACCGAAGGCTTCCTTGCCAGAGTACAGTATGACTATGCTGAAAAGTATTTTGTCAGTGCTTCATACCGTCGTGATGCATCTTCACGTTTCGCAGAAGGTCACCGTTGGGGTAACTTCGGCAGCTTTGGTGCTGCATGGCTGATTTCAAAGGAAGACTTCATGGCTGACGCTTCATGGATTAACATGTTGAAGATTAAGGCCAGTTGGGGTATGCAGGGTAACGACAATATCGGCGGCTACTATCCATACGCCGACCAATATACTCACTCTTACAATGAGTCAACCGGCGAATATTCACTGACTCTTTCATACAAGGGTAATACCGACCTGACATGGGAATCCTCGAATGCCATCAATGCTGGTGTCGATTTCGAGTTCTTCAACGGCTATCTGAACGGTACGATTGAGTACTTCAACCGTATTACTACCGACATGCTTTACAACAAGCAGGTTCCCCTTTCATCAGGTAACCCAACCGGATACTATCCTATCAATGTGGGTTCTGTCAAGAATGAGGGTGTTGAAATCTCTTTGGACGGTAAGATTATCAGTACCAAGAACGTCAAATGGAATTGGAACGTGAATGCCACGACCTACAAGAACAAGATTCTCTCTCTTGATCCGGATATTGAAAAACAGGGTGGTATCAAGGGTTCATACTATATCTATCGCGTTGGCGGTTCTTTCTACAATGCCTACATGCTTGAGTCTGCCGGACTCAGTGAGCAGGGTGAAGCCCTTTATTACATGGATGTCAAGGATGCAAGCGGAAACGTTACCGGTCGTACGACTACCAATGACCCGACAAAGGCCAACCAGTATGACCTCGGCAGCATCATGCCCAAGGTTCAGGGTGGTTTCGGTACAAGCCTCTCTGTCTATGGCGTCGATCTTTCAGCCCAGTTCTCATTCCAGCTTGGCGGCCGTTATTACGACGGTTCCTATCAGGCTCTCATGCACACTCAGAACAATGCCGGTCAGGCAATGCACAAGGATTTGCTGAATGCCTGGACTCCTGAAAACACCAACACTGACATTCCTCGTCTCGACGGTAATGTACTGCTGGCCCAGACTGCTTGCGACCGCTTCCTTGTAAGTTCCAACTACCTCAGCCTGAACAACCTGCAGATTGGTTACACCTTCCCGGAGAAGTGGATGAAGAAGATCAAGTTCGGTTCGCTCCGTATCTATGCAGCCGGTGAGAACCTGTTCGTTCTGACAGCCCGTCAGGGTATTGATCCTCGTGACAACATGGGTCTTGGTGCATATACACAAGGTTCAGGTAATAGCGTAAGCCGTTATGGTGCAATGCGCAACATCAGCGGTGGCTTATCCGTAACATTCTAATAATCTTTAAATGATGGATATAATGAAAAATTCAAAGATTGCAGCACTCGCCATTTCTGTCCTCGCTCTTGGAGGATGCACGGGGATGAATGAGATTGTTCCCCAAAGCGGCACCCTGCTCTCACAGCAGGTGGTTGAGGTGACAACAAGTGATCCTTCCCGTATAGATGCAGTCTATACTGGCATGTACACTAAGCTTGGCACGCCGAAGAGCTGTGGCTATAGCACTCCCGATGATTTCGGTTTTATTATGATTGGCTTTTCCGGTGACCTTGAGGCTGCCGATGCTCTTATGCCGAACAGCGGTTATAACTGGTTCTCAGTTTGCGGTGAGCTTTCATCCCGTACTGCTACATACCGTAACCCGCTGATCCGTTACAAAATCTGTTACGATGTCATTTCAGCTGCGCACGATGTTATCAACGCTATTGATACGCTCAGTACTGATCCTGCCGTTCAGGCTAAGTTCGGTGAGGCCAAAGCTATCCGCGCTTTTGCTTACCTGAACCTTGTTCCTTACTTCCAGTTCGGATACAATGTGCCAAACAGCAAGGGTGAACTTGGTAAAGACCTTCCCTGTGTTCCTCTGGTTACCCTTCAGACCACAGACTTTGCCAACAACCCACGCGCTAAGACCAGTGTGATTTATAACCTGATTATCAGTGACCTCACCTCTGCTATCGAGAAACTTAAAGGATGGGAGCGCTCAGACAAGAGCAAGCTTGACCAGCAGGTTGTCTATGGTCTTCGTGCACGTGCCTACCTGAATATGGGTAAATATGCTGAAGCTGCAGCGGATGCTGAAAAGGCTGTTGCCGGATATGAGCCCGCTTCAATGGCAGAAGTCTCTGTTCCTTTCCTTTACGACATTAAAGAGCACAACTGGATGTGGGGTTATGACATGACACAAACCCTTGCCGACCTTTACATCTATGCTAACTCCAGCAGCTGGCTGCGCAGTTTCTCCGGTTACGGCTATTCAGCTGCCTGTCAGACCTACTGCATGATTAACTCCATTCTTTATAACAAGATTCCCGACACCGACGTACGTAAAGGATGGTGGGTCAACGAGGCTCTGTACTCTCCTCTTCTTGACGGTCTGACATGGAAAGGATATTCCGGTCAGGACATAGCTATGGCTAAACTGCCTGATGAAAAGGAAGCTTTCCTTCCCTACACCAATGTGAAGTTCGGCTGCAACCCTGTCGGTACAACAACCAACGAAGAAGACTGGTGCTGGATGCGTGCTGAGGAAATGTTCCTTATTCAGGCTGAAGGCTATGCCAAGAGCGGTAATGCTGACAAGGCTAAGCAAATCCTTAACACCTTTGTCCAGACTTATCGTGACCCGGCTTACGATTGCACTAAGACCGGCCGTAGCCTTGAGGACGAAATCTGGTTCCAGCGCCGTGTTGAGCTCTGGGGTGAAGGTTTCTCAAATAACGATACCCGTCGTCTTGGCAAACCTCTTGTCCGCTTCCATGGTGGTGACAAGACGAGTAACTATCCCGAGGCATTCCGTTTCAATATGGCAGCTGACGATGGCTGGTGGCTGATGCGTTTCTCTCAGAAGGAAACCAACACCAATGCTGGAGTCGTTGACAATACTGAAGGATCTATCCCGACGATTGACCAGTTGCCCGACCTTCTTGACGGTGTAACCGACTAATCGTACTTGAACCGTAAGATTTAACTTAAATAATAAGACTTATATGACAAACATTCATAAATTATTGCTCGGGATAGCAGGTGTGGCTTTGGTGATGTCATCCTGCACAAAGCAGGACTCTGCATTTGTTCCCGGTGAGAAAGAAGCAGAAGGCTGCCAGGGCGTTTACTTCCCCGCACAGGAAGTGGGCGGTGCATACGAGCCTGACGCTGTCAACAACTATCCGTTCTCTATCGTTGTCTCCAGGGCCGATGATAAGCAGGCTATTACCGTTCCTGTAGAAATTACAGGTAGTGGTAAGGAATTAATCAACCTTCCGCCTATTTCATTTGCTGCCGGTCAGAAAGAAGTAACAGTTAATGGTGAAATCAGCAACAAGGCTGAAGCCGGTACTGAGTACGATGCTATAATTGCTATTACCGACAACCAGTACGCTTCTATTTATTCCTCAAAACCTTCCTATATCAAGTTCGACTTTGTCGTTGAGAAGTGGAACTACCTTGGTGAAGGTACTTTCTGGGATCTTTGGATTGCAGGGGATGGTTATCCCGTACAAGTCTATCAGAATGATGGCGATGCCAGCAGATTCCGTCTTGTGGATCCTTACAAGGCTCTTTGGGAAGATAATGCAGCAGCTTATTTGGCTGGTGGCTGGCAGCTCAGCCCTTACGCCGAGAAGATTGACTTTACCGTCTATTCGGCTGGTGAAACTGTTGTCAGTAATACCGGTTATGAAACAGATGTTGAAGAAGACGGTGCCATCTATTATTCCGCTATCCAGATGGGTCTGCACCATCCTTCATACGGGGCTGATATCTATAATATCAATCCGGCTGATTTCTCATCTCTGGCTGGTGATCCATCTATTTTTGTATGGAACAAGGTTAGCACATGGCAGGACAATGGTCTTCCTTCAGTAGTATATATGTCTGGTCAAAGATATATGTACGGTGTCGGCGGCTGGGGAGGCTATGACAGTGGCGACGAAGCTATCGTAGTGCTGTTCCCGGGTGGAGCTTTCACTGACTATACCCTTGAACTTGAGGTCGGTACTTCTGTTGAAGGCAAACTGCCTATCACTTTCAAAACTGGTGGTGATGTCTCATTAGTTGGCTATACTATTTATAGCGGCCAGTTATCAGC
>DCHH01000102.1 GCA_002315625.1 Bacteroidales bacterium UBA1757
TACGGGTTGTTTGGGTCATTTCGCGGAGGATGATTTTTGCGAGGGACGGCCTGTGGGCTTTGTGGACGGGGGTGGCGGCAAAGAAGGTAATCGTGAAATGACGGTACGGGTTGTTTGGGTCATTTCGCGAACGGATTTTCTTGTGGCGGCAGAGGTAGGGCAGGTTCCTGCTGCAATAGACCAATGCAGCGTATATTCAACGCCCTATCTTTGCGACATTTGCCTTCTTTTCCGATAAACACGACATTGGTAGGGCAAGCATTAGTCGATACGGCCCCTTGCAGAGTGTATTCGCTGCCCTACCTCTTCGGCATCTGCCAAATTTTCCGCAAAATACAGTAGAGGTAAGGCAAGTTCCCACTGCTACAGACCCCTGCAGTACATACACTCTGCCCTATCTCTAGCGGCTGAATCGGCGCAGCCGATTCGGGGGGAGAAATAAGGATTACTCCCTCCGCCTCCACAAAAAAGCTGCCTTTTCGAATTGTAACAATGTTGTGTAGAGTTCTTCGGAGGATTGCGCAGCAATCCGACACAAGCCCCCTCGGGGGCTGAATCGGCTTCGCCGATTCGGGGGGAAAAATAAGGATTACTCCCTCCGCCTACGTAATCCAATGTTTCCTGCGAGAATGATATTCACCAAAAAAGCAGCCCATCGGCTGCTTTTTTGGTGGAGGCGGAGGGAGTCGAACCCTCGTCCAAACGGAAAACCCCCAGGTTTTCTACATGCTTATCTCCGCTTAGATTGTCGATGCCAGACAAAACCGGAGCTATCCATCTGACACTTAGCCCTTAAGAGCTTCAGCAGGTCGCCAGGGCCGTTTCCTGCCTATTCCCGATATTCCTGCACCACCGTATCCGAACGCTTCGGGACTACAGCAACGGGGTGATGTCTCGTCCCAACCACCCGGGTCGGGATAAAGCCTCAATCTACTGTACTTCGATTAGGCAGCGAGAGCAAAGTTGTTTTCGCCAGTTATTGGTCTGGTAAGGGTTTCAGGTGACTTTTACCATGGCACCGCATGCTTGCCTGACTGTTCTGGCCGCTGTCAAAACCAGTCGCCCCCGAGGAATTAAGCCTGCCGCCGGGGAAAGACGGCAGACTTGAGAGGTTTATCTGTCCGAAAAAGCAGATCTTACTTAGCGTAGCTGACAGCCCGAGTCTCGCGAATAACAGTAATCTTAACCTGTCCGGGATAGGTCATTTCGTCCTGAATCCTCTTTGCAATTTCTGCTGACAGCTGCTCAGTATCCTTATCGTCAACCTTCTCTGCACCAACAATCACGCGGAGTTCGCGACCTGCCTGAATGGCATACGTCTTGACAACACCGGGATATGACATTGCCAGTTGCTCAAGGTCGTTGAGTCGCTTGACGTATGCTTCGGCAATTTCTCGGCGGGCACCGGGACGGGCTCCTGAGATTGCGTCACACACTTGTACGATAGGTGCAAGCAGTGTCTGCATCTCCACTTCGTCGTGGTGGGCACCGATAGCGTTGCAGATGTCGGGTTTCTCTTTGAATTTCTCTGCAAGTTTCATGCCAAGAAGTGCGTGTGGCAGTTCGGGTTCGTCATCGGGCACCTTGCCGATATCGTGAAGCAGACCGGCACGACGTGCCTTCTTCGGATTCAAGCCAAGCTCAGATGCCATGACGGCGCAGAGGTTTGCAGTCTCACGGGCATGCTGCAGAAGGTTCTGACCATACGATGAACGGTATTTCATGCGGCCGACCATACGGATAAGTTCGGGGTGCAGACCATGCACGCCCAGATCGATTGTCGTACGCTTACCGGTCTCAATAATCTCTTCTTCGACTTGTTTTGTCACCTTGGCGACAACTTCTTCGATGCGGGCAGGATGGATACGTCCGTCGGCAACCAGCTGATGCAGGGCAAGACGGGCAATCTCGCGGCGGACCGGGTCGAATGCCGAAATGACAATAGCTTCGGGGGTGTCATCGACAACAATTTCAACGCCAGTAGCTGCTTCAAGGGCGCGGATGTTACGTCCTTCGCGGCCGATGATGCGTCCCTTTACCTCGTCTGAGTCGATATGGAAAATAGTGACGGCATTTTCGATGGCAGTCTCGGTGGCGACACGCTGGATAGACTGTACAATGATTCGCTTGGCCTCCTTGTTGGCAGTCATCTTTGCCTCGTCCATAATCTCGTTGATGTAGGAGGCAGCATCGGTCTTGGCTTCATCCTTAAGTGACTCCACCAGTCTGTTCTTGGCTTCTTCGGCCGAGAGGCCCGACAGTTCCTCAAGACGCTCAATTTCGCGGCGGTGCTGTTTTTCAAGTTCGACTTTCTTCTTTTCGATTACTTCCATCTGGGCATCCAGATTCTCTTTGAGAACGTTGATTTCATCTTTTTTGCGAAGAATCTCTTCGTTCTTCTGGTTGAGCTGCTGCTCGCGCTGTTTGAGACGATTCTCGTTCTGTTGCATTTTGGCGCTGCGCTGCTGCAGTTGTTTGTCCAGGTCGTTCTTGAGATTATAGAACTTGTCCTTTACCTCCTGCATTTTAGCCTTGCGGATTGCTTCTGCGTCCATTTCGGCCTGCTTAATCTTCAGTTGGTATTGCTGGTTGATGACATAACGGAACAACAGCCATCCCAGCGCACATCCCACGATAAAGATGAGTACAGCCAGAACGATTGTCAATGTAGTATTCATAGGCTTTCCTTATTTATATATAAACAAAAACGCACCACATCCGGCCACTGAATACCGGGTATAGTGCGGGTAATATCTTTTTAATGTCCAACTTATTCTGACTTTTCCGTCAGAAAGTCCTCCAATTCACCGTCCAGGCGGCTTATCAGTTCAAAAACCTGACCGTCAGCGGCTTGTGCTTCTCCAAGCACCGATTCTTTGGCGAGGTGGAGTGCCGTCATGGCCAGCAACCTCTTTGGCAATATTTCTGCTCCTGCCTCTTTATACTGCTCTCGGTAGCTGTTCAAGAGTGTGTTCACCTTCTTTGCAGCATCCCGGTAAGCCTGTTCAACGCTTTCGTCATCCTTGGGCACGCTTACCGCAAAACTCTCATCTGCAATGAACAACCGTATCTTGAAAGTCTCTTCCATCAGCCGTCTATGAGTGCAATGCAAGCATTGATTTCCCGCACAAGAGAAGAGATGCGCTTTCTGGCTTGTTCTATATCGCCGTCGGCGGCGAAAGCATGGGCCAGATTGAGCCTCTCGTATCTCTTGGTCAGCGCCACAAGGTCGTCGTGTGTCTGCCGGTATGCATTCTCTTTTTCGGCCAAAGCCTCTTTGAGTGAAGCATTCTCCTTCTTTAACGATTCACAGAGCAACATGGTTTGCCGTACCCGAGTTTCAAAGTGTTTGAGCAGGCGTTCTTGTTCTTCTGTCATGGCAACTGACCATTTTGCTGCAAAAGTAATGATTGTTTTCGTTAATTATCGGTTTTAATACAAAAAAATAATCCCCGGCCCTCAACAAAAGGACCGGGGATTATGATGATTATTTAAGAATACTCTTATTAGAGGGCAATCTTAACGGTGGTGTTACCGGCGCGGACGATGTAGATCTGACCTTCGTTCAGACCTTCGATTTCGTTCAGGCCTTCAACAGCGTTGACGCTCTTCATGGCTCTTCCTGTCATGTCATAAACATTGACCATGGTAGCCTCGTTGAGGTTGATGTAGAGAACACCGTCAACGGCGAAGATAGCATTCAGGCTCTTGACCTCTTCGATACCGTCAACAATAGGAGCATTTGACTTGGTAGTACCCGGGATGATACCGAGCTTGACGATGAACAGGTTGGTGCCTGTCTGATCGCGGCTGATCCTGAATTCCTTTATACCATTTGCCTCTTCGGGAAGAGTAAATTTGTGAGTGGTGTAAGTGTCCTGCGGAGCTACCACGATGTCGTTGTAGAACAAACCGTCGGTACCGTCAGAAATTTTTACAGTGCCGAATGCGAAATATGCATTTGACTTCTTGGTGGCGTCACCCTTGCTGCGGAAAGCAGCAATCACGAGGGTATCACCGGCAGCAAGTGCTTCGCTAGTCTTGACCTTAATGTATGGCTGGTCATCAGCGAACTTCTTGCCATTCAAGCTGATGGTGCTATAACCACACTGGGGGTATTCAACCCGACCGCTATTTGAACCGTCAGGATTCAAGCCAGCAGCCTTACCGCCTACTTCATACAGAAGATGTTCTTCGTTGGTAGCTTCCCACCAATACTTTGCATTTTCGGGAATTTCAGGTATTGCAATGTAAGTGCACTTTGCACCAATGTACGTGCCATTAACACCCATAGTATAGTAAGGATGATCACTCCACAGTTTCAGTTTAGCTTCATTTGCCCAGAAATGTGCAGAGGTGTCTATAAGGGTAACATGGTCGTAAGTCGGGGTGATATTACCGGCGATAACGGGGAAGCTGATGTTCTGATATTTTTCAACATCGGCGTTGGCCATAACATTCTTAGGCATCAGGGCATTCTTGCTGAAGTTGACTTCAACTATCTGGTTTTCAGCCTTGTTGAAGAGCTTCAGGTCGCTTTCGGCCTTACCAGCCCAGTCGTAACGGTCGTAGAAGATGTTGTTGGTGAAATTGATATAAACTTCCTTCCAAGTGTTGTTAGCATTGCTCTCCAAGAAGTTACGGTCAGCAGAAGCCTTACCGCCAATCTTGTAGAAGGTGTTATGATCAACAGTCATCGTGTAGATGGAGTCTGAACCGGCTACGGCATTTGTGCTTACAGGAGTGTTGAAGAACTGACCGCCAGTGGCATACATGTTCTTGACAACATTCTCACGGAATGTGAAGTTGGACAGGCCAGTGTTCTTCGCAGCGAACTGGAACAGGTGATGACCAATACCGTCGATAGTGTTGTTCTCGAATAGGATACTGTTGACGAAGTTCTCATTGCCGTTAGCATTGATACGAATCATGCAGGCAGGCATGTTGGTGAACGTACAGTTGCGAACGATGATTTCATTCTTAATGCTGTCCTTTACACCCTTTTGGATGTAAATCGGAGAAGCCTCGGTACCAGTCGTGCTACCTGCTTTGAAGTAGAGACCTTCAACAGTGTAGGTATTGACCTTCATACCATTGCTTGAGCGGAAGCTGCCGGCAATCTCAGGCTTTGCACCTTCGTAAGGCTTGAAGGTGATGTCACCATACTTCTGCGGGAATTTACCAGTTGCGGCGTTATAACCGAGGTCATAGTAACCGCATTCATCGGTGTTGTCCTTGAAATAGACCGTAAGATCCTTATTGTTGTCAACATTGCAGAAATATTCGAGAGCCTGCTTGAAACCGGCAGTATTTTCGACAATGTAGTCGGTACCGTCCATGTTGAAGTCGTAGTAGTTGCTACGCGGACCTATATAGGTACCCTTGACACCAGCGGTGAAGTACGGATGGGTCTGGAGCATCAGCATGCTGGGAGTGTAATTCCATGAAGAATCAGCAACGATGTTGCCGCTCTTGACAACGGGGATATTACCGCTTGTTACGTGGAAGTCGTCTGCATAACCGCCTCTCATTACATTTTCGGGGAACAGGACGTTGTTCATGATGCTAACTTCGCCCTTCTGTCCGGCCGTGAGGTCAAATAAAGCAATTCCGCAGTGCATACCACCATCCCATGAATAACGATCGTAGAAGATGTTGTTGCTGATATTGATATAGATTTCCTTCCAGTCGCTAGTCTTGTTGCACTCGAGGAACAGCTTGTCTGCACTCTGGTTACCACTCATCTTGTAGAAGGTGTTGTGCTCAATGTTCATCGTGAAGACGGTGTCGTTGGCAGGATGCTTTGCGCTGATAGCGGTGTTGAATACCTGACCCTGATCTTTCTGATACTTGAAGGTCACGATGTTCTCACGGAAAGTGAAGTTTGACATACCCCAGCCGTCGCCACCTGCAAATTGCATGAGGTTCTGGTACATGCTATCGACATAGCAGTACTCAACAGTCATTGCGTGGATGTAGTTGCCGTTACCGTCACCCTTGATACGTGCAATAGCACCGGGAAGGTTCTCGAATCTGCAATTGGTGAAAAGGAGTTCTCCGCAGATGGAGTCCTTCTTGTTCTTGTTGATGTAGATGGGAGAGGCTTCAGCATTCTGGTAGGTACCAGCGGCCTTGTTGGCTATGAAGGTAATACCACCAATTGTGAAATTTTTCACAGAGAGAACGTTGGGCTTCAAGCAGCCAGCTACCTTAGGAGTAGCACCGGCGGCACTAATGAATGTGAAGTTACCATGGTTGGTGGGGAAATTCTTATCACCTGTGCCCAGATTGTAGTATTCGACATCAGGATTGCTGAGGACGAAGTTGACATCCTTTCCTTCTGCCCAGTCGGTCTTCAGGAATGCATCGTCGAGAGACTCCTGAGAGTTGATGGAAACGGTGTAGGCAGTTTCTTCTTCCTTGACATTGGCCCATGAACGGAAGTTGTAGTATTCAAGCTTGACGTTACCAAAGCCGACAGCTTCGTTGCGGTCGTCGGTCTCAGTGAAAGTAAGAGCCAGGGTGTTGTCGGTTACGCGGACATAGACTGAGCTTTCAGCAGCTTCTGCTTTACGTGTGCAGGTAACGTTCTTGCCGTTAGCAAGCAATTTCAGAGTGCCTTTGTTGTAGTCGGTTCCTTCAAGTCCAAGAGTCTTGGCAGTGAATTTGTAGTCACCGTTAGGAATGTTGACCAAAGTCTGGGTAATGGTATAGCCTTTGAATTTCTTGGAGCTGGTGGCTCTGATATAAGCGCCCTCGAAGCCTTCTGAATCCTCAGAAAGATCCCATGCGACCTTTGTGGTGTCACACTGGACATCCCAGTTGTCTTCTTTGTCGATAGGAAGGCTGAAATCGTAGTTTTTGATGAAAGCAGTCACATCAACGGGATTCTTCTCGGAGGCCTCAGCTGCGTAGAAAGCTTTTTCGGCAATGATGAGGGTCTTGACTGTGCTTTCGACAGTCTCGGCAGTACCATTGTCATAAACAGCCTGAGCGGCATTGAAAGCATTCTTGTAGGTGTCATATCCGGTCTTGCCTTCTCCGGCTTCGAGGATTCCTTGTGCAATAATGAGTTCGTCTGCAAGAGTCTCGTAGTCGGCAATGGAAGTTACGGCTGCTTTGTTGGTCTGCTCAAGATAAGCATAGTTTGCAGCGTAGTCGGTAGTGGTCTGGGCATATTCGATAGCCTCTGCGAGGTTGGCCTTTGCCTGATAGTACATAGCCTTTGACAGGTTGGTGCTGGCAACGCTTACGAATTGAGTAAGAGAATCGGGCATGTTGACCACCGGAGCAATGTAAGGAGTACCGTTGACGACAAGTCCATAGATGGATAGTTCTTTCAGGACGATGTCATTGTTCTTTTTGCCATAGAGATAAATGCGGACCTCGTAGTCACCGGCGGGAAGGGCTCCCATTTCAGCGAAAGCGGCTGAATCGGCAATCATAACCTCATCGTTGGTGTGGGTGGCCTTGGCGTAGTTGGAAATCTTGTAAGCTTTCTGTGAGGAATAGAGTTCCTCTCCGTCAGCGTTGAAGATATAGGCATCCCAAATGTAGCCATCGGTTGAGGAAGCGAGATGAACCTTGATGGTGTCAATCAGGAGTTTGGCATCCTTGGCAACGGTCATCTTGGCTCCAATCCAAACATTGTTGGTGATGGCTTCGTCAAGTTTCTCATACTTGCCAGGTGTGTAATAGCCAGGAATAGAAGTCATCCTGACGCCGCTAACATAGCAGTTTGCAGTAGTAGCAGTTTTGTAGGTGGCACCTGTTCCCTCGGTCTGTTCCAATGTGACTCCCAGGTTTGAACCGGTGGCCTTCATGCCGCGGAGTTCGGTTCCGACGACTTTGCGGTTAAGAGAAATCTTGTCCAGTTCGAGAGGAGTTACCAGAGTAAGAACCATTTCAACGGCTTTCGGGTCGTCGGGAAGCAATGTGCGAGCTTCGTAGCCCTTCTTGGCTTCGTTGACTGCGGCTTGCAGTTCCTCTCTGCCCTTGGCGTTTGGAGAAGCAACTTTCAGTTCGGTCTCACCCGTTTCGATGGCAGCGTCAACGATGGCGTAGAACTCAATGCCTTTCTGGCACTTGTCATAAGTGTCCTTCAACTGCTGATAGATAGCAGTCCAGTCAGGAGTGTCGAGGGTCTGAGCCTTTGCGACAGCTGCGAGAGTTGCATCCAATTCCTCAGCGTAAACTGCAGGCATCGGGTCTTTCTGAAGCTTGATCATCTCCAACAGAAGTTCTCTTACGCGAACATTGTCGGGTACTTCAGCTGCTCGAACATTCATACTTACAGCTGTAATCAAGGCAGCTGCAAACAAGAAAAATTTCTTCATAAGCTTGGTTTTTAAAGTGTTAATAAAAGAAATAAATAGATATTATATTGAATTTCAAATAGTTGTCATTATCCAACTACAAGGTAGCCAGATAACGGACAAAAGTAATGCTAAATCGTTAAAGATAATAGCGATTTAGCAAATTTAACATAGTTATTTGCTTATTTCCTCCTTGATGGCTATCAGTTCGTCGCGGATGGCTTCGAGTCTTTGTCTGAGTTCAATGCCGGAGGTGACACCTTTTCTGTTCTCGCGTAATGCTTTTGCTGCCGCAGCCAGAGTGAGACCTTTTTCCTTGACCAGATGCTTGACTAAGCGGATTTCTTCGATATCCTTTGTTGTGTATTGGCGGATGCCGGTAGGAGTTTTCTTTGGGTGTATGCTTTCGAACTCCTTTTCGTAGAAACGGAGTGTGGGCTCGCTAAGGTCAAGCATAGCGGCGACTTCCCGGATTGAATAATAGAGCTTCTCAACCATAGCAGATTATTTGTCAATCCATAGGCATGCCACTGGAGGAGAGCCGGATAAGCATATCGTCGTATTCCTCGGGGGTGAGATCCTGGTAGAAATAGCGTATGGGGTTGTCGGGCTCGCCCTTGAAACGTACTTCGTAGTGCAGGTGGGATCCTGTCGATTTACCGGTATTTCCGCTTTCTGCAATGATATCTCCCCGTTTCACCTTTTGGCCGACACGTACCAGACGGGTATTGCGCAGGTGGGCATAACGGGTTTCGTAATCGTATCCGTGGTTAATTATAATAAGGTACCCGTAGCCGCCTCTCTGGTAGCCGACGTACGAAATCACTCCGTCTGCCGTGGCATAGACATCCGTACCGACTGGAATTGAAAAGTCAAGTCCTTCATGGAACCGGCGTACGTTGTATATGGGGTCGATGCGCCAGCCATAGCCAGAGGCTTCACGCCTCAGGTCGCCATTCTTGACGGGTTGAATGGAGGGGAGGTGGCGGAGTCGGTCTTCGTTGTTGCGGATAAGGGCTGCAAGTTCGTCGTAGGAGTTTGACTGGACGTATAGCCGCTTGGAGAGATCGTCGATGCGCTCGGTGGTGCGGGTGACCAGCTCCTTGTGATCCATGTTGCGGAACGACTCGTAGCGGGCGGCATTGTATTGGAGCCTCCGGTTGTCGATGGGCGTGGCCTGTAGGATGGCACGGTACATATTGTCGTCGCGCTGCTCGAGCGAGGCCAGTACCTTTTCCATGTCTTCACTCTTGTGGAAAAGGATCTCGAACTGCATTTCAAGGCGGTCGTTTTCCTCTCTCAGCTTGCGTACGTCGGGAGTGTCGAAAAGGGCTGTGTATCCCCAAAACAGAAGCGAGCCGAGAACCAGGGCTCCCGCCAGATTGGAGATAATGTGGATGACTATGTTCAGCGGTTTCTGCTTTGTGGGCTCGAAACTGAGCGTAGTCTCATTGAAAACATATTTCGTGCGCCTTTTTGCCACTTTTAGTAAGTATCAGAGCGCAAAAGTAAGAATAAAAACGTAATTTTGCCGCCGTTTATCAAAAAATGACATTTCTATGACTACTATGTTGACCGCCAAAGAAATCCGCGACAGTTTCCTGAAGTTTTTCGCCTCGAAGGGATGTACCATTGTCCCGTCAGCTCCCATGGTGCTGAAAGGCGACCCCACACTTATGTTCACCAATGCCGGTATGAACCAGTTCAAGGATATCATTCTAGGCAATGTGGAAAAGAAATTCAGCAGGGCGGCAGACTCCCAGAAGTGCTTGAGGGTCAGCGGTAAGCATAACGATCTTGAGGAGGTCGGCCACGATACCTACCATCACACCATGTTCGAGATGCTCGGCAACTGGTCGTTCGGTGACTATTTTAAAAAGGAGGCTATTTCGTGGGCTTGGGAATATCTCGTTGATGTGCTGAAACTAAATCCCGAGAACCTGTATGCTACTGTTTTCGAGGGAAGCCCGGAGGAGGGAATCGACCGCGACAACGAGGCGGCCGCCATCTGGGAGCAGTACCTCCCGAAGGATCATATCCTCAACGGCAACAAGCATGATAATTTCTGGGAAATGGGCGATACAGGTCCCTGTGGCCCGTGTTCCGAAATTCATTTCGATTCAAGACCGGCGGAAGAGAAGGCCAAGGTAAGCGGCCGTGATCTGGTCAACAAGGACCATCCGCAGGTCATCGAGATATGGAACCTTGTGTTCATGCAGTACAACCGCATGGCAAACGGCTCGCTTGAGAAACTGCCTGCCCACGTCATTGATACCGGCATGGGCTTTGAGCGTCTGGTGCGTACTCTTCAGGGAAAGACTTCCAACTACGATACTGATGTGTTCCAGCCCATTATCCGCGAAATCGGAAACATGTGCGGAGTGACTTACGGCGAGGATGAAAAGACCGATATAGCAATGCGTGTAATTGCAGACCATATCCGTACCATTTCGTTTGCCATTACTGACGGCCAGCTTCCTTCAAATGCAAAGGCGGGTTATGTGATACGCCGTATCCTTCGCCGTGCAGTGCGTTACGGCTACACTTTCCTTGGTCGTCGCCGTGCATTCCTTTACCGCCTGCTGCCGGTTCTGATTGACACTATGGGCGATGCATATCCCGAACTTGTTGCCCAGCAGGCTCTTGTCGAGAAGGTCATCAAGGAGGAGGAAGAGGCTTTCCTCCGTACTTTGGAGACTGGCATCAAGCTGTTGGACAAGGTTATGGAAGGTGTCAAGGCCGCTTCAAAAAATGTCGTTGACGGAAAGGATGTATTCACCTTATATGATACGTTCGGATTCCCGCTTGATTTGACCGAACTGATTCTTCGTGAAAACGGGCTTCAGGCCGACAACGAGGGCTTCAATGCATGTATGCAGGAGCAGAAGCAGCGCGCCCGTAATGCTGCAGCGGTCGAAAACGGTGACTGGGTGGAGCTCAAGGCTGGTACCCCTTCGTTTGTGGGTTATGACTTTATGAAGTGTGAGACCGAAATTCTCCGCTACCGTCAGATAAAGCAGAAGAACAAGACTTTCTATCAGATAGTGCTTGCCGAGACCCCGTTCTATGGGGAGATGGGCGGTGAGGTCGGTGACTGCGGTACGCTGCGTGATGCCTCTGTGGCCGACGGCAAGGTAATTCGGGTCATTGATACAAAGCGTGAGAACAACCTTCCGGTGTGTATCACCACTGAACTGCCTGAAGATGTGACTGCCGTGTTTGCAGCCGAGGTCGATTTGAAAGCCCGTATTGCTACCGAGTGCAACCATTCGGCCACACATATTCTTGACTACTGCCTGCGTCAGGTGCTGGGCACCCATGTCGAGCAGAAAGGTTCGTTCGTTTCGCCTGAGAGCCTGCGCTTCGACTTCAGTCATTTCCAGAAGGTTACGGATGAGGAGATGCGCCGTGTTGAGCATCTGGCCAATGAAATGGTGCGCCGTGACATTGCCCTTGAAGAGCATCGTAATATGCCGATTGATGAGGCTAAGGCCATGGGAGCAATCGCTCTCTTCGGCGAGAAATACGGAGACGAGGTGCGCGTGGTCAAGTTCGGTCCGTCGATTGAACTTTGCGGCGGCTGCCATATCCCTTCAACAGGTCAAATCGGAATGATTCGCATTGTCAGCGAAAGTTCTGTCGCTGCCGGAATACGCCGTATTGAGGCTATTACCGGAGCCGCTGTAGAGGCCCATGTCGATGCCGTCAAGGACCAGATTGCCGAAATCAAGGCTTTGCTTGGTAACGCTCCAAATGTTATCGAGACTCTGCGCAAGATGGTCGATGAGAATAAGGCTCTCAAAAAACAGGTTGAGCAGTTTGCCGCTGAACAGAGCAAGCAGTTGAAGGAGACCCTCAAGAAAGAGGCCAAGGCTGAAGGCAAGGCCATTGTCGTGAAGTTCGTGGGTGAGGCTACGGCCGACCAGATGAAGGATATTGCCCTTCAGTTGCGCGGCGAGATGGGAGACAATCTGCTGTTTGTCTCCGGCACTCAGCATGACGGCAAGCCGTTGCTGACGATTGCCCTTGGTAATGGTCTGGTGGCGGCGGGCTGCAATGCCGGACAACTGGTCCGCGAAGCTGCCAAGCTGATTGGCGGCAACGGAGGCGGTCAGGCTCACTTTGCTGTAGCCGGCGGCAAAAACCCCGAAGGCCTCTCTGCCGCAGTTGATTCAGTCGTTGCCTTAGTCGCTCAATAAATATGGCTGAACTTTGCAGATTTTTTGGTATTATCGTGGCTATGTTTGCCGATGATCACAATCCTCCACATATACATGTCAGGTATGGAGACTATGAGGTTACTATTACAGTGAAGGATTATATTGTTAATGGAAGCATGCCTCGAAAAGAGCTCAAAAGAATATTCCAGTGGATGGAGGGTCATCAGGAAGCTTTAATGGATAATTGGAACCGTCTCCACAATGGTGAAGAAGCAATTAAAATTGAAAATTAATCAGTTATGGTAAACGAATTGGATTTGATTAGAATCATTGATGTGGATTACATCAAAGATTACACCATGAAACTGACATTTAGTAATGGTGATGTACGTGTGGTTGATTTTTTGCCGCTGTTGACGGGAAAATTGCATGAACCTTTGAAGGATCTCGACAATTTTATCCAATTTGGCTTAAATCATTGGACACTAGAGTGGTATAACGGAGCCGATTTTGCTCCGGACTACCTTTATGAGCATGGGAGTGTTGCTTAATATAGAGCTTTGACGATTGCCTCGGCGGTGTGATTTGCAGCGCCGGGAGAGCCAAGAGTCTTAGCAATATCTTCGTAATTTTCTAGCATGATTTTCCGCTCCTCGGTGTCGGTCAGACCGGTGCCGAGGAGTTTTTGTATCTCGCGGGAAAGGTTCTCAAGGGTGAACTGGTAGGAAACTAGTTCGGTGACTACTTCTTTGCCGGCGACGAGGTTGACTAGAGAAATGTATGGTGTGCGGATTATGAAACGGCGGACCAACTTGGTCGGGATTTTGCTGTAGGGCATGCTGTAGCAGACGACCTGAGGCACTTTGAAAAGGGCGGTTTCTAGTGTTGCTGTGCCGGAGACGACTATGGCTGTGTGGGCTACGGAGAGGAGTGCGTATGTTTCTCCAAAAACGATTTTCGAATTGTCGGGAACTAATGTGGAATAGTATTCCGGCTCGATGCCTGGGGCTCCTGAAATGACAATCTGGAAGCGGTCGCTGTAGGGAGTGGCGGCCTTAATCATTGTCGGCAGGTTCGCCTTTATCTCTTGACGGCGGCTGCCTGGAAGAATTGCAAGGATGGGTTTGTCTATGTCAAGCCCCTGACTGGAAATCCATTGGCTGGCACTCTCGGTATTTTTTTGCCATTCCTGTCTGAAGGCATCCACACTATCGACGGAAGGGTTTCCAACGTATGTGACCGGGTAGTTATGTTTGGCAAAGAAGGCTTTTTCGAAAGGGAAGATGATGTAGAGACGGTCGATGTCGCGCTTGAAGTAGCGGATTCGCCACTGCTTCCAAACCCAGATTTTCGGTGATATGTAGAAATGGACTGGAATGGCCTTGTTGTGTTTTTTGACGTAGGCGGCCACTTTCAGGTTGAAGCTGGCATAGTCAATCAGGATTACTACGTCGGGATGCCACGAAAGGATGTCGTGTTGGCAGAGGGAAAGATTGCGGAGCAGGGCGGGGGCATGCTTGATTACTGCCACAAAGCCCATGTAGGCGAGTTCACGGTAGTGCCTTACGGGCTCAGTGCCTGAGGCTTCGGCCATTTTGTCACCGCCGAAGAAACGGAACTCTGCTTTGGGGTCTTTTTCCCTCAAAGCCTTTATCAGGTTCGACCCGTGAAGGTCACCCGATGCTTCTCCCGCTACCAGATAATATTTCATATTTACCAGGTCCAGGTGAGCATTTCGTGGAGGAGGGGGTAGTTGGTCATGTCGATTTGCTGGGGTACGACGGTTATGTAGCCTTTTTCAAGCCAATACAGGTCGTGGTCGTCGGCCGACGGGTCTTCCATAGAGATTCTGTCGCCCGACATCCAGTAAATGTTGTCGTGCCGGGG
>DCHH01000014.1:0-367 GCA_002315625.1 Bacteroidales bacterium UBA1757
ACTGAACATGTTTGTATTAAACACCCGCAAAAATACAAGCAGCTTTCGTATCAAACAAATCAATATAATTCATATCCCTATCGAAATAATCAATATTTCGTATTTTACGCGAATGATACGCGTAAAATACGAAAATAGATTTGGCATTCAGGGGATTAGAGTTTGAAGCCCATGGAGAGCAGTTTGGCTTCGGTGGTGTACCAGAGCCACTGGGCGCAGGGGTGGTTGGCATATTTGCCTTTGAAGGGGCGATGCCAGCGGCCGTGATAGTAGCAGCCGGTGCGTCCTTCGGTCAATGCGTTCACTGCAGGCAAGGCAGCACGCCACGGCGACTTGGTGAAAAACGGCCGGAAGAAAATGTTTGCCA
>DCHH01000014.1:497-3358 GCA_002315625.1 Bacteroidales bacterium UBA1757
GTCAGCTCCCCTACCCGCTTTGAAAGCTCGACGGTGAACAGATAGAGTGCTATCTTGCTCTGGGCGTAGGTCTTAAGCTGACCAAAATTGCCGGATGTTACCTCGAAGAACTTTCGGTCCAACCGAGTCATTGCCCGCGAAATCGAAACCGTGTTGACAATGGTTCCGCCTGGGCGCATCAACGGGAGCACAAGTCTGGTTAACAAGAAGTTAGCCAGATAATTTACCGCTATATTCTGCTCGATTCCGTCCTGTGTTCGGCCATAATACCTGGGCATAACGCCTGCATTGTTCAACAGGCCCGACGGATGTACATCGTTTTGCTTGAGAATATCTACAAAGTCTGCTACCCCCTGAAGGGAAGACAGGTCCAAAAGGGCTATGTCAATACGGGCTTCCGGGTACTTCTTCAATACCTTTTCTTTTACTCGAGCCGCCTTTTCCATATTTCGGCAAGCCATCAGCACCGGATAATCCAGCCTGACGAGACGTTCCACGACAGCACTTCCAACGCCGCCGGTCGCTCCTGTTACTATGTATGGAAACTTTTCCATCGTTCTAAATATTAGACAATTCCAACACCCCGTCATCCTAAGCTCCCCGTCATCCTGAACTTGATTCAGGATCTCTTGTTCTCGACAGGATCCCGGGTCAAGCCCGGGATGACGAAAAACAAACTCCTACTCCCTGTTCCTCGCCTCAGCCTTCTCAATCTCCCGCCGAAGCCGGCAAGGAACATTTTCCACGCAGTGATGACACTTCATCTCCAGCGTGTACATACGCCCAATGCAGTAATTGGAATGCCCGCAAGGGCTCTCAGTCACCTCCCCGGCCTTAATCTTATTCACGAAACCAGGGTCATTAACCAGCGTCCGAGCCATCTGGAAAGCAATAAAGCCACTGTCAAGAACAGTCTGCATCTCCTCCTTTGTACATACACCGCCAACATAAATCAACGGCATCTTCAGTTCTGCACGGAACCGCTTAGCCGTTTCAAGGAAATACAAGTCCTTGTAAGGCACCGACTTCATCATCATCCGACCGCCAAGGGTAATCATCGCCTTAAGCCACCAATGGGTCTTAAAGTTCATATAGTGAACCAGCGTCTTGATAGGCATTGAACCGGCCATAACCGTCATCGGGGCCACACTCACAAAACCGGCAGTCAGCACGAGAGCATGCACGCCGAGACGTTCCAGTTCCTTTGCAACCTCAAGACACTCAGACTCACTGAGCCCCCTCTTGAAACCGTCATACATATTTGTCTTTACCACCACGGCCATATCGTCGCCGGCAGCCTCAAGCACCTCTTTAATAACCAACCGCATAAAGCGCATCCGGTTGTCCAGGCTCCCACCCCACTTATCCCTTCGGTGGTTGGTAAAAGGCGAAAGGAACTGACTGATAAGATAGCCATGCCCGGCATGGACCTCAACACAGTCGAAACCGGCCTTCTTTGCCAGTCGTGTAGCATTACCGAAATCCTTGACAATCTGCATGATACCCTCATCGGTAAGTTTACGGTGGAAAGTCGGCGAGTAAAGGTTGAAACCTCCGCTTGCCCCAACCGGCATCTGTCCGCAAGTATTGCGATGGGTCATGTTGCCGCAATGTCCAAGTTGGATTGAGGCTTTTGCTCCGGCCTCATGAATTGCATCGGTCATCCTGCGAAGTCCGGGGACAATTTCCTCGCGAATCCAAAGTTGTCCTTTGAACGACAAACCGCTCTGGCAGACAGCAGCGTATGCCACGGTGGTCATTCCAATGCCGCCACGGGCTACTGAAGTATGATAATTAAAAAGGTCTTCTGATGGGCTGTTGTTGTAAGCCATGTTTTCGAAGGCAGCCGAGCGTATCGTCCGGTTGCGAAGCGTAATTGGGCCAATCTGGCACGGAGTAAAAATCTCTGACATTGTATATTTGTAATTTACTCGTAATTGCGAAGCAGTTTATACAAGTTTTCAATACCATGAAGTGCCTCGGAGGGAAGATTCTCGCCATTAGCACCCCAAACTTTCATAGTCTTTTCGTCTTCAACCACACATCCCGATTCATCAAGAGTCCCATCAGGGAGCACCAGCCCCGACGCATCCAACCCCCAATGTTTCAGCAGGAAAGCATAAGTAGCCTGCCGCTTTGAAGGACCATAGTCATGCCTTTCAGCCGCCAAATGGACATTCTGGACCTTGTCTGTAGCACCATAGAAACCAAAGATCCTCTCAATATAGGGAAATTCCAGCGAAGGGACATTGGCAGTCCAGTCACCACCGTCACTGACCACCAGTAGCGGACGGGGTGCACAAACAGAAGCCATTTCCACATTGTTAGTCCCGCCACACGAAGCATGGGTAGGATTTCCGCTCTCACAAGGACAGCCGCCGTAATGAATCGCCGAAGTCATCACCACCGGCATGGAAAGGGTAATGCGGTCATCGATAGCGGTAATGAACATCGAGGCACTTCCACCGCCGCTTCCGCCGGTTATGGCCACGCGCGACAAATCGGCTTCCTTAAGTGTCAGCAGCCAGTCAAGCATCCGTAACGAATTGAGGCTCTGAACGGTATGAGCCGCCGCTGTTCTGTGCGAACGCTCTTCAAACTGCAATGCCTGCTCTCCCCATGCAAACAAGTCGTAATTTACTGCTATACACCCCAAAAGGGCCTGCATAGCACAACGCTTCTGTATATCAGGATTGTAGCGGCCATCAGCAAAATGTCCGTTAGGATTCAGTATGACAGGGCATTTGCGTCCCTTTACAGGATGATAAAGCGACCCTGTGCAATAAACCCCCGGGAGGATTTCCAAAGCGAAATTCTGAACATAGTATGAACCGTGAACCCGTTTTGGAGTGAGATACGGC
>DCHH01000097.1 GCA_002315625.1 Bacteroidales bacterium UBA1757
TCTTTGATTCTGACGATATTTTCACTGGGTTGCCGGGGACTTGGGACGAAGAGGCTGATATGGTTTGTTTTCCCACTTTTAACGATTTCAACGGAAAAAAGAAGAGACGCGCTTTTATTTGCAGCTCTCGGCCTCATGTTCATATTCTCAGTCTGATGCTTAATACTCAGGCTGTTATATTCAATGCTGAGTTTTTACGCGGTATCGGGGGCTGGGACGAAAGATGCCTGGTTTGGGATGACTGGGAACTTGGGATACGGGGGCTTATCCATGCCGGCAAGGTATGTCTTCTGCCTGTCAAGGCTTATCACGCAATTCTGATACATCCTGACAGCATCACCGGGGCTGATTTTTCTTCACGGAGCGAGGGGATTGCCCGTGCGCTTGAGATTGCTTGGGAGGATGTTTCGGGCATTCGGGATCTGGCCGAAAAAAACAGGTCGGAGATGGCGCTTTTTTACCGGGTTTGTATTCTTTGCGGGTTTTATCTTCGAGAGGGGAACAAGCTGCTGGCTGTTGAGACTATTGGTCGGTTTGCAGAGAGGTTTAATCCATGCAAAAAATGCGTTTTCATCGGGAAAATTCTTACCTGGTACGTGGCTCTGGGAGGTCGCGGGGCTTGGAGAATCGCGATGAGGATGATTTGACTGGCTGCTTACTTTTTGCAGTAGGGACGTAGTGGTGTGGATAGAGGGCACCAGTCGGACATTACGTTCTTTATGGTGTATTCGGCGGCTTGCTCTTCGGTCAGTTGGCGGAACCAGGATACGCGGTTTTCGGTGGCGGCACCGGGGCCGAAGTTGTTGTATTCCTGGTAGCGGGCGGTCAGCTCGTTCTCGGGCTTATTCCAGTTGTGCCACCCTTCCGGACGGATGCCTTCGGGCAGTTCAGTATTCATGAACAAAGTATGGCCATACTGGCGCCACGGACGGCCTAGGTACATCTTAACACCTTCGGCAACAGTTACTTTGCAGTTATTGAGGATATAGCCGTACTTCACATACTCGGGAGTCGATGCGGCAGTAATGTAAGAATTGATTTTGCAATAGATCAGACATCCTTCGAACCATGCCGTGGAGGGGCCGAAGATGAAGTCCGTCGTACCTTCTATATAGCAGTGGAAGAAGAAGTTACGGGTCTGCTCACGGCCGGTGTAGATAGTATCCTGATTGCCAAGGATGCGGCAATTGAAGAAGGAGACTCGGTCACCCTCGACGTGAAGGGCCACAGCCTGCCCCAGCCGCGGGGCATTGTTCTCAATCGTCAGGTTCTCGAAAGTGATGTCGTTGCCCTGCACCAGAAGGGTATGGGTACGGAAAGTGCCCATTTTGTCGATGTTGGCATGGTGGTCGTAGGTGATGATTGTCCCTTCCAGGCTCTCTCCAACGAATATCACGTTTGTAATCCAGGTGTGGACAACCACCTTTTCATAATAGACACCATTCTTGATGAAAACACGGGTACGGGGACCCGGCTTAAAGGCGCGGATAGACTCGATGGCCTCCTGAATGGTTGTGAACTGGCCGCTTCCGTCCTGAGCCACAACGATATCGTATGTCATAGTATCAAGACCGGCGGCATAACCTTCAATCGTTCCGGTAGGAAGAGTCGGACAATTGCCGCAGCAGGAGTTTTCGGAATTCTGTTTTGAGGCATTGCAGCCGGCCGACAACATAAGAACGGCAATAAGCAGAGCGCTTACAGATAAGTTTTTGGAGGTCATAATATTACGTTTTTTAAATTATTCGACATAGAGGACCAGCCCTTTGAGATACTCTCCTTCAGGGTGATAGATATTTATGGGATGGTCGGTGGGCTGGGTCAACTGGTGGAGAATCCTGACACGCTTTCCGGCAATGGCTGCCGCCGTAAATACGACGGTACGGAACTGCTCCTTGGAGATTGCCTGTGAGCAGGAGAAAGTGAACAGGATGCTGCCACTGCCCATTTTTGACAGTGCCCGGGCATTGATACGCTTGTATCCCTGAAGTGCCTGGTCGGTGATACGGTGATGCTTGGCAAAAGCGGGCGGGTCAAGGATGACGAGGTCGTACTTTTCGTCCATTGTCTTAAGGTATTCAACCGCATCGGCAGCTACCGTCTCATGGGGCGCATCGGGGCCGAAATTCAGTGTCACATTGCGTGCAGCAAGCGCCACAGCACTCTCAGAGGCATCTATCGAACAGACGCTCTTTGCTCCGCCTGCCAAGGCACAGACCGAAAATCCTCCCGTATAGCAGAAAGTATTAAGGACATGACGCCCCTTGGCATATCGTTCCACAAGAGAGCGGTTAAAGCGCTGGTCAATAAAGAACCCCGTCTTCTGCCCCTCCTCCCAGTTGACCAGAAACTTATGGCCGTTCTCCATGACAATATTCTCCTTATTGTCAACATTTCCAAAGAGATATCCGTCTTGTACGGCAATATTACGATTTCGGGGAACCGTCTGCGAACTTTTGTCATAAACAGCCGTCAGTCCAGTGCAGACCGCCGTAAGAGCCCGGGCGATTTCCTGCCGCGAGCGGTACATTCCCACACTGTGGCACTGGACAACGGCTGTCTGGCCATAGACATCGACAATCAGTCCGGATAGGTTATCGCCCTCGCCGTGAACCAGCCGGTAACAGGTAGTCTCCTCACAATCAGTCAGTCCAAGGAGTTTTCGCACCTGAAAGGCACTTTCTATACGCTGTTTCCACCAGCTGGCATCTATCGGCTCACGGGTAAAAGTGAGCACTCGCACGGCAATGGAACCGCTTTCGTAATGTCCGGCGGCAAGGAACTGTCCGTCAAAGGTATAGACTTCAACCACGTCACCTTCCGAGGGCACACCCTGAATAGTCTGGATTGCCCCGGAAAACACCCACGGATGGAATCTGAGAAGCGACTGCTCCTTCCCTTTTTTCAAAATGACACGGGCTGCCATATCTCTCATATCTTGGAAAAAGTCAGGCTGCCAAGGGCATTACCGACAATCATAATAAGGAGGTTCAAATTGAATCCGAGAGGCAGCTGTGCCAAACGTTCAGCAACGTGTGAGAATCCGTCACCCGTAATCCACATCCAGAAATACCCGTAATTGGCGATACAGTGCTCAAAACCGCAAAGTATAAAGAACATTATGGGCATGATTACCGTCAGCGGGTTCTGGGTCTTGCGCCAGCCGTTCACAGCAATGTACATCATCGCTCCGCATCCCCACGACAGGAACAGGGCCGACAGCCATGACTGTGCCGATTTTGTGGCCACCATGGCACCCACGGCCGAAAGGTCCAGACGGGAGGCGTTTGCCAGACTGCACACGACGGCGATGCCTATAAAATTCATAATTATTGTCGGTAGCATCCCTCCGACGGGCTTATAGAGGTCTTTCCAGCTCTCGACATAGCCAATCCGGCCAGTGTAGAGGGGATAGCCCTTGATAAGAATCGTAAGCAGACCGAGCGAGAAGAGGAATGACCCGAGTATGTGGTTTTCAACATAGACATAGACAATGTCGCCCATGCCTATCAATGCACCTGCCAGTATGGACTGGATGTAGAGTGTGACTGTCTCCTTTTTCATAGTCGGTAAATATTGCGCAAAAGTAACACCGATTCCCCGTTCTTTCAAGACCTGATGCTTAAGAATTAAAGATTTCTGAGTCGGAAGAGCAAAAAAAAATCCGCATAAATACACGCAAATATTGCAGGTATTGATTATATTTGCGCGCTTAAAAGAGAAGAGTATGGAAGGGAAGAGAAACATGTCTTTCGCAGAACTCTGGAACCTCAGTTTCGGGTTCTTTGGAGTACAGATTGCCTACGCACTTCAGAGTGCCAACATCAGCCGGATTTTCGCAACGCTTGGAGCTGATCCTCACCAGCTTAGCTTCTTCTGGATTCTTCCGCCACTGATGGGTATGATAGTCCAGCCCATAATCGGAAAATACTCCGACCGTACGTGGTGCCGCCTCGGACGGCGCAAACCCTATCTGCTGGTGGGAGCCCTGGTGGCCGTCCTGGTGATGATAATGCTTCCCAATGCCGGCAGCCTGAATTTTACCCAGAAGCTTTTCCTCGGACTTAACGGAGCCATGTGGTTCGGTCTGTTCAGTCTGATTTTCCTCGACACTTCAATCAACGTGGCCATGCAGCCCTTCAAGATGATGGTAGGTGATATGGTCAACGAACAGCAGAAGACCAAGGCATACTCCATCCAGTCGTTCCTCTGCAATGCCGGTTCTCTGGCCGGCTACCTCTTCCCCATTTTCTTCACATGGATAGGCATCGCCAATACCGCCCCCGAAGGGATGGTACCCGACTCGGTAATCTGGAGCTTCTATGTCGGTGCGGCACTCCTTATATTATGTGTACTGTTCACATTCCTCAAGGTAAAGGAGATGAATCCGGAGGAGTACGCAGCCTTCCACGGAATTGATTCTCAAAAACAAGACACAACAAATAAAACCGGTATTATTGAGCTTCTGGCCCATGCCCCCAAGACTTTCTGGACGGTCGGGCTGGTTCAGTTCTTCTGCTGGGCCGCCTTCCTATATATGTGGACATATACCAACGGTGCGGTTGCTAACAACTGCTGGGGCACGCAGGATGTCGCTTCGGAAGGATATCAGGCAGCAGGCAACTGGGTAGGCGTGCTATTTGCCGTACAGGCTGTCGGAAGCATGCTCTGGGCTCTGATAATCCCGAAGTTCCGCAACATCAGGACGGCCTACGCTGTAAGTCTTCTCATCGGCGCCGCAGGATTCATTTCAGCTGCCTTTATCCACGACCAGTATGTGATGTTCGCAGCCTATTTCCTGATTGGTGCGGCCTGGGCTGCAATGCTTGCCCTCCCATTCACCATCCTGACCAACTCGCTCAGCGGCGAGCACATGGGCGAATATCTCGGACTTTTCAACTGTACAATCTGCCTGCCCCAGATTGTCGCAGCCGCCCTTGGGGGTGTTGTGCTGGGCATTGTGGGCGGTGCACAGGCGTCGATGCTCATCGTGGCAGGCTTCCTGCTTCTGGCCGGAGCCGCTGCCGTAGCTCTCATAAAACTTACCAAATAACTTATTTTATTAACCAAAACATTTTCATCTATGAAGAGAATCCTGATGATTCTGGCTGGCATTGTCCTCACAATGTCGGCAAATGTATTCGCCCAGAGCGGATACCAGATCAAGGGCGTAGTCTCCGACAAAATGGGTCCGATCATCGGCGCGACGGTACTGGAAAAAGGTACTACGAACGGTGTGGCAACCAGTCTTGACGGAAGCTATACTCTGAAAGTTGCTTCAGCTGAATCCTTGGTGGAGTTCAATTACATGGGCTACGCCACCGTCAGCTACAAAGCGTCAGCCATCCCGGCAAACGTCATTCTTGAAGAGGATGCCGAACTGCTGAGCGACGTCGTCGTAATCGGTTACGGTACGGTCAAGAAATCAGACATGACCGGAAGCGTGGCGGTCGTAAAGGCTGACCAGATTAACAAGGGCTCTATCACTACCCCGACCTCATTGCTGCAGGGCAAGAGCGCTGGTGTTGTGGTAACCGCCGGTGACGGTGCTCCCGGTTCAGCCAACACCATCCGTATCCGTGGCGGCTCGTCCCTGAAAGCCAACAACAATCCGCTGATTGTCATCGACGGACTGCCTCTTTCAGAAGTCGGCATCAACGGTATGGGCGACCCCCTGGCCTCCATCAACCCTAATGACATCGCCTCCTTCACCGTACTGAAAGATGCTTCCGCAACTGCCATCTACGGTTCAAGGGCTTCAAACGGTGTCATCATCATTACCACCAAGAAGGGTTCCCATGACAATAAGGTTCACGTCAGTGCCGACGCCATGTTCTCCGTAAGCCAGAACGCCAAGTTTGTTGACGTGCTTGACGCCACCGAAATCAGAGACCTCATGAAGAAGGTCTATGGTGAAGAGAGCGCTGCCATGTCACTTCTCAGCGACGGCAACACCGACTGGCAGCGTGAAATCTACCAGAGCGCTCTGACCGGTGACGCCAATGCCGCCGTTTCAGGCAAGGTCGGTGACATCAGCAACTACATGCCTTACCGCGTCCGTCGGCTATCACAACCAGACCGGTACCCTGAAGACCTCCAAGATGGAGCGTGCAACTGCCGGTGTGAACCTCACCCCGACCCTCTTCAAGGAACACCTGAAAGTCGATTTGAACGCCAAGTTCAACTACACCAAGAACCAGTTCGCCAACCAGGATGCAATCGGAGCCGCTGTACGCTACGACCCGACCAAGCCCGTTTATGATGCAAACGGCCTGAACGGCTATTCATGGTGGAACTACGGCAAGGGCACCTTCACTGTTGACAACTGCAACACCATGGCCGGACAGAACCCCGTGGCCCTGCTCAATGACAAGATTGACAAATCCAATGTCAAGCGCTTCATCGGCAATGCCCAGTTCGACTATAAGATTCACGGTCTGGAGGACCTCCGCCTGAACCTCAACCTTGGTATCGACAACTCCCACTCAGACGGAACCGTCGATGTGGCTCCTGATACTGAGCAGTCAATGCACTCAACCAACCAACAGGCCAACAACCACGCTTCCGGCTACCACACAAACTACAGCCAGATTCGTGACGACCAGACCCTCGAAGCCTACGCCGACTACAGCCACGACTGGAACGGCCACTTCCTCGATGTCATGGCCGGTTATTCCTGGGCCCACTACTACAACGAGACCTTCAACGAGCAGTACAAGGCCGACGGCACTCCTGCCACCGACGCTTCCTACTACCTCTCGAAGCCCTATACCTTCAAGACCGAATACTATCTGGTTTCTTTCTTCGGCCGCATCAACTACAGCTACGACAACCGCTACCTCCTGACGGCCACTGTCCGTCGTGACGGAACTTCCCGCTTCGCCAACAACAAGTGGGGTCTCTTCCCCTCCGTGGCTGCCAGCTGGAACATCAAGAACGAAGCCTTCATGCAGGATGCAGAAGCAATGTCTGCACTGAAGCTCCGTCTGAGCTGGGGTGAGACCGGCCAGCAGGATTTGAATGCCGGCAACTATCCTTCTCTGCCCACATACTATGTGAACAAGGACCAGTGCGCATATCCTTTCGGCACAAGCTTCATTATGCCGATTACCGCAAAGGGCTACAATGCCGACCTGAAGTGGGAAACCACTCGGACCATCAATATCGGACTTGACCTCGGCTTCTTCGACAACCGTCTGACCGCCGGCTTCGACGTATATCAGCGCAAGACCTTCGACCTTCTCAACTACACTCCCGTAGCTGCTCTGTCAAACCTGACCAACTACCTGAACGCCAACATCGGCGACCTTGAGAACAAGGGTTTCGAAATCGACATCAACGCAGTTCCCATCCAGAGCGAGAACTGGTACTGGCAGTTGGGCGTCAATGCCTCATATAATAAGGTGAAGATTACCCGCCTGACAGCCGATGACGACCGCGCCGACTACTACGGCGTAGAGACCGGCGGCATTTCCGGTGGTACTGGCAACACTGTCCAGATTCACCAGAAAGGCCAGGCCCCCAATTCATTCTTCGTATATCAGCAGGTGTATGACACCAATGGCAAGCCCATTGAAGGTGTATATGTCGATCGTAACAACGACGGAAAGATTGACACCAACGACAAGTACTGTTTCGGTAAGGCCGCTCCCGACTGGACCTTCGGTTTCAACACCCAGCTCCAGTACAAGCAGTGGACACTGGCCCTCAGCGCTCACGCAAATGTAGGCAACTATGTCTATAACAACGTGATGAGCAACGGTGACCTTCTGACCGACCTCAGCACCAACAACTTCGTCAACAACCGCTACCATACTGCCGAGCAGCACAATCAGAAGGCTGCCGCCCAGTACTGGTCTGACATGTATGTTACCGACGCTTCATTCCTGAAGCTCGACAACATCACCCTGGGCCGTGACTTCCGCTTCGGCGCCAAGACCCCGATGACCCTCAATGCTTTCATTACCGTACAGAACGTTGCCTGCCTGACCGGCTACGAAGGCATCGATCCTGAAATCTTCAGCGGTATTGACAACAATATGTATCCCCGCCCCCGTACCTATTCCGTGGGTGTCAAGTTCAACTTTTAATGTAAGACACAGATATGAAAACAATTAAATTCGCTTTGGTGCTTGCAGCCGTTACTCTGTTCGGCACCCTGTCATCTTGTGTCAACGACCTGAACGTTACCCCGATTGACCCGAATACCACACTTCCTGAAGACGTGCTCAACAGCCAGGAGGCTTTCAACCAGCT
>DCHH01000025.1:0-49033 GCA_002315625.1 Bacteroidales bacterium UBA1757
GTGACCTGCCCCATTTTGCAAAAGCATTCCACGAAAAAGCCGATGCACTTCGGATTCTGCAATATTTGCGAAGCCAAGGGAACACAATACTGGTCCCTGAAAATCTTTCAAAGTGGCGTAACAAACTGTACAAAGAGGAGAACAGGCAGCGTCAGGCTTTGGAGACCTTGCGGTAGTATAGTGCGCTCAATACGAGTACCGCAACGGATATTATACTCATCCACATC
Organism: Bacteroidales bacterium UBA1757; assembly: GCA_002315625.1. Classification (GTDB taxonomy): domain Bacteria; phylum Bacteroidota; class Bacteroidia; order Bacteroidales; family UBA1402; genus UBA1757. Next base: position 228 of record DCHH01000025.1, read on the forward strand.
TGAGATCCCGTACCTAACTCTTCTGCAAAAGAATCTGCCACCCATCCTTTATGGGCTGCAAAAGTGAAGAAGACAGCCACTGCGTTATTGGTGAAATGGGCTGCCATCGGCACCCACAGGCTACCGGTCCACCAAAGCATATAGCCAAACCAGGCTCCCATGAGCATGCGGGGGAAGAATCCGTAAAACTGGAGGTGGAACGCACTGAAAAGGGCAGCCGATACCCAGATGGCGGCATGCATAGCCTTATTTGGTATCTCGTTGGTGCCATCCTGCCCGCTTCTGAAGGCCTCCCCAAGCATCCGCATCAATGCTCCCCTGAACAGGATTTCCTCCGACAAAGCCGCCATAAGGGCAACAAGCAGAATGTTCATTATCAGGTCAATAAGAGACGTGCCTGATAGGAACATTTCCGTAGTCTGCTGAGCAACAGTTTCCATACTTCGCACCCAGTTTTCAAAAGAAGCCAGCCAGTAAGGAAGCCGTATGGACTCGTTCCAATCAACCAAAAGATTGATGAGGGGCAGTGAGGCAATCATTGCGATGCAAGACACCGCCAAATTAGCCCCAAGACTGCCGCGTCCTCGAGAAATAAGAAGAAACGAATCAGCCGGTCTTCGACTGTACAGACAGACCATCAAGGCTGGCATAATAAACACAAGAGCATCCTGAAGCACCTGCATCCAGCGCATTGTCGCAAGCGATGTGGTCATACACTGCATCGCTCCAGTAATTGAAACTCCTACGAAAACAACGGTTCCAAGAATAGTAAACACGTATGTCAGCACTATGCCCGCCAGCATTGCGGACAACAGGATGAAGAGTCTTCCCCAAAAACCTTTCTGTTGCATGATATTAGGAAATTATGATGTCATCAAGCCTGTGATGACGTTAATTATTCATCGATAATTTCGCGAAGGTAGTGCTTTGTTCGAAGGGGACAAAATAAAGTTTGGGTTTTACGAAGATAAAGTGTACTTTTGCCCGCTAATTTCAAGAGTATATAAATTCAATTATAACAACAATGAACGTAGAGAAAATTGCAATTGACAATGTCAATGCACAAATCAAGATCAACCTTGTCAAAGCTGATTATCAGGAAAAAGTAGAGAAAACCCTCAAGGAATATCGCCGCAAGGCCAATATCCCAGGCTTCCGCCCGGGCATGGTCCCCGCCGGCATGATCAAACGCCTCTACGGTAAGGGAATTCTGGCAGAAGAGGTAAACAAGCTTCTCTCCGACTCGCTGTTCAACTACATTCAGGAGAACAAACTGAACATTCTCGGCGAGCCTCTCCCCGCAGAAGACCAGAAAGCACAGGATCTCGAGACTCAGGAAGAACTCGAGTTCGTCTTCGACATAGCCCTTGCACCCGAGCTGGAATACACACTCAACAAGCGTGATTCGATTCCGTATTATACTATCACCGTGACCGATGAAATGGTCGAAAACCAGATTAAGTCACTATCTGCCCGTGGCGGAAAATACGAGAAGGTTGAAGCCTATACCGAAGGCGACACCATGAAGGGTGTTCTGACCGAGCTCGCAGACGACCCCGTAATTGTCGAAGATGCCATGATTCTTCCCTCTTACTTCAAGAACGCTGACGAGAAGGCTAAAATGACTGGCGCAAAGGTCGGCGACATTATCACATACAATCCATGGAACGCATGGGACGGCAGCGAAGCTGAAATGGCATCCCTGCTGCGCCTGCCCAAGGAAAAGGCCAAGGAAATCAAGTCGGACTTCACTTTCGAGGTAAAGGAAATAAACCACTTCACCGAAGGCGAACTCAATCAGGATCTGTTCGACCAGATTTACGGCAAAGACACCGTCAAGGGTGAAGAAGAATTCCGTGCACGCGTCAAATCGGACATCGCCACGCAGTTCGTACCCGAATGCGAATACCGCTTCATGGTCGATGCAGAAGCCGTCCTAGTCAGGAAATTCAAGGATGTCGCCTTCCCGGAAGCCTTCCTGAAACGCTGGTTGCTCACCACCGACAGCAAGAAGACCGCCGAGCAGATAGACGCTGACATGCCCAAGATGATTGAAGAACTGAAATGGCACCTTATGAAGGAAGACATTGTCAAGAAGAACAATCTGGAAATCAAGGAAGAAGACATTCTGGACGCCGCCAAGAAAGTGACCAAAGCCCAGTTCGCACAGTATGGAATGGGCAATATTCCCGATGAATTGCTGGAAAATTATGCGAAAGAGATGTTGCAAAAACCCGAAACAGCCCGTAATTTACAAGACCAAGCCATGAGTGCTAAAGTGGCCGGTTTCCTGAAAGAGACCATCAAGCTGAATCAGAAAGAGGTCTCTATGGAAGAGTTCAACAAGCTTTTCGAGAAATAAAAAAACATGCAAAACGATTTCCGTAAATTTGCCACAGGGCATCTTGGAATGAACGGACTGGCCCTTGACCAGTATGCCGCATTCACCAGCAAGGCTGCCATGGGAAACTGTCTTACCAGCATCTCAGACAGCAGTTACATCAATCCTACCATCATTGAGGAGCGTCCTTTGAACGTTGCCCAGATGGATGTGTTCTCACGTCTGATGATGGACCGGATCATCTTCCTCGGCACACAGATTGACGACTATACCGCCAACGTGGTACAGGCCCAGCTCCTCTACCTCGACTCTGCCGACGCCGGCAAGGACATTTCGCTCTACATCAATTCTCCCGGCGGACAGGTGTATGCCGGATTGGGAATCTATGACACAATGCAGTTCATACAGAGCGATGTCTCGACCATCTGTACCGGCATGGCTGCCTCAATGGCCGCAGTTCTTTTGGTCGCCGGTCAGAAAGGCAAACGCTATGCATTAAAACATAGCCGGGTGATGATTCATCAGCCGATGGGAGGTGCCCAGGGGCAGGCTTCAGATATGGAAATCACAGTCAGAGAAATACAGAAACTCAAAAAGGAATTATATACCATCATTTCCGACCATTCAGGAAAACCGTTCGAAACAGTCGAAAAGGATTCCGACCGCGACTACTGGATGACTGCCTCTGAGGCAAAGGAATATGGTATGATTGACGACGTGATGGTTCGTACCAAATAATATGGCTACACAGGAAAAATGCAGTTTCTGCGGCCGTACGCGCAAGGAAGTCTCCTTGCTCATGAGTGGCATTTCCGGCTTCATCTGTGATGAATGTGCTGCCCGCGCCTACGAAATGGCACAGGAACTCACCAGGGAAAAATCAGGCGGAAAAGGACAGTTCGACTTGAAAAGCCTTCCCACCCCAAAGCAGATCAAGGCTTTCCTGGACGAGTATGTCATCGGTCAGGACGAAGCCAAAATGTACCTTTCAGTATCAGTCTATAACCACTACAAACGGCTGATGCAGAAGTCTTTCAAAGGGAAGGACAACAGCAGTGACGATGTTGAGATAGAAAAGTCCAACATTATCATGGTCGGAGCTACCGGAACCGGAAAGACTCTTATGGCCAAGACCATTGCCAAGATGCTTAAGGTTCCATTCACCATCGTCGATGCCACTGTACTCACAGAGGCCGGCTATGTGGGAGAGGATGTTGAAAGCCTCCTCACACGCCTGCTTCAGGAGAGTGATTACGATGTGGCGTCCGCCGAAAGGGGAATAGTCTTTATCGATGAAATTGACAAGATTGCCCGCAAGGGTGACAACCCGTCGATAACCCGCGATGTCAGCGGCGAAGGAGTCCAGCAGGGGCTTCTCAAACTGTTGGAAGGGTCAATAGTGAATGTTCCGCCACAAGGAGGCCGCAAGCACCCCGAGCAGCGTATGATACCGGTCAATACACAGAACATCCTTTTCATCTGCGGCGGAGCCTTCGACGGTATCGAGAAGAAAATAGCACAGCGCCTGAACACCACTGTGGTCGGTTACGGAGCCTCCCAGAAGTCAGAGCAGATTGACAAAAACGATTTGCTGCAGTACGTCGCCCCTCAGGATTTGAAAGCCTTCGGACTGATTCCGGAGATTATCGGCCGCCTTCCAATTCTCACCTATCTCGAGCCGCTCGACCGAAAGGCTCTCCGCTCCATACTTACCGAACCCAAGAATGCCATCACAAAACAGTATGTCAAGCTTTTCGAGATGGACGGGATTACCCTCACATTCGACGAAGATGTACTTGAATACATAATTGATAAAGCAATCGAATTCAAACTAGGAGCCCGTGGCCTCAGGGCCATTACGGAAACCATCATGATGGAAACCATGTATGAGACCCCATCTTCAAGGAGGAAGAAGGTCTGCATCACGCTCGATTATGCAAAATCCAAGATTGAAACGGCTAATGCGACACGGCTCAAATCCATATAGACAATCGAAAAAGGCGGAAAATGATGTTTTTTCCGTCTTTTTTTGTAATTATTTACTTCATACGTTTGTTTATGTACGGAATTTGTCCCTAAATTTGTCTTAGAATACAAAATATGTATATATGCCAAAATCCAATGAACTGGTAGAACAACTGAAGCACCACTTCGGATTTGATTCATTCAAGGGGAACCAAGAGGCCATTATCAGAAGTATTATGGCTGGCAAGGACACATTTGTTCTAATGCCTACCGGCGGCGGAAAATCTCTTTGCTACCAACTTCCAGCCCTTCTTTTGGAAGGAACGGCAATTGTCATATCCCCACTGATAGCCTTAATGAAAAACCAGGTTGACGCCATGCGCAATTTCAGTGAGGAGGATGGTGTTGCCCATTTCATCAACTCGTCACTGAACAAGACCGCCATAGACCAGGTTCGCGCAGACATCGTAAGCGGAAAGACCAAGCTTCTCTATGTGGCTCCTGAATCTCTTACCAAAGAAGAAAACATCGAGTTCCTGCGTACAATCAAGATCTCGCTCTTCGCTGTTGACGAGGCCCACTGTATCTCGGAATGGGGACATGACTTCCGACCCGAGTACCGTCGCATCCGCCCTCTTATCAATGAGATAGGCCGCACTCCGATTATTGCTTTGACTGCCACTGCTACTCCGAAGGTGCAGCACGACATTCAGAAAAACCTCGGCATGATGGATGCCGCCGTTTTCAAGTCATCATTCAACCGTCCGAACCTCTATTACGAAATCCGTCCCAAGACCAACGACATTGAGAAGGACATCATTAAATTCATCCGTGCAAACGAAGGAAAATCGGGCATTATTTATTGCCTTAGCCGCAAACGGGTGGAGAAGCTGGCCGAGACATTGTGCGTAAACGGCATCAAGGCACTTCCATATCATGCCGGCATGGACAGCATGGCCCGCAGCAAGAACCAGGATGATTTCCTGATGGAAAGAGTCGATGTAATAGTGGCTACCATAGCTTTCGGTATGGGTATTGACAAGTCGGATGTCCGTTATGTGATACATTATGACATGCCGAAAAGCCTGGAAGGGTATTATCAGGAGACCGGACGCGCCGGACGAGACGATGGCGAAGGTGTATGCCTTGCCTTCTATTCCGACAAAGACTTACAGAAGCTTGAAAAGTTCATGCAGGGCAAACCTGTTGCCGAACAGGAGATCGGCAAGGAACTTCTGCTCGAGACAGCCGCATACGCCGAATCAGCTGACTGCCGCCGCAAACTGCTGCTTCACTATTTCGGAGAGAACTTTGACCAGGACAACTGCGGAAACTGCGACAACTGCCTCAACCCCAAGAAACAGGTTGATGCTACAGAACTGCTGACGACTATTCTTGATACAGTCTTAGCCGTCAAGGAAAAGTTCAAGACCGACCATATCATTGACATTCTCAAGGGAAGCACTAAAAACCAGGATATCTTCTCATATCACCATGACGACCTTGAAACATACGGTTCCTGTCCGGACGAAGATGAGAAGACACTTGGCATCGTCATACGGAAAGCCCTGATAGACGGTTATCTGGACAAGGAGATCGAGAACTATGGCATTCTCAAACTGACACCTGCCGGAAAAGAATTCCTCAAGAAGCCCAAATCATTCAAGATTACACAGCAGGTAAACGACGAGGAAGAGGAAGAGGAGGAAATGCCGATTCAGGGCGGTATCACCAGCGCTGTTGACCCCATAATGTTCTCCATGCTGAAAAACCTGCGCAAACAGATTTCCAAGCAGCTGAATCTCCCGCCGTACGTCATTTTCCAGGACCCTTCTCTCGAAGCCATGGCCACGACCTATCCCATCACCATGGAAGAGTTGCAGAACATTCCTGGAGTGGGCACCGGCAAGGCCAAACGCTATGGTCAGGAGTTCCTGTCCCTCATCAAGAAGCACGTTGAGGAAAACGAGATTGAACGTCCTGAAGACCTTAGGGTGCGCACAGTAGCCAACCGTTCCAAGATGAAAGTCTCTATCATTCAAGCCATTGACCGAAAAGTAGAGCTCGATGAACTTGCCCGCAGCAAGGGTCTGAGCTTCGGAGAACTGCTTGATGAAATTGAGGCTATTGTCTATTCGGGCACGAAGATCAACATTTCATACTTTGTCAATGAGGTAATCGACGAAGACCGCATGGCAGACTTATATGACTACTTCAAGGAGTCATCAAGCGACAGTGTCGATGAGGCCATGGAAGTGGTTGGCGATTGCTCGGAAGAGGAAGTCCGACTTGTACGCATTAACTTCATATCAGAATACGGGAACTAACTGAATAAACAACAAATCAATATATTATGTCATTTATAGAAGATAGGATTGCCTACGACGGACTCACATTTGATGATGTCCTGCTCATTCCAGCTTATTCGGAAGTCACTCCACGAGATGTGGAACTCTCTACCCGCTTTTCAAAAAACATCGACCTGAAGATTCCAATCGTTTCGGCTGCTATGGATACCGTAACCGAGTCGAAGATGGCCATCGCGATTGCTCGCGAAGGAGGTATCGGTGTGATTCACAAGAATATGAGTATTGAAGAGCAGGCTCGTCAGGTCAAGACCGTGAAGCGTGCCGAGAACGGCATGATTTACGATCCCGTCACGATTCACCGTGATGCCAACGTACGTCAGGTAAAATCCCTGATGCAGGAGTATCACATCGGAGGCATACCAGTGGTTGATGACAACCGCAAGCTCATCGGCATTGTCACAAACCGCGACCTTCGTTTTGAAAAAAATCTGGACCGTCCTATCGTCGAGGTCATGACAAAGGAAAACCTCATTACCACAAGACAATCCACAGACCTCAAGGCTGCAGAAGAGATTCTCCAGCAGTACAAGATTGAGAAGCTTCCCGTCGTAGATGGTGAAGGCCATCTCGTAGGACTTCTTACCTATAAGGACATTACCAAGGCAAAGGACAAGCCATCATCATGCAAGGACGAGAAAGGTCGTCTTCGCGTTGCCGCCGGAGTCGGCGTGACCCACGACACCATGGATCGCGTAGAGGCTTTGAACGATGCTCAGGTTGATGCCGTTGTCATTGATACTGCTCACGGACATTCGCTCAACGTCATCAACACTCTCAAAAAGGTGAAAGGCGCATTCCCCCATCTGGATGTGCTTGTTGGCAACATCGCAACGGGTGAGGCTGCAAAAATGCTCGCCGAAGCAGGTGCTGACGGTATCAAAGTCGGTATCGGACCCGGCAGTATCTGCACGACTCGTATTATTGCCGGCATAGGTGTTCCGCAACTCTCAGCCATATACAATGTGTATAGCGCTGTCAAGCAATACAACATTCCTATTATCGCCGATGGCGGTATCCGTTATTCAGGCGACATCGTCAAGGCTCTTGCAGCAGGCGGAAACTGCATCATGGCAGGTTCGCTGTTTGCCGGCGTCGAGGAATCACCGGGCGACACTATCATTTTCAACGGACGTAAGTTCAAGGCATACAGAGGCATGGGCTCCATCGAGGCTATGGAAAAAGGTTCGAAGGACCGCTATTTCCAGGCCGACGAAAAGGATTCCAAGAAACTGGTTCCTGAAGGAATCGTGGCAAGAGTTCCCTACAAAGGCTCTCTTTATGAAGTGGTCTATCAGATGATTGGCGGACTGAGGTCTGGTATGGGATACTGCGGTGCCCGAAACATAGAAGCTCTGCATTCGGCCAAATTCACCCGCATCACCCCTGCTGGTATGTCAGAAAGCCATCCGCATGATGTCTCCATCACTGCCGAAGCTCCGAACTATTCCCGTATGGACTGAACTATGAAAAAAAGCATTCTCTTTATTGCATCAGCGCTGGCTATGTTCTCAACCCAGGCTTCCGTCAATGACCCTATTGTCATGACTGTCAACGGAAAAGGCGTCCCGAGTTCCGAATTCGAATACATCTGGCACAAGAACAGCAATGTCGCCTCCGACACGCTGAGCGTGCGCCAGTATGCTGACATGTTCGCCCTATTCAAAATGAAGGTAGCTGCTGCAGAAGAAGCAGGTATTGACACAACGAAAGCGTTTCTTGACGAATGGAGAGGATACCGCTCACAGCTGACCGGAGATTATCTGAAAGACGAAGACTCAGAGCGCGAGGTTATCGCAGAAGCCTATCGTATGTCTTACACATACACTGATGCCAGCCACATACTTATCCAGGTTGGACGGTATGCAGACCCCGCTGATACATTGGAAGCATACAACAAAATCATGGAAGTCCGCAAGCTGGCTCTTAAGAAGAATGCCGACTTTGCCGCTTTGGCCAGGGAGTACTCTTCCGACGGAAGCAAGCAGGACGGCGGACATCTTGGAGTCAACATTGCCGGCCGCTATATCTATCCGTTCGCCAAGACCCTCATGCAACTCAAAGAGGGTGAAATAAGTGAACCAATCCGTTCACAATTCGGCTACCACCTTATTCTGCTGCACAAACGGTTCGAGGCTCCAGGACAGTATGTCACAGCTCACATCTTCAAGCAGGCCCCGCTTCAGAGCGGTGAAGAGGCCCGTGAAAAGGCCCATCAGGCAATCATGGCAATCTACGACAACCTGAAGGCCGGTATGGACTTTATTCAGGTCGCCACTTCCTCGGTCAACGATGACCAGTACCCCAAAGAGCATGGTGGTATGTATCCGGCTATTGACCCGGGACAGATGCCGTACGAATACGAAAAAGCCGTTTATGGACTGAAAGACGGCGAGTATTCGGAACCTTTTAGTACTGATTACGGCTGGCACATCGTCAAGAGGATTTCCTTGGAGCCTCTCAAGAGTATTCAAGCCATGGAAAAAGACCTCAAAGCGATGATTGACCACGATGAAAGAGCAGAAACGGGCCGTAACGGACTGGCACAAAAGCTAAAGGAGGAATATGCCTATACCTTCAACAACAAAGCTTTCGAGGCATTCTGTCAGGCTGCCAAAGAGCACGGCAAACTGGACTCTGAACTGTCTGACAAGGTCAGTTCATTGGGAAACATTGCTTCCTTCAAGGATAACACAATTAGTGCTATTGATTTTGCCAAGTTCCTACAAAACGGCAAATACCATATTCACTACCTGTCCGAAGCGTGGAACAAATACGCCAACCTGCGTATCCTTTCCTACGAAGATAGTCAACTGGAGAAAAAACATCCCGAATTCGGCCATCTGATGCAGGAATATCACGACGGCTTGCTCCTTTTCGAAATAAGCAACCGCGAAGTGTGGAACAAGGCCACGACCGACAAGGAAGGTCTGAAAGCATATTTCGAGGCTAACAAGGCGAATTATACTTGGGATGAACCCCGTTACAAAGGTGTCATCATCTACTGCGCCGACCCCAAAATGGCCTCCAAGGTAAAAAAGGCGGCAAAGAATCTGCCGACTGATTCTATCTTCACGGTACTGAGACGCACTTTCAACAACGACAGCACCAAGCTTATCAAGATGGAGAGGGGTCTATTCAAACCCGGTGACAATCCTGTTGTTGACAAGCTCGCCTTCAAGCAGGGAGACTGGACTGCCGACGAGGCTTTCCCCGTTGTCTGGCTTCAAGGCAAGACTTTGGATGCTCCCGAAGAGGTCAATGACATCAGGGGCGCCGCAACGACAGACTACCAGCAGTATCTCGAGAATCAGTGGATTGCAAAACTTCGTGAGAAATACCCCGTGGAAATTGACGAAGAAGCAATGAAAAAAATTAAGTAACCTCGGTTCCTGTTAACAGCATGAAGCATTTGATTGTCTGCATATTGATTCTCGGCATGCCGCTCTGGCTTAAGAATTGCCTTGGCGTTGAGCAGCAGGAAGAACGGATGACTGTTGCAAGCATCGGTGAAGAGTATTTGTACAGCGACGAGTTACAATCATCCATTCCATCCGGACTCAGCAAGGAGGACAGTTCATTTATGGCCCGGCAAATCATAGAGAAATGGGCAAAGGAGATTCTGATGTATAATGCTGCAAAGAAGAACATTTCTGACAATGCCGAAATAGAGGCAATGGTTGAGGCATATCGCAGGTCCCTGATTATCTATGAATACCAGCAGCAGGTCATTTTGGAGAAGGTAAAGACGACCATCCCTGAAGATGAAATCGAGAGTTATTACACAAAGAACATCAACAATTTCCTCTCCTCAAGGAATCTGGTTAAGGGAGTACTGATTAAGGCTCCTGTCAATTCCGGTTCTCTCGAACAGCTTCGCAGATGGTACACAAAAGACGATGTTGAAACCGTCGAGAAGATGACGCTGCTCTGCCTGCAGAAAGGAATCAGTGTCGATGTCTTTCTTGACAACTGGACTTCGTTTGACGATGTCATTGACCAGATACCATGTGAAATCCAGGACCAGACGACATTCCTGAAAGGGAAAAGGACACTTGATTTATCAGACGACAACTACGATTACCTGTTGTATGTAAAGGAATATATCCTGGCCGGGCAACCCGAGCCATTGGACTATGTGAGTCCGCGTGTGCGCAGTATTCTGGTCAACATCCACAAAAAAGAATTCATCCGTCATTTCGAAGACGAAATGTATAACGAAGCTCTCAAGAAAGGAGATTTATCCATTTATGAATAAAAGAACCGTATTTACCATCGTGGTTTCATTGATTTCTGTGCTTTCAATTGCACAGAACAACATCATAGACGAAGTGGTCTGGGTGGTCGGCGATGAAGCCATTCTCAAATCCGAAGTTGAACAACGCCGTTTGATGGCCCTGCAGCAAGGTGAGAAATTCAACGGCGACCCATACTGTGTTATTCCCGAGCAGCTGGCCATTCAAAAGCTTTTCCTCCATCAGGCAGACCTGGACAGTATCATAGTAACCGACAATGATGTAATAGCTTCCGTTGACCGCCAAATAAATTACATGATAGCACAGTTGGGAAGCAAGGAAAAACTCGAAGAGTATTTCGGTAAAAGCCTGAACAAAATCCGAGAGGATCAGCGTGCAATGGCCCGTGAAGAGCAGACCGTGAACGAGATGCGCCGAAAGCTCATCGGCAACGTCACAGTCACCCCCAATGAGGTTCGCACCTTCTACAATTCCCTCCCGCAGGACAGTATTGCAATCATTCCCGCCGAAGTGGAGGTTGAAATCATCACCATAGAGCCCAACTATCCAAAAGATGAGGTTGAAGATATCAAGGCCCGCCTGCGCGAATACACCGAGCGCATCAACAAAGGTGAACGTTTCTCCACACTGGCAGTCATGTATTCTGAAGACCGCGCCTCGGCCACAATGGGAGGTGAGCTCGGCTTCATGGGAAAGGGTCAGCTTGTCCCCGAATTCGCCAATGTTGCCTTCAGCCTGACCGACCCCACAAAGGTGTCGCGTATCGTTGAGACAGAATACGGATTCCACATAATCCAGCTGATTGAAAAACGTGGTGACCGTGTTAACTGCCGCCACATCCTGCTCAAGCCGAAAGTGTCTGCCAAGGAACGCAACGAAGCAATGATCCGCCTGGACAGTATTGCAGACGTTATTCGCAACGGTAAAATGACCTTCAAGCAAGCCGCCTCGTACTATTCGTATGACAAAGACACCCGTAACAACGGCGGTCTGATGTTTCATGAGGAGGACGGCAGTTCGCATTTCCTCCTTGAAGAGCTTCCCCAGGAGATAGGCAAGCAGGTTTACAACATGAATGTCGGCGAAATTTCCAAGCCGTTCACCATGGTAAAAAGCAACAACAAGGAGGTCTGTGCAATCATCAGAGTCAAGAGCAAGACCAAGGCCCATAAGGCCACCATCACTGATGACTATCTGAAACTCAAGCAGATGGTAATGGTCAACAAGCAAGAGAAAATCATTGAGGACTGGATTGTCAGAAAGCAGAAGGAGGTCTATGTCCGCATAAACGAGAACTGGCGTGACTGCGAGTTCCATTACCCCGGCTGGATCAAGCAATGAGTCTGCAGTTTACATCATCTCTGAAAGTCGCATTGCTGAAAAGCACGATCATCGCTTTGTTCCTTTCTCTTGCAGCACTCCCTTTGGCAGCACAAGAGAACTCAGGGACTGAGCAACCGGAGATGATATATCTGGAGCACTCGGACCGGTTGGTGTTTGACAAGCAAAACAACTTTGACGAAGCAAGGAATGCCGACTACCAGTTGCTCGTAGGAAATGTTCAGTTCCGTCATGAGGATGCCTGGATGTACTGCGATTCGGCACATTACTACCAGAAGAGCAACTCTCTGTTCGCCATAGGTAATGTACGCATAGAACAAGGCGACAGCCTTATTATTACGGGGAAAACGCTTTTCTACGACGGTAACCGAAGAATAGCTCAATTGCGCAACAATGTCGTTATGGAGCACTACAAATCCATGACACTCTATACCGACTTTCTCGATTACGACCGTAATAATAATGTCGGCTATTACTTTAACGGAGGCAAACTTGTTGACTCAACCAATGTTCTTACTTCCGTGCGCGGTCAGTACAATCCATCCACGCGACTTGCAACATTCAAGGACAGTGTAAAAGTAGTGCAGACGGGAGAAAGAAGCTTCGAACTCTACACCGACACCCTGCGATATCACGTGCAGACCAACGTTGCCTCCATCATCTCACACAGCGTTATCTATTCCGGCAAGACCACCATCCACGCCTTCCGGGGCTGGTACGACACCAAAAAAGAGAACAGCCTGCTTTTGGACCGCTCATACATAGAAAATTCGCCCAACCACATGATTGGCGACAGCATACTCTTCGATAAGGCAAACGGCATTGGACGTGGTTACAACAATGTAGCCATGACCGACTCAAGCCGTTCAATTCGTGTATGTGGCAACTATGTGTTCAGCAATCAAAACAGTAATTACGTATTCAGCACCGACAGGGCCGTTCTTCAGGAATTTTCCGGAAACGATACCCTGTACCTGCATGCCGACACCTTGGAGCTCAGCAAGGATTCCATATACAACGTAGCCAAGGCGTTCCATCATGTCCGGTACTTTAGAAAAGATTTACAGGGCCTCTGCGACTCGCTTTACTATCATGAACGGGATTCTATTCTCGACATAGTCGGAGTACCCATAATCTGGGCACAGGGGAACATGGTTCGAGGTAACATCATGAAACTCTACATGAAAGCCAACGCCGACAGCACCAGTCTGGAACCTGACTACCTTTATGCGGAGAAGAATGCCTGTATGATTTCCCAGGAAGCCTCGGATACTTCATATTTCAATCAGTCTCAAGGGGATTATCTCAAGGCTTTTTTCCGTCAGAACCACATAGACCATATTGAAATAACCGGTAGCACCCAGTCAATCTACCTTCCCCACGACGGCAACGAGAACATCACTGGATTGAACCGATTAGAAAAGGGAGATACATGGATTTACCTCACAGACGAGGGGAAACTCGACCACATAAAAGTTGCCCCCTCCCCAAAAGGCGTATTCTACCCGCTTCCACTGGTGACACCCGCCGACAAACGGCTTTCCTTGTTTAGTTGGCCGGAAGAGCTGAGACCCAAATCAAAGGAAGACATTTTCTCCCGTCCAACTATAAACAAGGGTATCTATGAGCAGAAGAAGACACCAAAGCGTGAGGATAAGACCGACAGCGACGGAAAGCACTCCAGACGCCGGAAAGGTGGCGCCACAGTCAGATAAATTCATCAGACCATGACAATATTCCCGTTTTTCAAGCAACCAACCCCGCGGCGTTTCGACCATAAGCCTATCTACTACGACAAGCAGGCAGAAGAGCGTCGTGAAAGATACGACCGCATAAGAAAGCAACTCGAAATGGAAGAAGCAGAGAAAAAAATTCAAAACGGTGAACAGCCGGCAGCAGGACAGGAATGTGACCTGACCGCCTCACAGAAGCACGACCAGTTCGAAAAGAACATCCGCGGCAGTTTCCGCCAGAACATCCCCGGCGGCAGCAACCTGGACAAACTGGTCAAGACAAACCGCACAGTGATGATAGTCTTTGCCGTCCTGCTGGTACTGGCAATGCTGCTCATCTGGAAACTTTCCTAAACATCCGTAGGTAATTCTGATGGGAAACATCATTGCCGTACTGCCAGAGTCGGTAGCCAACCAGATTGCTGCCGGCGAAGTAATCCAGCAGCCCGCATCAGCCATCAAGGAACTGATGGAGAATGCAATAGACGCTGGAGCTACCAGAATCGATGTGACAGTCAAGGACGGAGGACGCTCACTTATCCAGGTATCCGACAATGGAAAAGGAATGTCCCCGGATGATGCCGTGACCTGCTTTGAGCGGCATGCCACCTCCAAACTTCACACGGCTGACGATTTGTTTTCCATCCACACAATGGGTTTCCGTGGAGAAGCCCTTGCCTCAATTGCAGCCATTGCTCAAGTCGAGCTTATCACCCGCCGCCCAGAGGATGAACTGGGCTGCAAGGTGTGTATTGCCGGCTCCAAGCTGGAAAGCACAGAAAAAATCGTAGCCGAAAAGGGGACACGACTTTCTGTGCGCAATATTTTCTTCAACGTTCCTGCAAGGCGGAAATTCATGGGAACAGCGGCGAAGCAGTTTCAAGCTATCCGCTCGGAGTTTATCCAGATTGCCCTCTCCCACCCCGAATGCCAGCTTTCACTGACAAGCGATGGAATCGTTGTCTTCCAGCTGACGGCGGGCAACCTTCGCCAACGGATTGTCTCGATGTTCGGTGAAACATTGAACAAAAGTCTCTACCCAATAGAGGTTGAAACCGATGTTATACGTATCAGCGGATTCCTTGCCGACCCGCAAGCCTCCCGCAAACGCAACGCCGAACAGTATTTTTACATCAATCACCGCTTCATTAAGCATCCTTATTTCAGAAAGGCCATTCAAAGTGTGTATGAGCCTCTCGTTTCCGAAGGGATGCAACCCGTTTTCTTCCTGTTCCTTCAGGCTGATACCGACACCATTGATGTCAACATAAGCCCTACCAAGACGGAAGTTAAATTCGAGAATGAACAGATTATCTGGCCTATCCTTCAGGCCGGAGTACGCGAATGCCTTGGCAAATACAATGCTGTCCCGTCCATAGATTTTGACCAGACCAATGCACCACTGATTGATGTTTTTCACCCAGAAGAAGACATCAAGGCTCCCCAGGTACAATACAATCCTCAGTATAACCCGTTCAAGAAAACTTCCGGTTCAACTTCTTTCCAGCCCAGACCTTCCTTTGAGACTGAGTTCAAAGAAGAGAGTGAACTATACAGTTTGAGTGACGAGCAGGCTGATGACACTCAAGAAGAAGTGCTTCAGCCATTGTTTGAAGAGGACACATCCAAAATGGATTTGAGCCAGGTCAACCAACTCTTCGGACGGTACATTACCGTCCCTTCCGGCGATGCCCTACTTCTCATAGACCAGCACCGCGCAAGCATCAGGCTCCATTACGAACTGTACAACCAGCGGCTTAGTGCACACCGTACCGCTTCGCAGACGCTCCTCTTCCCTGAGGAGATGGAATTGCCGGCAGCACGTAAAATAGATTTCGACTCCATCCGTACTGCCTTGGAGGATCTGGGGTTCTGCTTCGAAACTTCCGTTCCAGGATGGGTGTCAATCACCGCAATTCCCGACATTGCTCAGGGACTTGCCCCCATCGCAGTCGTTAACGGGCTGATTGACAGCTATGTTGAAATGAATACAGATAACCACCTGCAAGGAGCTCCATTCCTGCAGGAACGCAATTACCGTCTGGCACTGCGCATGGCAAGGCAGTCTGCTCTTCCATACGGTCAGATTCTGTCAAAAGGTGAAATGACCCAACTCTGCCAGGATCTGTTCCAGCTTGAGCTGCACAACCTTACCCCAGACGGGAAACACATTATTTTAAGCCTCAGCGCCGAAGAACTCACAAGGCGCTTCAATTGAAAATTATGAAAAAAAACCAGATAGCCAGGATTCGCAAACGCGACCTGAAACTGAACATCATGGATTATTTCCGTGATAACGATACGCAAAGCTTCAACTACAAACAGGTATCGGCAGCCATGGGTATCACCCGTCAGATTTCCAAGCTGATGGTTGACGATATACTTCACGAACTGCTTGAATCACATTTTCTGGCAGAAGAAAAGGAAGGAAAATACCGAATTGCCGTCAGGCCACGGCCCGAACGCCGTATTATGGGCGATGACATTATGGGAGAATTCAACCTTCCGGAACATTACCCCGAAGAGGCTGAAAAAGCCGCACTTGCATTTTCTGAGGAAATCAAGCCTGACGAACTTTCCTGGAGAGAGGATTTCCGCAGCGTTCCCACATTTACTATTGACCCTGCCGATGCCAAGGACTACGATGATGCCATTTCCTTCAGGATACTTGAAAACGGCCACTACGAAATCGGGGTGCACATCGCCGACGTAACCTTCTATGTCAAACCAGGGACTGTCATAGACAAGGAAGCTGAGCAGCGTGCCACATCGGTCTATCTTGTTGACCGCGTAATTCCAATGCTTCCTGAGCGGCTCTGCAACCAAGTCTGCTCACTGCGACCCGATGAGGACAAACGCTGCTTCGCATGCATTTTCGAGATGGACGACAACGCCAAACTCCTGAAATCCAAAATTGTGCGGACTGTAATCCGTTCCGATGCACGATTGGACTACGATTTTGTCCAAAGCCTCATTGACGAAGATTCAACCATACATCCTCTCAAAGAGCAGATTCTCACCCTGAACCGTCTTGCCCAGATACTCAGGGCCGAGCGCTTCAAGAACGGGGCAATCAATTTCGAAACCACTGAAGTCCGCTTTGAAATCGACGAAAAAGGCAAACCGACCGGAGTCTATTTCCGTGAAGCGACCCCGTCACACCAGCTCATTGAGGAGTTTATGCTCCTGGCTAACCGCACAGTGGCCGAATATGTAGGGAAGAAAGGTACCATAGCCAAGCCTTTTGTATATCGTATCCACGACCAGCCTGACAAGGAAAAGCTTGCCAACGTAGCCAAATTCATCAAGCGTTTCGGCCACAGTCTTACCGTAGAAGGCAGCAAAAAGGATGTTGCCTCTTCCATTAACCGGCTCCTTGACAGCGTGAAAGGCCATCGCGAAGCAAACATCGTTTCGACCATCACAGTCCGCGCCATGGCAAAAGCCATCTATTCGACAGACAATATCGGCCACTACGGACTGGCATTCTCCCACTACACCCACTTCACCTCGCCAATCCGACGCTATCCGGACATGATGGTCCACCGCCTTCTGGAACGTTATCTTTACGACGGAAAAGCCGTTAACAAAGACTACCTGGAAAAAAAGTGCGATCATTGCTCCGAAATGGAACGTCTGGCCGAACAGGCAGAACGCGCCTCGGTCAAATGCAAGCAGATTGAGTTCATGGAAGAACGCAAAGGGGTTGTCTATAAGGGTGTAATCTCCGGTGTGACTGAGTTCGGCATTTTTGTCGAAATCATTGAAAACAAGTGCGAAGGACTGGTTCTAATGCGCGATTTGGACGATGACCACTACGATTACGTTGAGCGCGAATACTGCCTGAAAGGACGCTATCACCACAAAGTCTATCGGTTAGGCGACGAAGTCTATGTAATGGTGGCCCGCACAAATATGGACCGTCGCCAGCTCGATTTTATCCTCGCAGACCCAACTGAATAATTTTTTTCAAAAAAAAAGAGTTTTCATGTAACGGATTAAAGAGGAATTCGTCTAAGGAGTTGTATCTGATTCCATGAAAATCAGGTGCGACTCTTTTTAATTTCCTCTATATACGTAGAAGGTGCACCGACGTGAGGTCAGGGCACCTTTTTCTTTCTTTACAATTCACTTGCAGATGCCGTGTATTAGCATTATTTTTGTCCCATCTGACAACCGTACATGACAACACAGGAATTGATCGACAACATCAGGGTAATCGAAGATTTCCCCGTCAAAGGCATCCACTTTCAGGATGTCACCACCTTAGTGAACAACCACGAATGTATCTGCGAGATACTTGATCGCATCTGTGCAATCTACAAAGACAAGGGCATCACCAAAGTGGTAGGCCTGGAGGCACGCGGCTTCATACTCGGAGGAGCATTGGCATACCGTCTCGGCGCAGGATTCGTCCTTGCCCGCAAACCGGGAAAGCTTCCCGGAAAGACATTGAGTGAAAGCTACTGTCTGGAGTACGGAAAAGACACGGTTGAAATCCATGAAGGCTCAATCACCCCCGACGATGTCGTGCTTGTTCACGACGACCTTGTTGCAACCGGCGGCACTTTCGGTGCTGTCTGGCGTCTCTGTCACCGTTTCGGTGCAAAGCAGGTCTATCTCAACTCAATAATAGACCTGACCGACTGTCCCCGTCGCAGCGACTTCCCAACCGATGCCCCCCGCACTGCCATCCTCTCTATCGGCGGTGTCGAATAATAAGGAAAACAAGACTCCATAAATAATAAAGCCTCCGTCTCGCAGGACAGAGGCTTTATTATTTTCAGAAATATAATCGCTTACATGAAGATGTAACGGAGAACAAACAGTATAGCCAGAACCCACATTGTGATGCTGATCTTCTTTGCTTTACCAGTGCAGGCATTGATGATGACATAGACAATCATACCCAGCAGGATACCGTGGGCGATGCTATATGACAACGGCATCATGACAGCAGTGATGAAAGCAGGGATAGCCTCAGAATAGTCGTTCCAGTCAATTTCCTTGATCGGAGCAAGCATCATCACACCGACAATGACCAGGACGGCTCCGGTAGCTGCGCCAGGAATAGCAAGGAAAATCGGTGAGAAGAACAAAGCCACGATAAAGCCAATCGCGATAACGAAAGCGGTAAGGCCAGTGCGGCCGCCTTCGGCAACACCAGAAGCGCTCTCAATATAGGTTGTAGTGGTAGAAGTACCGAAAACTGCACCGGCAGTGGTGGCAACAGCGTCAGCCATCAAAATCTTGCTGATACCATCGACCTTGCCGTCCTTATCGACCATACCTGACTTGACAGAAACACCAACTACGGTTCCGATGGTGTCGAACATGTCAATGAAGAGGAAGGTGAAGACAACAACCAGCATATCCCAGCTCAAAATCTGTGACCATTCGAACTGGCAGAAAATGGGGGAAAGGGAAGCAGGCATGGAAACAACACCCGAAAATTTGGTGATGCCAAAGGGAATGCCAATGATGGTGGTGGCAAGCATACCAATCAGGATACCACCCTTCACACCCAGGACAACCAGGATAGAGGTGATGAAAAGTCCGATGACGAACAGCATGCTGCCAGCGGTCTTGAGGTCACCCAGGCCAACCAGAGTTGCACTATTGTCAACGATAATGCCGGCGTTCTGCAGTCCGATGAAGGCAATGTAAAGACCGATACCAGCACCGATAGCTTTCTTGAGCGAGTTGGGAATGGCATCGACAATCATCTCACGTACCTTGGTGGCCGACAGAATGATGAAAATGATACCCTCAATCAGAATGGCGGTCAGGGCAAACTGCCAGCTGTAACCCATTCCAAGGCATACGGTGAATACGAAGAAAGCATTCAGACCCATACCCGGAGCAAGTCCGAAGGGCTTCTTGGCATAGAGAGCCATGGCCAGCGTACCAACGATGGCAGCCAGAGCGGTGGCAGTGAATACTGAACCTACCGGCATACCCTCAAGATTGCCGAAGATACTGGGATTGACAGCCAGAATGTAGGCCATCGTCAAGAAGGTTGTGATACCTGCGAGGACTTCCGTGCGAACACTTGTTCCGTTCACACCAGCCTCAAAACCAAACAGTTTTTTAAGCATATAAAATAAATTAGGAGTTGGGAAATCCGCCATTAAGCCCGCCGGCTGAAAAACGCATCAAAATTAATACATTTTTCCTAAATCCACATCTGTTACTACCCCAAATTTTAACCAGTTGGGAGATTGCAGCGGATTTTATACTTTTGCGCCCGATTTAAGTTAAAATATGAAGTCATTTGAAGAACTTGGCCTGGAAGAAGATTTGCTAAAGGCCATACGGGAACTGGGATTCGAGAATCCTATGCCGGTACAGGAAGAAGTAATACCCTATTTGTTGGAAGGCGACAAAGACGTCGTGGCTCTGGCACAGACTGGAACTGGCAAGACTGCGGCCTTCGGACTGCCAATCCTGCAAAAGCTTGACGGTAAAAGCCTTGACACCCAGGCTCTTATCATGAGTCCTACCCGCGAACTCTGCCTGCAGATATCCGACGACCTGAGAGATTTCGCCAAATACATGCCTGGAGTCTATGTACTTCCGGTCTATGGCGGCAGCAGTATCGAACAGCAAATCCGGGCCCTGAGAAAAGGTATTCAGGTCATAGTGGCCACACCGGGACGTCTTCTCGACCTTATGCGAAGGGGGTGCGTTGACCTCTCAAAAGTACACGATGTGGTAATGGATGAGGCGGACGAAATGCTCGACATGGGCTTCACCGATGATATCAACGCCATCCTTTCCGAAGTCCCTGCAGAACGCAACACCTTACTGTTCTCGGCCACCATGCCCGATGAAATCGGGAAGATCGCAAAAAACTACATGCGCAATCCGAGGGAAATAGTCATCGGGAACCGAAACGAAAGCACCGCCACGGTCAGACACATATATTATATGGTGCAGGCCAAGGACAAATACCAGACGCTGAAACGCATTATCGACTACTATCCCAGTCTGTACGGCATCATTTTCTGCCGCACGAAAGTTGAAACCCAGGAGGTGGCCGACAAACTGATTCACGACGGCTACAATGCCGACTCGCTTCACGGAGACCTTTCACAGGCCCAGCGCGACTATGTCATGCAGCGTTTCCGCCTGCGCAACCTCCAGCTTCTGGTAGCCACCGACGTGGCAGCCCGCGGACTGGATGTTGACGACCTGACCCATATCATCAACTACACTCTTCCGGATGACACTGAGGTCTATACCCACCGCAGCGGCCGTACAGGAAGGGCCGGCAAGACAGGAATATCGATTGCCATCATCAACCTCAGGGAAAAACACCGTATCAGGACCATTGAGAAGAATATTAACAAGGTGTTCGAAGCCGGAAAGATGCCAACCGGCAAGGAAATATGCAGCAAGCAGATATTCAACCTGATGGACCGTATAGAGAAAGTCGAAGTCAACGAGAACGAAATAGCCGGTATTCTTCCGTCAGTATATCGAAAACTGGAGTGGCTGGACAAGGAAGATCTGGTCAAGAGGATGGTATCTCTCGAATTCAACCGTCTTATTGCCTACTATCAGGACAACGAAGACTTCGAGACGATTGACGAAACCCCAAAATCCAAACGTGAAAAATCCCAGGGCAGCTCCGCCCCCGAACAGGGTTTCTCAAAGATTTTCATCGGTCTGGGCAAAATGGACGGAGCCACTCCAAAGAACCTGCTTGGACTCCTCAACGAATGCATCGGCGGCAAGGTCGAGGTGGGACGTATTGACCTGTTCACCCGCTATTCACTGCTGGACGTGGCTGAGAAAAACGCCAAGGATGTGGTACGCGAGCTCCGTTCGCTTAGAGTCCTCGGACGCAATGTACGCGTTGACTTTGCCACCGAAGACCAAATAAACAGAGGAGCAAAAATCAAGGCAGAAGGGGGTGAACGCGAAGGCAAACACTTTAACCGCTCACGCCGTCAAGGCTCCCCTGGCAGAGACAGGCAAGACTTCCCAAATAAAAAAAAGAAAAAATATTTGTAATCAAGAATAATTCACTACCTTTGCGCCCGCAATTTTTGCACAACTATATTAAAATTTACCACAATGTACTTAACCAAAGAAAAGAAACAGGAAATCTTCGAGAAGTACGGAAAGTCCAACACGGATACTGGTTCGCCTGAAGCACAGATCGCCTTGTTCTCCTACCGTATCTCTCATTTGACTGAGCACTTGAAGTCAAACAAGAAGGACTATAGCACTTCCCGTTCCCTGAAGATGTTGGTCGGCAAGCGTCGCCGCCTGCTGGACTATGTAAAGGCAAAGGATATCGAAAAGTATCGTAGCCTCATCAAGGAGTTGGGCATCAGACGTTAAGTCTTTCGCTTCCACGAATTTAAAAGAGCCGGACAAGCCATTCGTCCGGCTCTTTTAATATTATTTTAGAAGTAATATTAGCAATTCACCTTTTTTATTCGTTACTTTGCCGCGAATTTGTGACACACATAAATCAAGACCATTATGACAGAAATAGCTGAAAAAGTACAAGCCATCATCGCCGACAAGCTGGGCGTTGAGCTTTCACAAGTCACCCCTACTGCCAAGTTCACCAGTGATTTGGGTGCCGATTCTCTTGACACCGTTGAATTGCTCATGAAACTTGAAGAAGAGTTTTCTGTAAAGATTCCAGAAGAGGAGCAGGAGAAGATTTCCACTGTTCAAGACGCTGTTTCATACATTGAAAACGCTCTGAGCAACAAATAATCCGGTGAGTCAAGAGACATTCCTGACCGCTACTGATGATTCCTATCGTACGACCATGGAATTAAAAAGAGTAGTCGTAACAGGTCTTGGTGCCATCACTCCTATAGGCAATTCCGTCCCCGAATACTGGGACGGTCTTGTGAAGGGTGCGAGTGGTGCAGGGCCTGTCACACATTTTGATGCTTCACTCTTCCGCACACAGTTCGCCTGTGAAGTAAAGGGACTTGATATCGTCGGGTTCTTCGGCACAAAAGATGCCCGAAAGTATGACGCATACGAACACTTCGCTTTGATGACTGCCGAAGAGGCGTTTCAGGACAGCGGCATTGACCTCACAAAGGAGGATCTATGGCGCTGCGGAGCCATCTGGGCCAGTGGTGTCGGAGGACTCAGCTCTCTGGAACCGGAAATTGCGGCCTACTACAAGGGGGACGGGACACCGCGCTTCAGTCCGTTCCTGGTTCCCAAGATGATAGGGAATATGCCTGCCGGCTACATATCAATCCGATATGGCCTTCGCGGACCGAGTTTCAGCACTGTAGCCGCCTGTGCCGCATCCAATATGTCCATACTTGCCGCCTTCGACCAGATTCGAATGGGTGACGCTGACATCATCTTTGCAGGAGGTTCGGAGGCCACCATCTGCCCAAGCGGCATCGGTTCATTCTCTGCAATGCGTGCCCTGTCAAACCGCAATGACGATCCTGAACATGCAAGCAGGCCATTCAGCCTCTCACGCGACGGATTTGTCATGGGAGAGGGAGGCGGCTGCCTCATTCTGGAGGAACTGGAGCACGCCAAGGCCCGTGGCGCAAAGATATACGCCGAAATCATAGGCGGCGCACATACTGATGATGCCTACCACATGACAGCCCCCCATCCTGAAGGACTCGGAGCTGCGATGGTCATGAAAAAAGCCATAGAGAAAGCAGGTATTCGCCCGGAGGATGTCGATTACATAAATGCTCACGGCACATCGACAAAGTTAGGTGACATAGCCGAAGTAAAAGCTATTGAGACTGTCTTCGGTGAGCACACCTACTCAATGAACATCAGTTCGACCAAGTCCATGACCGGGCATTTGCTTGGCGGAGCCGGGGCAATCGAGGCCATTGCCTGCATCAAGGCCATCAACACCGGCATTATTCCTCCGACCATCAACCATAGCCAGGACGATGTCGATCCGGAGCTCGATTCCCGCATCAATTTCACCTTCAACAAGGCACAGAGACGCGAGGTCACAGTAGCCCTTTCCAACGGCTTTGGTTTTGGAGGACAGAACGCTACTTTGGTGCTCAGGAAATACTGAGCCGCCTGAAACAAAAAAACGGAACATTTCACTATGAAACAGCCTTTAGTCATATACAATACTCTGACCCGCAGCAAGGAAGAATTCAAACCGCTTCATGAAAACCTGGTCGGAATGTATGTCTGCGGACCCACCGTCTATGGCGATGCACACCTTGGCCATGCCAGGCCAGCCATCACGTTCGATGTCCTGTTCCGTTATCTTCAACAGATTGGCTACAAGGTCCGATATGTCCGCAACATCACCGACGTAGGCCATCTTGAGCACGATGCCGACGAAGGAGAGGACAAGATTGCCAAGAAGGCCCGTCTTGAACAGCTTGAGCCGATGGAGGTAGTTCAGTATTACCTGAACCGCTACCACAAAGCAATGGAGGCCCTTAATGTTCTGCCCCCATCCATCGAGCCTCATGCTTCCGGCCACATAATTGAGCAGATAAACCTTGTCAAGGAGATTCTCGACAACGGCTATGCCTACGAGAGTGAAGGCTCTATCTATTTTGATGTTCCGAAATACAACCGCGAGCACCATTACGGCAAGCTGTCAGGCCGCAACCTCGACGATGTGCTCAACACCAGCCGTGACAACCTTGACGGCCAGCAGGAAAAGCATAACCCTGTTGATTTTGCCTTGTGGAAGAAAGCTCAGAAAGAGCATATAATGCGCTGGCCCAGCCCATGGAGCGACGGTTTCCCCGGATGGCATTGCGAATGCACAGCCATGGGAAGAAAATATCTTGGCAACCACTTTGACATCCACGGCGGCGGAATGGATCTGATTTTCCCCCACCACGAGTGTGAAATCGCCCAGTCGGTTGCTTCACAAGGTGATGACATGGTGCACTACTGGATGCACAACAACATGATTACCATCAACGGCCAGAAGATGGGAAAGAGCCTTGGCAATTTCATTACATTGGACGAGTTCTTTACCGGCAGCCACAAGCTTCTTGACCAGCCCTATGGTCCGATGACCATCAGGTTTTTCATTCTGCAGGCTCACTACCGCAGCACTGTGGATTTCAGCAATGAGGCATTACAGGCATCAGAAAAAGGCTTAGAGAGATTGATGGATTCATATCGTCGTTTGCAACAGCTCAAACCTTCTCCCGTATCATCGGCTGACATTAACGGAATCAGGCAGAAGTGCTTCGATGCAATGAACGACGACCTGAACACACCGATAGTGATTTCGCACCTTTTCGATGCCGGACGCACCATCAACAGCGTATATGATGGCAAGGCTACCATTTCTGAAGCCGACCTGAATGAACTCAAAGAGGTATTCAAGCTTTTCATTGAAGACATCATGGGCTTGAAAGTCACAGACGAGGCCGGGCAGTCAAAGGCCGAGACGGCATACAAGGCTGTCGTTGACATGGTCCTGAATATGCGTATGGAGGCCAAGGCAAACAAAGACTGGGCTAAGGCCGACAAAATACGCAACGAACTAACCGCGCTGGGCTTCGACATCAAAGACCGCAAGGACGGTTTCGAGTGGAGTATCTGACGACTCCCTTTAATGCTTAATTCCTGAAGCTTCCTTGAAGATTCCCTTGACTGACCCGAGTATGATGGGGGCTTCAATCTGTACAGGCATGCAGTCTTCGCCCTTGGCCAGCCATATTTTCATATAGTCGCCTTTTTTGAATACGGTACCCTCCACCAGTGTCATGTGAAACAGGTGGCAATCCCATTTTTCACCTTTATGGAGCTTAATGGTTTCGTCTCCAATGTAATAAAGGTTAATAGTGTATTCGCCGTCATCGAGACGCATTGGTATAACCATTGGATTTGCGGCCAACAGTTCTTCTTCAGGGATACATCGCAGCCGATAGACGCTCGTTATGATGTCAAAGCCGTCATTTGTCGTAAATTCCGTCACATCTGAAGTATAAACCCCCTTTCGCTTCAGTCGGGTATTGATTTTCCACCCCAAGGCAGCAGTATCCCCCTCACCGACCATGACACGTTGATATGAGAATTCGTCATTGCCATGCCATTTTCCTTCATGCGCATGTTTATTGCCCCAAAAAGGAAAAAGCGTATTGGGATCCACTTCACTTCTAAGTGTATCCCGCACCGAAAAGATTTTGTCGTATGAAGGACCCGTACCGCCCGATGCAGTCAGAATATATGTCGGATGGCCTGCATGATTGCCCTCAGTGACGTCAAAATATGCGTTTCCGACTGAGAGCCAGAGGAATCCTAAGTTGTACCAAAGAGAATAAGTCAGTTTTTCACCTGCCTGAAAAGGAATCTTCTGGCAGCGCGCTCCACTTGTTGAAATCAATGACATTATTAAAAATGCCATTAAAGAGAAACGTATATTATGTATCATATCTAATTACCTTCCCCTGCCTTTACCTTTGTCAGTGGCTTTCTTGAGATCCTTAGGTTTCTGTTTTTCTGGTGGCAGGATATTGATATCCCAACTTTCATTATCTTCCCAGTTGGCCTTCAAAGTAAACATTCGGTCGTTGTATATTACCGTTTCAGGCTGACGCTTCTCATCATAGTTTCCGGTATCCCAGAGCCCATTGTCGTTATCGTCAAGCACAAGTCGCATATAGAAGTCACCCGGCTTCATATCCACAAAGTCAGCCACATCATCGATTACATATTCCATTCGGACAACCTTCTCGCTCTTGTCCAATAGCTCAATAAAGGCAGGACGTCCCAATAGACCCGACACCGTGACAATCATACGTGCATACTCCTTTTCCTCCTTCACCTTGAAGTCCTGGGTGAACTTTTCGATTTTGATGCCATAGACACTAATCACACTGGCAGAATCAATAGTAATCCGATACTGCTCCCCGTATTCCCAATCGGCATAGAACCAGTATTTTCGTCCGACCCATGGATCCTGCTCTATTTCAAAATCATCGGTTTCTTTCCATACGGTATCCACCTTATGGTAAAGATGCCATACCGAGGAATCCATACCTGCCAGAGGATAATCGAAGACAAACGAAGGAACAGCATACACATCTATGGACTGTGAAAGTGTTGTAGATATCTTCATCTTCGGGATAGCCGCACGAATTGAATCGGCCACCCGGATTGAATCGGCCAGTCGTGCCCGGATAGAGTCGGAGAAAAGGGTCGAATCGGCCACATAGATGGTCCGGACAAGAAGAAGCGAGTCAACCATTCGGAGTGAATCAGATGCATACACCTTCATGGACAGAGAGTCGGAAAGCTGCTTAATCTGTTCTTCAAAAACTTCACGCTTGTTATTCTTTGTATCCTTACCGGGCAGCTTCTTGCCCGTCCTCTTTGCCTTGGCATCATCTCCTCCCTTCTTGCCTTTCTTTCCATCCTTCGCCTTCTCTTTCGGGGCAAGCAGCCGCAATGTGTCGCGCTGAGGGGCAAGGCAATCATTGCTGTCTGTCTTGAGATAGTCAATCTGGACAAAGAGTGTATCAAGTTTCATCAGGGCTGAATCCTTTAGCCAATATGTAAGGGTATCCATTGTCGGAACCATTTCCAGCACATTCCAATCCACAGTATCGATAGCGATTGTGTCGGGCAGGTTGACAAGTTTCAACGACGGGACGGTATCGGATTTATAGCCGAAATAGAGCGTCAGGCGGTCACGCGAGGCCCGCTCCGACTTGACCAGATACTGCTTACCGTAATCCTCCTTATAGTACCTGAGAATAATATTATCAGGATAGAAGCATGTCTTTTCACGGATTAGAATTGTATCGATTTTTATCGTGTCGGCCCAAATAGTATCCGGATAAGTGCACCGCTCAGCCCACAGCGTCAATGCCGAATCAGGGAAAGCCACCATTTCTCCCTTCTGGTCGAACCGGTAGTCCCGGTTCATGTCGTTGAGAGCGAATATGTTATATTGAACACTGTCCTTGAGATTCTTTAAGCAGAAAAAACCGTTTTCATCAGTCTTTGTGATACGAAGAAGCGGCTCCTTGACAAATGCACTGTCTGCCAGATTTGAGTGTGCACCTATGAGTATCCCCTTTTCCGGGTTCAAAGTCTGCGCGTTCAACAGATAGCCCGACACGCAAAGGGTGTCAATTGACGAAGAGTCGGTAGAGAAGGCAAAAGAAAGAGGTCCGTACGGATTACCTTCATTATTATCGACAATCGCTCCATCGAGGAAATCTATCGTATAAGTGGTGTTGGGCTTGATTGTATCTTTCAGTTTAACAATGACTTCGTCCATTATGCCACTGACTTCGGGAATCTCCTTCTGCGGAGGTGAAACAACGACCAGATTGGAAGCATCCTTTACCGAAATGATTTCATTGAACTTGAGCTTAATAACCTGTTTGCGGTATTTAACGCTGTATCCCACCGAATTTGCGACCGGCTCGGTGCTGACCAGCACAGGCGGCGTTTCGTCCTTGGGTCCGCCTTGTGGCGATCCGATATTGGCACAGCTGCATATTCCTGCCACAATCAGCACATAAACAGCAAGATATAAGAATACTTTCTTTGGCATGAGCCCACAGTTCTTTTCAAGTGGCAAAGGTAATTGATGGAGCGCTCAAAAGCAAATGCGCAGACTTGCATTTACAGTTGCAAATCAGTACTTTTGCGCTGTTTATTCATCAAAAGTCATGAACATAGCACTGATAGGATATGGCAAGATGGGCCATGAGATTGAGCGTATTGCTCTGGAACGCGGACACAGCATTGCCTGCGCCATCGACATCAACAATACGGAACTTTTCGACTCTGAAGCCTTCAGGCGGGCAGATGTCGCCATCGAATTCACATCACCTTCCACAGCATACGGCAATTATATGAAGTGTTTTGCCGCACACATTCCCGTCGTTTCCGGCACAACCGGCTGGACTGCGCGCCTGCCTGAAATCAAGGCCATCTGCCAGCAGCAGGACCAGACTTTCTTCTACAGCTCAAACTTCAGCCTCGGGGTCAATATTTTCTTCGCAGTCAACCGCTTCCTGGCAGAAAAGATGAATGCTTTTCCGCAGTATGATGTGCGCATGAAGGAAATCCACCACCAGCAGAAGCTTGATGCCCCAAGCGGGACGGCCATCACCCTGGCCAACGACATCATTTCGGAACTTGGACGCAAGGACAAGTGGGTCGGCCACGAAGCGCAGAAAGACAACGAACTTGGTATTACATCAGAACGTTACGGAACGGTTGCAGGATATCATGAAGTGGTTTATGAATCCGAGGTTGATTCTATCCGCATCATTCATGATGCCAAAAGCCGCGCCGGATTCGCCTTAGGTGCAGTCATTGCCGCCGAGTATGCAGCAACTAAGAAAGGCTTTCTCGGCATGAAGGACCTGCTTGGATTCTGAACACATTATCAGCAAGATCATGGACAACAATACTTCAGAGAATGGTCAGGAGACCAGGAAAAGTCGCCTGACGGCCCCAAAGGGACACTGGATAGTCTTCGGCATCTGGACAGCGGTCTTTATCGCCCTAGTGATATGGACACATAGTCTATGGTGGCTTCTGCCCATACCCTTCTCGTTCGACATACACATCACCCGCTTTCTTCCGTGGGGATTCTGGAAAAAATGGGAAAACAGCTTCTGGCGTACCATTATGGACTGGGTGGATGCCATCCTCTACGCCCTTGTTGCCTGTTACTTCGTCTTCCTTTTTTTCTTCCAGAACTATCAGATACCCTCTTCATCGCTTGAGAAATCACTGTTGGTGGGCGATTTCCTGTTCGTCAGCAAAGTCAGCTACGGACCTCGCATGCCGTTCACCCCGCTTTCATTTCCACTTGCCCAGCACACCATGCCCCTCTCCGGGAACAAGTCATACATAGAGCGTCCCCAATGGGACTACAAGCGTCTGAAGGGAACTGGCAAAATCCAGCGCAAGGATATCGTAGTATTCAATTTCCCGACCGGTGACACGGTGGCCACCCTTATGGAGAACCCGGATTATTACACCATAAAATACATGCTTCAAAAGGAGCGCAACATCTCGCCCATTCAGGCTGAGAAAGTCATCCGTGGCAACAAAAAACAATTCGGAGAAATCAAATGGCGTCCTGTCGATCGCCGCGAAAACTATGTAAAGCGTTGTGTCGGTCTGCCAGGTGATTCTTTGCAAATTATTGACAACCAGGTTTATATCAACGGGGAGCCATTAGCCGATGAACCAGGTGTCCAGTACAACTATTTTATTCAGACCACCGGAGGCTTCCTTACAGAAAAACAGTTCGAGAACTGGGGTATCAGCAAGGATGACCGGTACATGCTTCCCGATGACAATCCTCTGCCTGACCTGCTCGGTTTTGAGCGGGGTGAAGGGGGCGCTTCACTACCCGTATATCATATCCCGGCCACTCAGCAAACAATCGAAAAGATACGGAAAGCCTCCTTTATCAAGGATGTCAGGCTTGAACCTGCCGATATCGGCCCGTACAGCATGGGGGGATATATGTTTCCATTAGACGACCTGAACTCCTGGACCCGCGACAACTACGGCCCTCTATGGATACCTTGCAAGGGCGCCTCCATTCCCCTAAACTCATACAACGAAATGCTCTACGGCCGCGCCATACGCGTATATGAAGGACACACGCTCACCTGCAAAGAGGGCCGATACTTTCTTGACGGTGAAGAGGCAGATACCTATACGTTCGCAATGGACTATTACTGGATGATGGGCGACAACCGTCACAACTCGGCCGACTCACGTTGCTGGGGCTTTGTCCCAGAAGACCACATAGTAGGCAAGCCACTCCGTGTATGGTTGTCGTTAAACAAGGACAAGGACTGGTTCCACGGGAAAATCCGCTGGAGCCGTTTCATGCACAAGGCGCAGTGACCATCATTTTTTCTACAGCCTATTTCGCCCCGGTATCATACTACGCGTGCCTGCTCAGTTGCGATTCCGCTCTGATGGGAAAATTCCGTTCAACTCCCAACACGGCATGTATCGAACAGTTTGAACATTACCACAAACAGACATACCGCAACCGGTGTACAATCTCAGCCGCCAACGGTCCATTGTCGCTCAGCGTTCCCGTCATCCTGAAAAATGACCAGCCGATACGCGACGTACGCATCGACTACCGCACCAGTTGGCAGCACCAGCACTGGAACAGCATAGAGTCGGCTTACAGCACAACTCCCTTCTTTGAGTATTACCAGGACGACCTCCTTCCAGTTTTTAACCAGCGGCACGAATTCCTTTTCGACAAGGACGAAGCCCTTCGCGAGACAATCTGCAGCCTGCTCGGTATCCATCCTACACTGACATTTTCAGACGACTATCTGTCCGAAACAGCTGCCGCAACAGCCGATGGAATCATTGACCTACGCAACACCATTCATCCTAAAAAAACTGTTTCCATATCAAATTATACATCCCTTCCATATCCTCAGGTCTTCGATGACCGTTTCGGTTTCCAGCCGGAGCTGTCAATTCTTGACCTCCTTTTTAATAAGGGGCCGGAGGCTTTGCTGATACTGAAGGATTCCATACCATCATGAACACTACCGAATTGCACCTGAAACAATTGCCCAACGGACTGCGCTGCATATCACAGCTTTCGTCGGGCGATGTATGCGTATGCGGATTTGCCGTCGGAGCAGGCACACGCGATGAATACGACAACGAGCAGGGTATTGCCCACTTTACCGAGCACATGCTCTTCAAGGGAACTACAAAGCGTTCCTCCTACCGGATTCTTGACCGGCTGGGATGTGTCGGCAGCGAGGTGAATGCCTATACAACAAAAGAAGAAATATTCCTTTATTCCATCTGTCTTGCCAAGGACTACGAACGGGCTCTCGAACTGATGTGCGACATGCTATTCCATTCGGCCTTCCCGGCCCATGAAATCGAAAACGAGCGCGACGTCGTACTTGATGAAATAAATGTCTATGAGGATTCACCTTCAGAACTGATATTCGACGATTTCGAACGTTATCTCTTTGAAGGTCATCCGTTCGGGCGCAACATCTTAGGCACTCCGAAATGCCTGCAGGAAATAACCACAGAAAGCTTTCAGGCCTTCACGGAACGTTGCTTCACGACAGACCGCATTGTATATTTCTCATTGTCACCCCTTTCGGAGAAACAGACCGACAAACTGGTCGGAAAATATCTGTCAGGTATCGCCGACACGTCGTCCCGTTCAATGCTCCCTTCCCGTACCTCCCCCTCTATTGTAAAAGGAATGCGCCTGACATTGGAGAAGAACACTCACCAGGCACACGTGCTGTACGGCAATCAGGCATACTCCTTGTATGACGACAAACGGATGGTGCTCTACCTGTTGAACAACATTCTGGGCGGCCCAGGCATGAACAGCCGGCTTAACAATATACTTCGCGAACACAACGGTCTGGTCTATACTGTCGAGTCGATGGCAAACTCCTACAGCGACACAGGTCTGTTTTCCATCTATTTCGGTTCAGACATAAAAGACATGGACCGGTGCCTGACAATAATCGACCGCGAACTGCGCAAGCTGAGGGAAACGGCACTTACCGCCACACAGCTTGCAGCGGCCAAGAAGCAGCTTTTCGGCCAGCTGGCCATAGCCTCGGAAAGCAAGGAATCACAAGCCCTGAGCATGGGCAAAAGCATGCTTTACTACAACAACTGCGAGTCTCTTTCGGAACTTTTCGCCAAGCTTGAAGCCATTACCTCCACGCAGATTCTGGAGACAGCCAACGAAATCTTCGATAGTGACAGGATGTCCATCCTCGCATACAAATGAATTTAAGTTTCGCGTGTGCAAAACTCAAAAAAAACGGCACACACGCTTTTTTCACGTATGTGCCGGTTTATTTTCAATACTTGTGGTTTACAGTTCCGTGAACTTGTATCCAACGCCTTTGACAGTAACGATATAGTCCTCTCCGATTTTCTCACGGATTTTCCTAATGTGGACATCAATGGTACGGTCGCCGACCACAAGGCGGTTGCCCCAAACCAGACGGAAAATATCCTCACGTGTAAATACCTTATCGGGCTTTGAGGAGAGCAGCATGAGCAGCTCGAACTCCTTGCGCGGCATGACGATTTCGCGGCCATCGACAAAAACCATGTAGCGTTCACGGTCAATCATGAACCCCTTAGAAGGAACCTGCGACACAGCATGGGCGTAAGGCTTAAGGATGCGTGAAATACGCTGGTTGATAAGGTTCACATTGGTATCGCGAGTACCGAACTCATCAACACCAGCCATAAAAAGGGTCCACTGCTCTTCGAAGTTCTTGTTGTTGTCAATGAGAAAGTACAGTTCGAAATTGGTTTCGTCCTTGATTTTCTTGATTTTCTTGCAGAATTCAAGCGCACGGGCATCGTCCGACGGGGTGTCGATGACAACCAAGCACGGATTTTCGTCAACCACATAGTCAACGGCCTTCTGCACGTTGTTGGTAATCTCATGAGTAATACACGACTCCGCGAGGTAGTCATTGAGCTGAGAGGCTATGGCAGCCGTCTTGGCTGAAAAAATCAGCACACAATTGTTTAAAATTTTCATTGTATTGTATCTATTATGATATTAATGACAAAGTAATTTTCTGACCGCAAAAATAACGTGAAGTTTTTTTTGAATCAAGAGTTATGTCCATATTTTGTCGTATTTTTGTGGCGGAAATTTCACAAAACACATAAAATTAGATAAAAATGAATTTTATTGAAGAACTGAAATGGCGAGGCATGATTCACAGTATGATGCCAGGGACGGAAGAAATCCTCAACAAAGAGATGGTCACCGCATACGTCGGCATCGACCCGACCGCCGACTCGCTGCATATCGGTCATCTCTGCGGCATTATGATGCTGCGTCACTTGCAGCGTTGCGGCCATAAGCCCCTTGCCCTCATCGGCGGTGCCACCGGCATGATTGGCGACCCCAGCGGCAAGAGCCAGGAACGTAATCTGCTCAATGAAGAGACCCTTCGTCACAATGTGGAATGCATCAAGAAGCAGCTCAGTCATTTCCTGGATTTCGACAGCGATGCCCCAAACCATGCTGAGCTGGTCAACAATTATGACTGGATGAAGAATTTCACTTTCCTCGACTTCGCACGCGAAATCGGCAAGCACATTACGGTCAACTACATGATGGCCAAGGATTCTGTCCAGAAGCGTCTGAACGGTGAAGCCCGTGACGGTCTTTCATTCACCGAATTCACCTACCAGCTGCTCCAGGGATACGATTTCCTTTACCTCAATGAGCATAAAAACTGCAAGTTGCAGATGGGTGGAAGCGACCAGTGGGGTAACATCACCACGGGTGCCGAACTCATCCGTCGCACCTCCGGAAACGAAGTCTATGCCCTTACCTGCCCCCTCATCACAAAGG
The DNA here is from genome assembly GCA_002315625.1 of Bacteroidales bacterium UBA1757. GTDB lineage: Bacteria > Bacteroidota > Bacteroidia > Bacteroidales > UBA1402 > UBA1757. The sequence goes on from DCHH01000025.1 coordinate 34,580, forward strand.
CTGACGGCGGCAAGTTCGGCAAAACCGAGAGCGGCAATGTATGGCTTAGCCCTGAATATACTTCACCTTATACATTCTATCAGTTCTGGCTGAATGTAAGCGACGAAGATGCTGCCAAGTACATAAAGATTTTCACTTCCCTTCCTAAGGATGAAATCGATGCCCTCATCACTGAACACGCCGAAGCTCCTCACCTCCGCCTGCTCCAGAAGCGTCTGGCCAAGGAAGTCACAGTTATGGTTCACAGCGAGGAAGACTACAATGCAGCCGTCGAGGCAAGCGGTATCCTCTTTGGAAACAATACGCATGATGCCCTTATGAAGCTCGACGAACGGATGCTGCTGGCCATTATGGACGGTGTTCCCCAATTCGAAGTTTCCCGCGATGCCATTGCAGCCGGTATCCGCTGTGTTGACCTGCTCACCGACCAGGCAGCAGTCTTCCCCTCCAAGGGCGAGATGCGCAAGATGTCACAAGGCGGCGGTGTATCCATTAATAAGGAGAAACTTGATGCCTTCGACCAGACAATCGATGCCTCATACCTACTGAACGGCAAATACATCGTGGCCCAAAAAGGCAAAAAGAACTACTATCTGCTTATCGCGAAATAATTTTTTGGCATGATATTGCGAAGGTGAGCATTTTTTCGCTTACCTTTGCGGCGCTTTTGTAAGGAAAGCGTTTAGGATTGTCCAATGGTGTAATGGTAGCACTGCAGTTTTTGGTACTGCCTGTGGTGGTTCGAATCCGCCTTGGACAACAAGAGAGAGGCCACAGCCTCTCTCTTGTTGTCTGCCCTTGTCTATCCCCCAAATCAGCGTTGCTGATTTCGCCCCCAAAGGGGGCTGCTTAGTCCCATCTTCAAACTTCATCGCTGTTATCTTTAGGCGAATGCATAATATGCAAAATCCTATTGATTTTTATGCAAAAATATTTGGCCGGGTAAAAAATTATGTATAATTTTGCACCGTTTTTTGAATAACATTCACAATCGAAATAAACCAAACCCGATGAAGAACAAATCCAACCGTCTGAAAAGTATCCGTAAAATCGTGCATGAGAGCAAGATCGGAAGTCAGGAAGAATTACTCCAGTACCTTTCTCAAGAGGGATTTGCCTTGACACAGGCCACCTTGTCGAGAGACCTTAAACAATTGAAAATTGCAAAGATGCCCGACTATGAAGGCGGGTATATCTATGTACTGCCCGAAGAGAACTCACCGCTAGGCAAGACCGCACGGATGAAGGCTCCTGATTCACATTTTGTATCTGCCGGATATCTGTCGCTCGATTTTTGCGGCCAGTTCGCCGTAGTCAAGACCAAGCCGGCATACGCTGGAGGTATTGCGGCCGAAATCGACCGCCGCTGCTCGACAAAGAACATTCTGGGCACAATAGCTGGCGATGACACCATCCTTGTTATTCCCAAAGACGGACTGGAGCGTCGCAAAATCATGAAGACACTAGCAGAAGTATTACCAATAAACATATAAAAGTCCTTTATAAACACCTTATTATAATGGAAGAGAAAAATGAAATCGAGGTGATGGTGGCAAATGAATCACATCTGCCATACGTTGACACCATCCTGACGACAATCGCCGAAGCGGCGAAGGTCAGGGGAACGGGCATCGCCAAGCGTACCCATGAATACGTAGCACAGAAGATGCTCGAGGGGAAAGCCATCATCGCCATGGACGGAAACAAGTTTGCAGGTTTCTGTTACATCGAAAGCTGGGGCGACAAGCATTTTGTTGCCAATTCGGGACTGATTGTCGTACCCGATTACCGCGGTCAGGGTCTGGCCAAACGAATCAAGAAAAAAGCCTTTGAGCTCTCACGCGAACGTTTCCCTCAGGCAAAGCTTTTCGGTCTGACAACCGGTGCAGCCGTTATGAAAATCAACAACGAACTGGGCTACCGTCCTGTCACTTTCGCCGAACTTACAGATGACGAAGCATTCTGGAAAGGCTGCCAAAGCTGTGTGAACTACCCGATTCTGGTTGACAAGAACCGACGTTTCTGTATGTGCACAGCCATGCTATACGACCCAGAGGAGCATAAAGAAAACAAATAAAAGACTATAAAAGACGAAGATTTTATCATTCTGAAAATCATGAAAGAAAAAGTAGTACTGGCATTCAGTGGTGGATTGGACACATCATTCTGTGTAAAATATCTGACTGAAGAAAAAGGATACGAAGTATATACAGCCATCGCCAACACAGGCGGATTCAGCGATGAGGAACTGGCGGTCATCGAGCAGAAAGCCTACAAGCTCGGAGCAAAGCAGCACGTCACGCTTGATATTACACGCGATTATTACGAGAAGAGCATCAAGTATATGGTGTTCGGCAACATACTGCGTAACGGCACATACCCGATTTCGGTAAGTTCCGAGCGCACCTTCCAAGCCATAGCCATCATCAACTATGCAAAAAAGATAGGCGCAAAATATGTCGCCCACGGCAGTACTGGTGCAGGTAACGACCAGGTCCGTTTCGACCTCACCTTCCAGATTCTTGCCCCGGAAATCGGCATCATCACCCCGACCCGCGACATGATTCTGACACGCGACTATGAAATTAACTACCTCAAGGAGCACGGCTATGTGGCCGACTTCAAGAAGATGGAATACTCCATCAATAAGGGCCTTTGGGGTACATCCATAGGTGGAAAGGAGACGTTGAAATCAAATCAGACCCTCCCCGAGGAGGCATACCCTTCACAAATCGTAAAGAACGGGAGCGAAAAGATGACCATCACCTTCGAAAAGGGTGAAATTGCGGCCGTTAATGGCGAAAAGTTTGAGAATCAAGTTGATGCCATCCGCAAGGTCGAGGTCATAGGCTCTGCATACGGCATCGGACGTGATATGCATATCGGCGATACCATCATCGGTATTAAGGGTCGTGTAGGCTTCGAAGCTGCCGGTCCGCTGCTCATTATCAACGCCCATAAAATGCTTGAGAAGCACTGCCTGACCAAATGGCAGCAGTACTGGAAAGACCAGATAGGCACATGGTACGGTATGTTTCTGCACGAGGCCCAGTACCTTGATCCCGTCATGCGCGACATGGAAGCCTTCCTGCAGCATTCACAGGAGAACGTCAACGGAACAGTCTCTATTGAACTTCGTCCACGCTGCTACACCCTTATCGGCGTTGAAAGCGACTACGACCTGATGAAGACCGACTTCGGCGAGTATGGCGAAGTGAACAAAGCATGGGATGCCAACGATATGAAAGGCTTCACCAAGATTCTCGGCAACCAGATGAAGATTTACTACAACGTACAGAAACGCGTTGGAAAAGGTCTTGAAAATGATTAATGTCGGCATCATAGGCGGTGCCGGCTACACCGCAGGAGAACTGATCCGGCTGCTTGTGAACCATCCTCAGGCGAATATTGTCTTTGTCAACAGTTCAAGCAATGCAGGCAATGCCGTGGCCTCGGTACATGGCGGTCTGACGGGAGAGTGTGATTTGCTCTTCACCGACCAGCTGCCTCTTGAGAGTATCGATGTCCTGTTTCTCTGTTCAGCCCACGGCGACAGCCGGAGGTTTTTGGAAGAGCATCAAGTACTGGAGAAATACCCGTCACTGAAAATAATTGACCTTGCACAGGACTACCGCGACGAAAGCAACGGGTTTGTCTATGGCTTGCCGGAAAAGAACCGTGAGCGTATTGCCAAGTCATCACGGCTGGCCAATCCAGGCTGTTTTGCCACCTGCATCCAGTTGGCATTGCTTCCTTTGGCCGCTGCCGGTCTGCTTGAAGATGAAGTGCATATACAGGCCATAACCGGCTCGACAGGGGCAGGAGTAAAACCTTCTGCTACATCTCATTTCAGCTGGCGCAATGACAACATATCTGTCTATAAAGCCTTCCAGCATCAGCACCTTATAGAGATTGGCCGCAACCTGCGCCTGCTGCAGCCCGACTTTGACAAGGACATCAATTTTGTTCCAATGCGTGGCGACTTTGCCCGCGGCATATTTGCATCTGTATATACCCGCTGCAAGTTATCCCAGGAGGAAGCCGGGAAACTGTACAAGGACTACTACAAATCAGCCGCATTTACCTTTGTCACCCCCGACAACATTGATATGAAACAGGTTGTCAACACCAACAAGGCACTTGTCCATGTGGAAAAACACGGCGACAAGCTTCTCGTTCTTTCAACCATTGACAACCTGTTGAAGGGTGCTTCCGGTCAGGCAGTCCAAAACATGAACCTTATGTTCGGCCTGGAAGAAAAGACCGGACTGAGACTTAAGAACATTGCATTCTAACAGGCTTTTTGGTTAAAAGCCGCACATTTTAGACCATGAATCTGTTTGACGTATATCCCCTTTTTGACGTAAATATCGTTAGAGGTAAGGGCTGCCATGTCTGGGATGACAAAGGGCAGGAATATCTGGATTTATATGGAGGTCATGCCGTTATCTCAATCGGCCACGCCCATCCGCACTATGTTGATATGATTTCCAAGCAGGTTGCTACACTTGGATTCTACTCCAACTCCGTCAGGAACGGCCTGCAAGTGCAATTAGCAGAACGTCTCGGAAAAGCCTGCGGCTACGAGGACTATTCGCTCTTCTTAGTCAACTCAGGGGCCGAAGCCAACGAAAACGCCCTTAAACTGGCATCATTCCATACAGGAAGGAAAAAGGTGGTGGCTTTCCGCAAAGCTTTCCACGGGCGCACATCGGCAGCAGTACGGGTTACCGACAATCCCAAGATTGTTGCACCTGTCAATGAGGGCATTGATGTAACATTCCTTCCCCTCAACGACCTTGAGGCCGCCCGCGAAGCACTATCTGCAAAGGATGTCTGTGCAGTCATCATAGAAGGAATCATGGGAGTAGGCGGAATACACATCCCCACCCCTGAATTCCTGCAAGGACTCCGCAATCTTTGCTCAGAAACCGGAACTGTCCTGATTCTGGATGAGATACAGTGCGGTTACGGCCGGAGTGGTAAATTCTTCGCTCACCAGCATGCTGGCATACGGCCGGACCTCATCACCGTGGCCAAAGGTATCGGAAACGGATTCCCGATGAGCGGTCTTCTCATCAGTCCCATGTTCAAACCCGTTTATGGTATGCTTGGTACGACATTCGGAGGGAATCATTTGGCCTGTACAGCTGCTCTGGCCGTTCTCGATGTCATGGAGCAGGAACACCTGATTGACAATGCCGCCAAGGTTGGCAACTACCTGATGGAAGCCTGCCGCGAGATACCTCAGATCAAGGAGGTCCGCGGTCTTGGACTTATGATCGGACTCGAATTTGAACAGCCGATCAAGGAGTTGCGCCAGCAGCTTCTCTATCAGGAGCATATCTTCACCGGTGTGAGCGGAACCAATGTCATACGTCTGCTGCCTCCGCTGTGCCTGACCATGAACGAGGCTTCGCAGTTCGTTTCCACCCTGAAGAAGATTCTCCAAGCCTGATTATATCATTCATGCCTCGCTACTTCATACGTTTTTCATACGACGGCACAAACTATCACGGCTGGCAGATTCAGCCAGGTGATATAAGTGTACAGGAGGTCATGACAGAGCGTATGTCGTGCCTGTTCGGAGAGGATTTTTCCCTGACCGGAGCAGGGCGTACTGATGCCGGAGTGCACGCGGCAATGATGTGGGCTCACTTTGATTCACCAATGGATATTGAGAACCCTGACACATTAGTCGATAAACTCAACGGAATGTTCCCTTCGGATATAGCCGTTCAGGAAATCCGTAAAGTCAGGGATGATGCCCATGCCCGTTTTGATGCCGTTTCCCGCACATACGAATATCGGCTTTCGCTGTGTAAGGACAGTTTTCAAAGGCTCTATTCCACGCCCCTGCACATCATGCCTGACATTCAAGCTATGAACGAGGCTGCCAGAACCTTGTTTAATTACACTGACTTTACTTCATTCAGCAAGCTTCACACAGACACCAAAACCAACAATTGCCGTATCATGAAGGCCGACTGGCAGCTAAACGGAAACATGCTGGTGTTCACAATTCAGGCTGACCGTTTTCTCAGGAACATGGTCCGCGCCATTGTCGGCACCCTTATGGAGGTCGGGCGCGGCAAGCTCACCGTCGAAGGTTTCCGTGCCATCATTGAAAAAAAAGACCGATGCTCAGCAGGCCAGTCCATGCCCCCGCAAGGCCTTTTCCTGACCGAAGTATGTTATCCGCAAGAAATATTCATGCAATAATATTACCTTTGCGCCAATTATTTATGAATCATGAGAGACAGGCTGTCGTTTATTTTGTTGGTACTACTCTGTATTATGCCAAGGTTGATTGCTGCACAGGATATTACAGAAAAGGCTATTGAGGCTCCTTTACCAGACTCGGTCATGACGGCGGAAAAACACATGACACTGCCATACACCAACTGGTACAGCTTTGAAAAGCCCGAACCGAAATACGGCAGGAAGTTCCTTATGAGCAGTATAGCTCCTGCTGCCGTCGGATTGGTAGGCTTGGGAATCTATTTCTGGGACGATGCCCGTACATCCATACAGGATGCCATCAGCCTGGGCTATGAAACCCCGAAGGCTATGGGAGCAGACCAGCTACGGTATGTTCCCTTTGCAGTAAGTGCCGTTCTCCCGATGTTCGGCCTTTATCCCAAGCACAAGCCGCTTCATTCAATACCTTTGGGCTTCATCTCATACTGCTTTGCCGATTTGTGCGTGAACACAATCAAGAATGCCACCAAGGAGGCCAGGCCCCACCCAACGCTTACTGAATGCAACAGTTTCCCATCACAGCACACATCAGAAGCCTTTATCGCGGCCACATTCCTCCATCAGGAATACGGCCATTACAGCCCCTGGATTTCCGTCGCAGGATATGCATGCGCAACGTATGTGGCATGGGCCAGGGTGGCAGGTGACTACCACTGGTCAAACGACGTCCTGGTGGGAGCAGCCATGGGCACAATCTGCACAAATCTTGTCTATTTCGCCTACGATGGCCTTTCCGATTGGATTTACTCAAAAACTCATAACGACAAACTGAGTATTATGCCTTTTGCTTCCAGCCACAGCGGCGGAATCTATCTTACATACGAATTTTAACTGATTTCCGTAATGAGACACTTTACCTCCATCAATGATTTGGGCGATGTTCAGGCAGCCGTAAAAGAAGCCCTTGAAATCAAGAAAAACCGTTACGCCTTCCAGGAATTGGGAAAGAATCGTACCGCTTTGCTGATTTTCTTCAACAACAGCCTTCGCACCCGCCTCAGCACCCAGAAGGCCGCAATGAATCTGGGTATGAACGTAATAGTACTCGATGTCAACCAGGGTGCCTGGAAGCTGGAGACTGAACGCGGTGTCATCATGGACGGTGACAAGAGCGAGCATCTGCTTGAGGCCATTCCGGTGATGGGATGCTACTGTGATATGATTGGCGTTCGTTCCTTCGCCCGTTTCGAGAATAAGGAAGATGACTATAACGAGAAGATACTCAACCAGTTCATCAAATATTCCGGGCGTCCGGTATTCAGTATGGAAGCGGCTACCCGCCATCCGCTGCAAAGCTTTGCCGACCTCATCACAATCGAAGAGTACAAAAAGACAGCCCGTCCCAAGGTTGTCATGACATGGGCTCCCCATCCCAAGGCCCTGCCTCAGGCCGTTCCCAACAGTTTTGCCGAAACGATGAACGCAACCGACTATGAATTCGTGATTGCCCAGCCTCACGGCTACGAGCTCGACGAGAAATTCGTGGGTCGTGCAAAAGTTGAATACGACCAACGAAAAGCACTTGAAGGTGCCGATTTCGTCTATGCAAAGAACTGGTCGGCCTACAAAGACCCCAACTACGGAAAAGTCATCTGCAAGGATATGGATTGGACAGTCGATACGGAAAAGATGGCCCTTACAAACAATGCCTACTTTATGCACTGCCTGCCTGTCCGTCGCAATATGATAGTCAGTGACGATGTAATCGAGAGTCCTCAATCTATTGTGATTCCCGAAGCTGCCAACCGTGAAATCTCTGCCCAGTGCGTCCTGAAGCGCATCCTTGAAGGACTCAACGGTGATGCCCAGCCGGTCTCAACTGGCTACTGGCACTAATTGGTAGTGTGTTATGTGGTTGTGGTGTACCATTCTTTCGTCCATCTTCCTCGGACTGTATGAGGTTTTCAAAAAGCTGTCGCTAAGGGGGAATGCCGTCCTTCCGGTCCTGTTTTTCACGCCGGTCATCTGCACTTTGTTCTTCCTTCCCTGCCTGATTCTCTCCCGGACAAATCCGGAAATGATGCAAGGGACAGCCGTTTATGTTGGACAGATAAGCGGCACTGACCATCTCTATATCCTGTTAAAGTCAGCTATAGTGTTGATTTCATGGTGCCTGGCCTACTATGCCATGAAGAATCTCCCAATCACCATAGCCTCCCCCATCAAATCCACCCAGCCGATGTTCATCCTTATCGGAGCCTTCATAGTTTTTGGCGAGCGGATGAACGGCTGGCAATGGGCTGGTGCCATGATTGCACTGGTCTGCCTGTTCTTCTATTCCCGCATCGGTGAAAAGGAGGGTATTTCATTCGTTCACAACAAATGGATATGGTGTCTCATTGGGGCGGTACTTGTTGGTGCAATCAGCGGTCTGTACGACAAATACATGATGCGCCATTTCGACCGGATGGCAGTGCAGATATGGTACACCTTCTACCAGATTCTTCTAATGATTCCCATCATGGCAGGCTATACCATACACCAGTACCGGCTTGTCAAAGATGGAAACGGCAGCACAACTGGAGTGGGCTGGCTCGGAGGCTTCCAATGGCGCTGGAGCATCATTGGTCTCGGCCTGCTGCTCTGCATCTCCGACTTCCTTTATTTCTATGCTCTTTCCATTCCCGATTCGCTGATTTCCGTTGTGTCGCCAATCCGTCGCTCGGGTGTAATCGTACCGTTCCTGGCCGGAGCACTCTTCATGAAGGAAAAGCATATCAAGGAAAAAGGAATCCTGCTCATAGGTGTGCTGATTGGTATTCTATGCCTCTATTTCGGCTCTATCTGATTTTTGTTGAACCACCACTAATATGAAATCCATCCTGTCTGTTGTCGTAACGCTTGCTGTTGCACTTGCCGTCCAGGCACAAATCATCCCTTCCGTGGAAAAATGTTTTCAGTCCATGCCCGATTTGTTCCTGCCCTCAAGTGAGACAATGCGTCTCGACCTCATTGACTACTACAAGAGCGGGCTCCGCTCCCACGTCAAGGGTCCTTTTGACAACACGATGGAAATCAAAGATATGTCCGATTCGTATCTTCGCGTTAAAACAAGCAGCGTGGGTGACATTCAAATCAAGATTCTGCCCATCGATTCTGCCAGTACCGACTCCTCTGCCTTTGTTCTGGCCGTTGTCCGCACGGTGCAAGGTCCCGCAGCAGCCAGCGATATGTCATTCTACACTCTTGACTGGCAGCCCGTCAAAGGCAACTATTCCGCACCAAAGGTTTCATCTGATGTCTTTTGGGATTTGTCAATGCTTGACAGCCTGTCGCAACGTTCTCTTGCCGATAACTTTGACGAACTGGGATCGGTGGAAATCAATCCGGAGAATGTGCTGTCGGCTGCGTTATATTCCTACGATTTCAATTCGCAGGACAACACCCTGACAGTCAAATCGTCAGCCGAAAAGCAACTTGACAAGGCCGTATTCAAGGCCGTCACCCCAGCCTTCCGCCCCACCCAGTTCTACGAGTGGCAGGTTCATGGCGAACCTTCATTTGTGCTAAAATTTTGATTTTAAGTACTCTATAATATAAGTTCACGAGCGGGGATTTTGGGTACGCAGTGGATTCCGTCCTGACGGTAGTATTTGTGGCTGTCAGCTTCATGGATTGGCACAAGACTGTATTTCTCAATTCCCTTGCCGATAGCAACAAGCATCAAAGGCTCATACGGCAGATTAAGGTCTTCAATGATAGCCGATTTGTTGAATGCGCCTATGCAGATTCCGTTCAGTCCCATCTCCACGGCTTTCAGCAGCATACTTTGAAGCGAAATGCCCAGGTCGGTATAGACATAGTAATCCGGAGCTATCGTGGAACAGACTATGATAAAAGCCTCCGGTTCCGTGCCGGGAAAGGGCAAATGCAATTCCGGCAGCGCACCACCTAACTTTATGTTTTTCAGCACAGCATCAGCCTCTTCGCCGACGTTAACCAACCTGAAGCGCAAGACCTGCTGATTCCGTGCGGAAGGCACCTTGTCGTTGACCGAAACGATGCGCTCTAGCATATCGCGAGTTACTACAAAACTTTTGTCGTACCCCCTGCAACTGCGATTCTTCACCAACAGTTCGTTCAAGGTATGTCCTATCCGTCTGACTGCGCCTTTTCCTTTCTCGTAGGCATCATAGCGCTTTTCCAGAAATCCGTCTGCCATAGTCTAAATAATTATCGATTTGAAATGGGGTCCGAACCGTTCAAAGGCAGCCCGGTCAAGGGTTTCGCGGTCATCAGGATGGGCAATGCTGATAAGCAGTTTTGCACGTTCCTGCAATGATTTACCCGACAAATCAACCGCTCCGTATTCACTTACCACCCAATGGGCATCAGGTCGTGGAGTGACCACCCCTGCTCCAGGGTCGAGGATGGGGACAATCTTGCTCTGCCCTTTCTTTGTGCGAGAGGCAAATGCCATTATGGACTTGCCGCCCTTCGAAATTTCCGTTCCCTTCACGAAATCGAGCTGGCCGCCCGTACCTGAGATAATGCGCTGACCGACACTGTCGGCACATACCTGACCCGTCAGGTCAATCTGGATTGCAGTATTGATGGCCACCATTTTGGGATTTCTGCCAATGACACTGGAATTATTCGTATAGGCCGAATCCATCATCAGGAAGTCGGGGTTCTGATCCACATAGTCAAACACCCGGCTGCTTCCCAACATCAAGGTTGCTACCACCTTGCCGGGATCAGTCTTCTTGTGGATACCCGTAGCCACCCCCAACCGGAAAAGTTCCAGCAGACCGTCCGAGCACATCTCAGTATGTATGCCAAGGTCCTTATGGTCCTTGAGATGGGCAACAACGGCATTGGGCAATGAACCGATACCCGCCTGCAAGCATGAACCGTCCTCAATGATGTCGGCACACAACTGGCCGATTGTATTTTCCACTTCGTCGGGCCATTCCGATTCGGGTTCGAAGAGAGGCCGGTCGTCTCGAACCAGGAAATCGAAGCTTCCCAACGGCAACCGTGCATCCCCGTATGTATGGGGAATATAGCGGTTCATCAGTCCAATAACCACTCTGGAAGCATCCAGTGCACCCAGACTCCCTTCCACATCGGTTCCTAACGACACACATCCATGCTCATCGGGAAGCGATACACTCAGGAAACTGACATGGCACGGAATATTGCCCAACCTGTAGAGCAAAGGGACATCATGCAGATGGACAGGGATGTAGTCAGCATATCCTGTATTGACCAGTTCCCGCACATTGCCTCCTACGAAAGTGGGCTGGTCAAAGATTATATCCTCGTATTTGGGATCTGCGTAATGAACACGGCCAAAAGTCACCGAGTGATGAAGATGAATGTCTTCGATGTCGTTTCGAGGGTCAAACTGCCCCTGCGCCTTGTGCTCCAGACTTTCATCAGCCCTACGGCAAAGGGCGTCCAAAAGGGCGACCGGCATCTGTGCACCACCATTGAAATGTATGTGGTCGTGGGACCGGACTGCCGCTACAGCCTCGTCAGCGGTCACCTCCCTATGTGCCTTCCTGCTGTTGACCGGTGTATAATAATTAATGGCCATGTGATTCGTGAAATTTCCCGTAAAGGTACTCTTTTCCCGCTTGCATTGCAAATACTCTTCGACCACACGTTTTGTGTTACTGACCTGAACAATAAATTTGTCATTACGGGCGGTTTGGCTTACCTTTGCAAAAATATTCCCAATCACTCAAAAGTGACATTTCCGACAAAGCAAATGATTGATGTACAATGATTGAGCGCATCCTTGTCATAGAAGAGGCCGACCCGGTTCTGCTGTGCGGCGTGAACAACTGTAACATACAGCTGCTCAAAACGTTGTACCCCAAAATACGCATCGTTGCACGGGGCAATGTACTCAAGGTCCTGGGCGATGAGGCAGAGCTTGATGCCTTCGGGGAGGTTCTGAAGGCATTGCAGAAATATGCATCCGAGTTCAACCAGTTGCAGGAAGAAAACATTCTGGACATAGTGCAGGGGCGCCGTCCGGTCACAGTCAAACAAGACAACCTCATACTGTTCGGATTAGGGGGCAAGCCTATCACAGCCCGTACCGTCAACCAGCAGAATCTTGTCAAGGCGTACGAAGAGAATGACCTGCTGTTTGCCGTAGGTCCTGCGGGAACCGGCAAGACCTACACGGCCATTGCCCTGGCAGTCCGCGCCTTCAAGAACAAAGAGGTTCGCAAGATTATCCTCTCCCGGCCGGCCGTTGAAGCAGGGGAAAAACTCGGGTTCCTTCCAGGTGACATGAAGGATAAAATTGACCCATATCTCCAGCCGCTCTACGACGCTCTGGAAGACATGATACCGATGGCCAAACTGCAGGAATACATGGACAACCGCATGGTTCAGATAGCTCCGCTCGCCTTCATGCGCGGACGCACACTGTCCGATGCCGTAGTAATTCTCGATGAGGCACAGAATACGACAGTACAGCAGATAAAGATGTTCCTCACCCGCATGGGCATGAACACAAAAATGATTGTGACAGGCGACCTCACGCAGATTGACCTTCCTGCCGCCACGACTTCAGGGCTGGTACATGCCCTCAAGGTACTAGACAAGGTGAAGGGAGTCGCCAGGATTGAATTTGACAAGCGTGATATTGTGCGCCACAAACTGGTTCAGCGGATTGTGGAAGCATACGAAGCGTACGACAACAATAAAAACCATATATTATGAACGCAGTAACAAGAACCGATTTCCATTTTGACGGGCAGAAGTCTGTCTATCACGGCAAGGTCCGAGACGTGTATAACATCAACGACGAGCTGATGGTCATGGTCGCGACCGACCGAATCTCTGCATTTGATGTAATCCTGCCCAAGGGCATTCCTTTCAAAGGACAGGTTCTCAATGAGATAGCCGCCAAATTCCTCGACGCCACCGCCGATATAGTTCCCAACTGGAAAATGGCCACTCCCGACCCGATGGTAACTGTGGGCATCAAATGTGAAGGATTCCGTGTCGAAATGATTATCCGTGGTTACCTGACCGGTTCGGCCTGGAGAGAGTACAAGAACGGCTGCCGCGAGCTCTGCGGCGTGAAACTGCCCGAAGGGATGAAGGAGAACCAGAAGTTCCCGCAGCCCATCATCACCCCGACAACCAAGGCCGACGAAGGTCACGACCAGAACATCTCCAAGGATGAAATCATCGCCCAAGGGCTTGTCTCCAAGGAAGACTACGAGCTCATGGAAAAATATACCCGCGCCCTTTTCCAGCGCGGAACCGAAATCGCAGCCGGTAAGGGACTTATCCTTGTCGATACCAAGTATGAATTCGGTAAGAAGGACGGCAAGGTCTATCTCATTGACGAAATCCACACCCCCGACTCAAGCCGCTATTTCTATGCTGAGGGCTATGCCGAAAAGTTTGCCAAGGGCGAGCCTCAAAAACAGTTGTCAAAGGAGTTTGTCCGCCAGTGGCTTATTGAGCATAATTTCATGAACGAGCCAGGACAAGTGATGCCGGAAATCACCGATGAATACGCACAATCTGTAAGCGACCGCTACATAGAACTCTTCGAGCACGTAACCGGAGAAAAGTTCTGCAAGGCGCAGGGTACCGACATCGTTGCACGTATTGAGAAGAATGTGAAAGACTACTTGAACAGCATCAAAAAATGAACGACGACCGTTATCAGCTGCGCGGTGTATCGGCCGGCAAGGAGGACGTACACAACGCCATCAAGAATATCGACAAGGGATTGTACCCGCACGCATTCTGCAAAATCATTCCCGATATCCTTGGGGGCGATCCAGATTACTGCAACATAATGCACGCCGACGGTGCCGGCACCAAGTCTTCGCTGGCCTATCTATACTGGAAGGAAACCGGCGACCTGAGTGTCTGGAAAGGCATTGCACAAGATGCGCTCATCATGAACACCGACGACCTGCTGTGCGTGGGTGCAGTTGACAATATCCTGGTTTCCAGCACAATCGGGCGCAACAAGCACCTGATTCCCGGCGATGTGATTTCAGCCATTATCAACGGCACCGACGAACTGCTCAGCGAACTGCGCGACATGGGTGTCGGCGTCTATGCCACAGGCGGAGAAACGGCCGATGTGGGAGACCTGGTGCGTACCATCATAGTTGACAGTACCGTCACATGCCGCATGAAGCGGGCCGACGTAATTGACAATGCAAACATTGAGGCTGGCGATGTCATCGTAGGACTTGCCTC
>DCHH01000025.1:49114-57925 GCA_002315625.1 Bacteroidales bacterium UBA1757
GCCCGTCACGATGTCTTTGCCAAATATCTGGCAAAAAAATATCCTGAAAGCTACGACCCGGCCACACCTGATGAGCTGGTCTATTCAGGGAAACTAAGGCTGACTGATGCCATCGAAGGGCTGACAGGTGTCAATGCCGGACAGATGGTTCTCTCACCCACCCGTACATACGCCCCCGTTATCCGCAGGCTTATTGATGCCATGCGACCCCGTATTCACGGCATGATACACTGCACAGGCGGTGCCCAGACCAAGGTCCTCCACTTTGTTGAGAACAAGAAGATTGTCAAGAACAACATGTTCCCCGTTCCTCCCCTCTTCAAGACGATTCAGGAGCAGTCCGGAACAGATTGGCAAGAGATGTACAAAGTCTTCAATATGGGACACCGCATGGAAATCTATGTCAAGGCCGAGGATGCTGCGGAGGTTATCAACATTTCGAAAAGCTTCAACATTGATGCCCGTATAATCGGCTATGTAGGCGAGTCTTCCGAAGGCAACCGCCTCATTATCGAGACCGAGAACGGCACTTTCCAATATTGACCCAAGGCTATGGCACAGAACCCACTGATAGAAAAACTCGACTGGATACTCGCCCATTATGAAGAGGTGGCAAAACAGATTGCCGACCCTGAAATTATTTCCGATATCAAGCGCTACGTCAAGCTCAACAAGGAATACAAAGAGCTTGAGGCTATCGTGTCGGCAAGTAAGGCATACCGCCAGCTTGTCGCCAACATAGAAGAGGCAAAAGAAATCCTTGAGAACGAGAATGACCCCGAGATGCGCGAAATGGCAAAGGAGGAACTCAACTCGAGTCAGGAGCAGCTACCGGCCATGGAAGAGACCATAAAGCTGCTGCTCATCCCGGCAGACCCGCAGGACGGCAAGAATGCCATCGTGGAAATCCGAGGCGGCACGGGTGGCGACGAAGCCGCAATCTTTGCCGGCGACCTGTTCCGTATGTACACCAAGTTCTGCGAAGTGAAAGGATGGAAAATAGAAGTCACTTCATCCACCCCTGGCACCTCTGGAGGCTATAAGGAGATTATCTTCACCGTCAGCGGAGAGAGTGTCTATGGAATCCTGAAGTACGAATCGGGGGTGCATCGCGTACAGCGCGTGCCGCAGACCGAGACCCAGGGGCGTATCCACACCTCTGCCGCTTCTGTTGCCGTATTGCCCGAAGCCGAGGAATTCGATATCGAGCTCAAGGAGTCGGATGTCCGAATCGACACATTCTGTTCGTCCGGCCCAGGCGGCCAGGGGGTCAATACCACATATTCCGCAATCCGCCTGACCCACATTCCTACAGGCATCGTCGTGCAGTGCCAGGACGAACGCTCACAGCTGAAGAACAAGGCCCACGCATTCCAGGAACTCCGTACCCGTATATATAATATGGAGTACCAGAAATACTTGGATGATATCTCCACCAAACGTAAGACAATGGTCTCGACCGGCGACCGCTCAGCCAAAATCCGCACCTACAACTATCCTCAGTCGCGCGTCACGGACCACCGCATCAACTGGAGCATGTACAACCTGCCCGTTTTCATGGACGGTAACATACAGGAATGCATTGACCAGCTCACCATAGCCGAAAACGCCGAACGCCTCAAAGCCAGCGAAATATAAGAAGATATGACCAGAGAAGAATTAATAAAAAACATCCGTTCCAAACAGTCCTTTCTTTGTGTAGGTCTGGATCCCGACCCGACCAAAATGCCGGCACACCTTGCCGATAAGCCCGACGGCCTGTTCGAATTCTGCAAAGGAATCGTTGATGCAACAGCAGACCTTTGTATCGCCTACAAGCCCAACGCCGCATTCTTTGAATGTCAGGGGCTGAAGGGCTGGGAGGCTCTGGACAGGCTTGCCGCATACATAAAGACCCAGTATCCGGAGCAGTTCCTTATTGCCGATGCCAAACGCGGCGATATCGGCAACACGTCCAAAATGTATGCCCAGGCTTTCTTTGAGCGGATGCCTTTTGATGCCGTGACTATTGCCCCATACATGGGTACCGACAGCGTCACTCCATTCCTCTCATACCCCGGCAAGTGGGTAATCCTGCTCGACCTCACCTCAAATGCAGGCTCTCTTGATTTCCAGATGATGACGGATTCAAACGGGGAACGCCTTTTTGAAAAGGTTCTTCGCAAGTCGCTGGAGTGGGGTGACAAGAACAATATAATGTTCGTTGCAGGGGCCACGCGAGGTTCACTCCTGAGCGATATCCGACAAATTGTTCCCGACCATTTCCTGCTTGTTCCGGGTATTGGCGCCCAGGGCGGGAGCCTCAGAGAAGTGGTAGAATACGGCTTGAACGACAGCTGTGGCCTGATAGTAAACAATTCTCGTAAAATCATCTACGCATCCAACGGCATTGACTTTGCCGAAGCGGCACGACTTGAAGCCTTCAACATGCAAAAAGAGATGGCCAGCCATCTGAAAATGATATTATAGAACCGTACCGTCCCTATGGCCGTCAAGCAAAAAATAATCAACGACCCGGTTTTCGGCTTCATAAACCTGCCGACCGGTTTTCTGTATGAGGTCTATCAGCACCCCATCCTGTATCGCCTGACTAGAATCCGCCAGCTGGGTCTTTCGGAACTTGTCTATCCCGGTGCAACCCATTGCCGCTTTCAGCACATCACAGGAGCAATGTACCTGGCAACCGAAGCCATCCGGCAGTTACGGCTCAAAGGGCACGAGATTACAGATGCCGAAGCCGAAGGACTCACAGCGGCAGTTATGTTGCACGACATCGGACATGGACCGTTTTCGCATATTCTGGAGCACTTCCTCTATGAGGGAGTACCTCACGAGGAAATCTCGCTTAGGCTGATGCAGCGCATGAACCGTGACTTTAATGGCCGCCTGGACACATGCATCCAGATATTCACAGACACCTATCCTAAAAAATTCCTTCACCAACTGATATCCAGCCAGCTGGATGTAGATCGACTGGACTATCTCCGCCGCGACAGTTTCTTTACCGGCGTCGTAGAGGGTAATATCGGTTCTGCCAGAATCATCAAGATGCTCAACATAGTAGATGACCATCTGGTTGTGGAGGCAAAGGGCATATACTCTATCGAGAACTTCCTGATGGCCCGGCGCCTGATGTACTGGCAAGTCTATCTGCACAAGACAAGTGTCGCTGCCGAGAAAATGCTGCTGAACCTGCTACAGCGGGCTCGCCAGCTCAAAAGCCATGGGGCCGAGCTATACGCCTCACCCGCTTTGGATTATTTCCTTTCTCAGAAGATGGAAAAAGGACAGGTTACTGAACCGTCCTTGGATCATTTTCTTGAACTTGACGACTACGACATCTGGTCAGCCATCAAGGCATGGCAGCACCACGACGATATTGTGCTCAGCACCCTTTGCCGGAATTTCCTCTCAAGAAAGCTGTTCAAGATTGAGCTGACCGATACCCCCGCATCATCCGACCGGATTGAGTCCGATTTGAAGCGGATTGCCGGTAAATTCAATATTTCAGGTGAAGAAGCCCGGTATTTCATTCACACAAGCGAAGTGAGCAACAACATATACGACGACAGCGACTACGGCATCGAGATCCTTTATAACGACGGGCATATCAAGCCCATCACACAGGCATCCGACATCCTTAATATAGATGTCCTCTCGAAAAAAATCCGGAAATATGCCTATGCATTCATAAGATAATTCATATCTTTGCGGATTATATGCCTTTTAGCAAACGCAGGTAACTTTTTATGGAATTTACAGCAGCACAGATAGCTTCTTACCTGAACGGTACTGTGGAGGGTGACCCTGAAGCGAAAGTAACCACTTTCAACAAAATAGAAGAAGGAAAGCCCGGGGGCATCTCTTTTCTTGCCAATCCGAAATACACTCCATACATCTATACAAGCCAGGCATCCGTCGTCCTTGTCAACAAGGATTTCGTTGCTGAGCACCCTATTTCCGCCACCCTCATAAGGGTCGATGATGCATACGCCTGTCTGGCCAAGCTTATGCAGATGGCCGTATCTTATCGTCCGCACAAAAGCAAGAGGGAACGGATGAGCAAGGTAGCATGGAGTGCAAAGGTCGGCAAAGGAGTATATATCGGCTCTTTTACGTATGTAAGCGCCCATGCTGTAGTAGGTGACAATACGCAAGTTTTTCCCCAAGTATATATCGGCGAGAATGTCACAATAGGAAAAGACTGCATCATCTATCCCGGAGTGAAAATTTACCGCGACTGCGTCATTGGCGACCGTTGCATCCTTCAGGCCGGTGCTGTCATAGGCTCTGACGGGTTCGGTTTCGCTCCTCAGCCTGACGGCAGTTACAAGAAGATACCCCAGACAGGTAATGTCATCATCGAAGACGATGTGGAAATCTGTGCCAACACCTGTGTCGATCGTGCCACAATGGGCTCGACCATCATTCGCAAGGGGGTCAAGCTCGACAACCTCATCCAGGTTGGTCATAACGTGGAAATAGGCGAGCACACCGTCATGGCCTCACAAGTCGGCATTGCCGGCTCCACCAAAATCGGCGGACACTGCATGATGGGAGGTCAGGTAGGAATCGCAGGTCATCTGCACATCTGCGACGGTCTGAACGTGGCGGCTAAGGCCGGTATTCTCAGCGATGTGAAGGATGCTTCATCGCCATTGCTCGGCGCCCCTGCAATGGACCACAAGCAGTTCCTCCGTTCATACGTGCTTTTCAGGAAATTCCCGGAGATATACAGCGAGCTGAAACAGGCCAACAAAGCCCTTAAGGAAGAAATTGAGCAGCTCAAACAAAACAACAGATAATGCCAAGACAATTAACAATCAAACAGGCTTTCAGTGTTTCAGGCAAGGGACTTCACACCGGCCTGCAACTGACGGCCACATTTAAGCCTTCGGCAGTAGGGACGGGAATCCGTTTCAAACGTATCGACCTGGATAACCAACCGGAAATCAAGGCACTGGCTGAGTATGTAGAGCAGACCGAAAGAGGCACGGTTCTAGTCAAGGACGGGATTACCGTCAGCACTATCGAACATGCCTGCGCTGCTCTGTATGCTGCCGGCATAGACAACTGTCTCATTGAAGTGAACGGTCCGGAAGTGCCAATCCTCGACGGCAGTGCCATTGAATACGTCAAACTTCTTAAGCAGTCCGGCATCGAAGAGCAGGCCGCCGAGAAGGAGTACTATATAGTCCACGAAAAAATTGAGGTCAGCAATCCCGAGGACGGCACTTCACTTATAGTCCTTCCCTACGACGGTTTCAGCATCACCACTCTTATCGGATTCCAATCGCCGATACTCAGCAATCAGTATGCCCGTCTTGAGCACATGGAGGACTTTGGCACTGAGGTGGCATCATGCCGCACATTCGTCTTTGTCCGTGAGGTTGAAATGCTGCTCAAGCACAACCTTATCAAGGGCGGTGACCTTGACAATGCTCTGGTCATCTACGACCAGCCGACATCGCAGGAGAACCTCGACCGTCTGTCCGACATAATGGGGGTACCTCACAAACCCGCCGACCAGTTGGGCTATCTCAACAACAGTCCGCTGCGTTTCAACAACGAACCCGCCCGACATAAGCTGCTCGACCTGTGCGGCGACCTGGCCCTTATCGGCCGACCTTTGAAAGGTCATGTCATCGCCACTCACCCAGGTCATAAAATCAACAATCAGCTTGCCCGGCGCCTGCGCAAGGATATTCTCCGCCAGGATGTCCAGGCACCCATCTACAATGCTTCCCAGAAGCCTTTGATGGATATCAGGCAAATCCGTGAACTTCTTCCCCACCGCGGGCCATCGCTTATGCTTGACAAGATTCTCTCCATCGAGGACAACACCATAGTCAGCATAAAGAATCTGACCAGTTCCGAGGTGTTCTTTTTGGGACATTTTCCCGACGAACCGATAATGCCGGGTGTACTGCAAATTGAAGCTATGGCACAAACGGCATGCGTCATGCTGCTCAAACAGATCGACGATGACCCCAAGCTCTATTCCACCCTGCTTACCCGCATAGACAACGCCCGTTTCCGCGGACAGGCAAAACCCGGAGATACAGTCATCTTCAAGGTCGTGCTGGACAGTCCTTTGTCACACGGAATGGCCCGCACCAAATGCTATGCCTTCGTCGGAACAGACCTGATTTCCGAAGCAGAAATCACCACAATATTCACAAAGAAATCTTAAGACATGATTAGTCCGCTCGCATCCGTCCACCCCAATGCAAAAATAGGTGACAATGTCACAATCGACCCGTTCGCTTACATCGAAGAGGATGTCGTAATAGGAGATGGCTGCCATATCTATCCCCACGCCGCAGTTCTTAACGGTGTCAGGATGGGGAAAAACTGCAATGTACACTACAGTGCTGTCATCGGTAACATTCCGCAAGACTTGAAGTTCCACGGAGAATACACCACCGTTGAAATCGGCGACAACAACAACTTCCGGGAATTCTGCACCGTCCACCGTGGTACTTTTTCAAAGGAAAAGACCGTCATTGGCAGCAACAACCTTATCATGTCGTACTGCCACGTGGCACACGACTGCGTCCTTCATGACCATATCATCATGTCAAACTGCGTGCAACTGGCTGGAGAAGTTGAGGTTGATGACTGGGCCATCATAGGCGGAGGGGCACTTGTCCACCAGTTCACCCACATCGGCGCCCATTGCATGGTGCAAGGCGGTAGCAAGGTGACAAAAGACGTTCCTCCTTACATTATGGCCGGGCGTGAACCGCTGATATACTGCGGACTAAATGCTGTTGGCCTGAAGCGCAGAGATTTCTCCTCAGAAGTTATGAACAACATACAAGGCATATACCGTTATATATATATGTCTGGCAAGAACGTATCAGATGCCGTAGCATGCGTTAAGGAAGATTTTCCGGAAAGTCCTGAAAGAGAAGCCATTCTGTCATTCATTGAAAAATCTTCCAGAGGAATTATCCGTGGCGTGATGTGATTCAAAAAGAAATCCATACATTTACGCCATAATTCCAAGCACAACAACCATGGTATATAAATTTCATGTCTTCCTCGAAGAAGACGACCTGTTCGAAAGGGAAATATCAATTGATTCCGAGGCGTTATTCATTGATTTCCACCATGCCATCCTCGACAGTGTA
The DNA here is from genome assembly GCA_002315625.1 of Bacteroidales bacterium UBA1757. Classification (GTDB taxonomy): domain Bacteria; phylum Bacteroidota; class Bacteroidia; order Bacteroidales; family UBA1402; genus UBA1757. Next base: position 56,251 of record DCHH01000025.1, read on the forward strand.
AACTTTGACAAAAGTGAGATGTCATCGTTTTTTATCTGCGACGAAGACTGGGAGAAAGAGGTGGAAATTACCCTGGTCGAGATGGACAACAACCCCGAAATCGACACATGGGTGATGGATCGTACCCATATCAGCGAATTGGTAGAAGATGAAGGCCAGCATCTGATGTTCACCTACGATTACCTGACCGACCGCAGTTTCTACATAGTCCTCAAGAAAATTGTTCCGGGAGAACACCTCGATGCACCCAAATGCACCAAGTCGAAAGGGAAAGCTCCCCAGCAGCATATCGACTTCAAGGAGTTTGAAAAGAAAACCGATGAAGCCGCAAAAAAGGCGGCCGACAAATACGGTTTCGACGAAGATCTCTACGGCGACAAGGATTTCGATGAGGAGGAACTCTCCGAAGGGGGGTTCAACGACGACCTCGATTTCGGCGGTAACAGCGGATTCGGCGGAAGCGACTTTTCAGGCGGTGGTGGTCTGATGGACGATTATTGATTCATGAAGACCCTCGTCATTCTGACCGGACCCACTGGTGTAGGAAAAACAGAACTCAGTCTGCGGCTTGCCCGCGAACTGGGTTCTCCTGTTTTTTCCTGCGACAGCCGGCAGATGTACCGCGAGATGCGCATCGGTACGGCAGCCCCTACCGATGAGGAACTTAATCTGGTCCCCCATTATTTTGTCGGAAACCTCTCCATACATGACTATTACAGCGCCGCCCGTTTCGAAAGCGAGGCGTTAGCTCTTTTCGACCGGCATTTTGCCAAAGGGCACGAATGCCTGCTTATGACCGGCGGCAGCATGCTCTACATCGATGCCATCTGCAAAGGTATCGACGAAATGCCCGACGTTGACCCAGAATTGCGAAGGGAACTTTTGCTTCGTCTGGAGGAAAAAGGATTGGATGATATTCTGGCCCAACTTCGGCTGCTCGATCCAGACTATTACCATGAAGTCGATCGGCGCAATCCAAAACGGGTGCTTCACGGCCTGGAAATCTGCCTAATGACCGGCAAACCTTTTTCCACGTTCCGCCTACGTCAACCTAAGGAACGCCCTTTCAGGATTCTCAAATGCTGTCTTGACCGGGAGCGGTCAGACCTCTATCAGCGAATCGACCGGCGTGTTCTGTCCATGATGGAGCAAGGGCTTGAGCAAGAGGCCCGGTCACTATATCCTTTCCGTGATTTGAATGCCCTCAACACGGTTGGGTACCGGGAACTGTTCGATTACTTCGACGGGAAATGCTCGCTTGAACAAGCCGTCGCCCAGATTCAGTTTAACAGCCACAAGTATGCACGCAAGCAACTGACCTGGTTCCGTCGCGACCTTGAGTATCACTGGATGAACCCCTCCGACGCAGACAATGCTCTGTCAGTGATTCTGTCTCTATGCGAATGATTCGTCAGGGCCGAATAGACTACTGCTTTTCCTGCTGGGCAATAAGTTCATCGACAATGGCCTCGAAATGCTCCTGAAGGTCAGCCAGATTTTCCCCTTCAAACCGGATGTATGTTTCTCTATCAAGTCCCAGGACCTTTCCACAAAGCCCTTCCGGCTTGGTTTTGCTCTTTTCCACGTTTCCGATGAAACCTTTGTAGTGAAGATATTCCATAGCGTAACCAGATTAAAATTCATTGGGGCGAAAGTACAAATATCTTTCAGATTT
>DCHH01000025.1:57986-59786 GCA_002315625.1 Bacteroidales bacterium UBA1757
GGTTCCTTTTGTTGAAAAAAAAGGGTACCTTTGCACGATTTTGTGCTAAAACTATTCGCGGCACAATTCAATACATTGTAACTTATTCATTTACAACCTATAACAACTTAACAAACAAATTATCATGGCAGATTGCAAAGAAAAACTGTTCTCAGAATTTCCGCCGATTTCAACCGAAAAATGGTTGGAGACCATCACGGTCGATTTGAAAGGCGCCGATTTTGAGAAAAAACTCGTTTGGAAGACAAACGAAGGTTTCAAAGTTCAGCCTTTCTATCGCGAAGAAGACCTCAGCGGGCTGGATACCAACTCCAAACCGGGCGAATTCCCATACGTGCGCGGCACCAAGCCCTGCAATGTATGGAATGTCCGCCAGACCATCGACGCCACCGACCGCAAGGCCGCCAATACCAAGGCGCTCGATGTCCTCAACAAGGGTGTTGATTCGCTCCATTTCGCCCTAGGCAAAGAGGCTCCCAGCGTAGCCGAAATTCAAGTGCTGCTGGGCGGCATCCAGGCCGACTGCGTCGAACTGACCTTCTGTCTCTGCCCCTGCAACGCCTGCGAATTCGCAGAAAACCTCATCGCCTATTTTACCAAGAAGAACTACGACCTGAGCACTCTGCGCGGAGGTATCGCTTTTGACCCGATGGCTGCCGCCATCAAGAAAGGCGCCCTCAAATGCGAAGCCATGACTGCCGCTGCCAAGCTGGTTGCCATTCTCGCCCCGATGAAGAAATTCCGTTGCCTGAATGTCAGCGCAATGAAGCTGGCCGACTCAGGTGCCTATTGCTATCAGGAACTCGGTTATGCACTGGCTTGGGGTAACGAATACATGCGCACCCTGACCGAAGCCGGTCTGGCCGCCGCTGACGTCGCCAAGAAGATTATGTTCGACTTCTCCATCAGTTCGAACTACTTCATGGAAATCGCCAAATTCCGCGCCGCCCGTATGTTGTGGGCCAAGCTCGTAGCAGCCTACAAGCCCGCCTGCACCTGTGGCAAGCACGAAGATGACGGAATCTGCCGCTGTGCCACCAAGATGGTCATCAACGCCCATACTTCTCTGTACAACCAGACCGTTTTTGATCCCTATATCAACATGCTGCGCAGCCAGACTGAGAGCATGAGTGCCGCCATCGCCGGCGTCAACTCCATCACTGTTGCTCCGTTCGATACCGCCTACGAGCAGCCCACCGATTTCTCGGAGCGCATTGCCCGCAACCAGCAGCTGCTGCTGAAGGAAGAATCGCATTTCGACAAGGTCGTTGACCCCGCCGGCGGTTCCTACTACATTGAAAACCTCACCGCTGCCCTTGCCAATCAGGCCTGGAAACTTTTCCTCGAAACCGAAGAAAATGGCGGTCTGATGGCCATGATCAACGAAGGCAAGCTTCAGGAAGCTGTCAACGCCACCAACAAAGCCCGTCACGAAGCTGTTGCCAAACGCCGCGAATCGCTGCTCGGAACCAACCAGTTCCCGAACTTTAACGAAATCGCCGGAGAACGTAAGCCGCTTGAGAAGTGCGAAAGCACCCTCGACACCGCCCGTCTGGCCAGCGAGTTTGAGACCCTGCGTCTCTCCACCGAAGCTGCCGCCAAGCGTCCCGTGGTCTTCATGCTGACCATCGGAAACCTGGCAATGCGTCAGGCCCGTGCCCAGTTCTCCAGCAACTTCTTCGCATGTGCCGGTTACAAAATCATCGACAACCTCGGATTCAAGAGCGTTGAGGAAGGTGCCGAGGCCGCTTTCAAGGCTGGTGCCGACATCATCGTCCTCTGCTCTAGCGATGACGAATA
>DCHH01000025.1:59900-70355 GCA_002315625.1 Bacteroidales bacterium UBA1757
GACACCCTGAAAGACTTCAACAAAATGTTAAACATCTAATCAGTTCAAGGATATGAAACCAGATTTCAAAAACATTGACATCAAGGCTGCCACTCCCGCCGAGGAACTCTGCAGCTGTAAGGGCAACCAGAACGGTGAAGCCACTTGGAAAACCCCTGAGCTCATTGATGTGAAGCCCATCTATACAAAGGAAGACCTCGAAGGAATGGAACACCTGCACTATGCTGCCGGTATCGCCCCCAACCTCCGCGGCCCGTACTCAACCATGTACGTCATGCGTCCATGGACCATCCGCCAGTATGCCGGATTCTCCACCGCTGAAGAATCAAACGCTTTCTACCGCCGCAACCTGGCTGCCGGTCAGAAGGGTCTGTCGGTTGCTTTCGACCTTGCCACCCACCGCGGTTATGACGCCGATCATCCACGTGTAGTCGGTGATGTAGGTAAGGCTGGTGTGTCTATCTGCTCCGTTGAAGATATGAAGGTTTTGTTCGACGGAATTCCATTGAACAAGATGTCTGTTTCCATGACCATGAACGGTGCCGTTCTTCCCATCCTGGCTTTCTACATCGTAGCTGCTCAGGAACAGGGTGCCAGCCTTGAGGAAATGGCCGGAACCATCCAGAACGATATTCTGAAGGAGTTCATGGTGCGTAACACCTATATCTATCCTCCGAAGTTCTCGATGAAGATTATCGCCGACATCTTTGAGTACACCTCTAAGAACATGCCGAAATTCAACTCAATCTCCATCTCCGGATACCACATGCAGGAAGCCGGTGCTACGGCCGACATTGAACTGGCCTACACCCTGGCCGATGGTATGGAATACCTCCGCGCCGGTATCAACGCCGGCATGGATATCGATACTTTCGCACCCCGCCTCAGCTTCTTCTGGGCCATCGGAACGAACCATTTCATGGAAATCGCCAAGATGCGTGCCGCCCGTCTGTTGTGGGCAAAGATAACGAAGAGCTTCGGTGCCAAGAACCCGAAATCAATGGCTCTGCGTACCCATTGCCAGACTTCAGGTTGGTCACTCACCGAGCAGGATCCTTATAATAATGTAGGCCGTACCTGCATCGAGGCCATGGCAGCCGCTCTGGGCCACACCCAGTCGCTCCACACCAACGCCCTTGACGAAGCCATCGCCCTGCCGACCGACTTCAGCGCCCGTATTGCCCGTAACACCCAGATTTACATCCAGGAAGAGACCAACGTATGCCGCGAAATCGACCCGTGGGCCGGCAGCTACTATGTTGAGAACCTGACCAATGAAATCGCCCATAAGGCTTGGGAGCACATCCAGGAGATTGAGCAGCTCGGCGGTATGGCCAAGGCCATTGAAACCGGCATTCCTAAGATGCGTATCGAAGAGGCCGCTGCCCGCACGCAGGCCCGTATCGACTCCGGCAGTCAGACTATCGTCGGTACCAACAAGTACCGTCTGGAGCATGAAGACCCCATCGATATTCTCGAAGTCGATAACACCGCTGTCCGCGAACAGCAGATTGCCCGCTTGAAAGCCCTCCGCGCCAACCGCGACGAAGCAGCTGTCAAGAAAGCCCTCGAAGCCATCACCAAGTGCGTTGAGACCGGTGAAGGCAATCTTCTCGAACTGGCCGTTGAAGCCGCTCGCGTAAGGGCTTCCCTCGGTGAGATTTCATTTGCCTGCGAACAGATTGTGGGCCGTTACAAAGCTGTCATCAGAACCATTTCAGGCGTGTATTCAGCAGAAACCAAGAACAATGCAGACTTCCAGAAAGCCTGCCAGCTGGTCGGAGAGTTCGCCAAGAAGGAAGGCCGCCAGCCCCGTATTATGATTGCCAAGATGGGTCAGGACGGTCACGACCGCGGTGCCAAGGTGGTTGCCACCGGTTATGCCGACTGCGGTTTCGACGTCGACATGGGCCCGCTGTTCCAGACTCCGGAAGAGGCTGCCAAGGAAGCCGTCGAAAACGATGTTCACGTACTGGGTGTCTCCTCGCTGGCTGCCGGTCACAAGACCCTCATCCCGCAGGTTATCGCCGAGCTGAAGAAACTGGGCCGCGAAGACATCATCGTCATTGCCGGTGGTGTCATCCCCGCACAGGACTATGACTTCCTTTACAAAGCTGGCGTAGCTGGCATCTTCGGCCCCGGAACCTCCGTAGCCAAAGCCGCCGTCGCCATCATGGAAATCCTCCTCGCCGAGTAAAACTCCCTGATATTCAAAAGAAAGGGTGGCAAATTCTGCCACCCTTTCTTTTTTCCTGATTATTTCCCATATTTACAGAAAGTATAGGCTTTACTGGCGTATTGAGCGCCTCCATGATGTTAGTCGGTGCCGAATTCATCCTCTATCCCAACCGTTGACTTTTTTGTTAAAGAAATAAAATACTTCGGATTTTAATACGCCACTTTAAAGAAATTGATACAATATACAACAAAAATGAACCATTTTCCAAAATATATTTTTAATTTTGCATCCGTTGTATAAATTGTTTTAGAGCCTTGATTCCATTTTAATTACAATATCTTTTACTAACCCTTAAAAACAAGTCAAATGAAGAAGAGATTGCTTCTTTTGCTGGTATCAATCCTGTTGATACCGGTCGGACTGGCTGCTCAGAACGTTGCCGTCAACGGTAATGTGAAAGATGCCGCTGGTGAACCCATTATCGGAGCGACCATCAGAGTTGTCGGACAGACCAACATCGGAACTGCAACCGACATGGATGGTAACTTCAACCTCTCTGTTCCCGCCGACGCAAAGGAACTCGAAGTGAGTTTCGTCGGTATGGTAGCCCAGACGCTCCCTATTGTAAAGGGAAGCCCCATGAACATCGTCCTCAAAGAGGATTCCGAACTGCTCGACGAAGTAGTCATGGTAGGTTATGGCAGCGTCAAAAAATCTGACCTTACAGGTTCGGTCGGAAGTGTAAAATCCGAAACCATTGCCGGTAAGGGTTCCACTTCCGTTATGGAGAGCCTTCAGGGCACTATTGCCGGTGTCAACGTCAGCGCATCTTCCAGCCGCGCCGGCGAAAGCATGGACATCCAAATCCGCGGTAAGAGCACCCTGGGTTCCTCAACCCAGCCCCTGTATGTTATTGACGGAGTTGTCTGCGACGACATGGACTTCCTCAACCCGATGGACATTGATAAAATCGACATCCTGAAGGACGCCTCTTCAACCGCCATCTACGGTTCACGCGCCACGAACGGTGTTGTCCAAATCACCACCAAGAGAGGTGAAGGAGCAGTGAAAGCCACTGTCAGCTACGACGGATACTATGGTTTGAAGACCGTTGCCAACATGCCCGAATTCATGGACGGCTACGAATTCATGCAGTACCGCTTCTTCCGCTACCTCACTTCGAAGTACAACAGCGACGGTACCACCACCTGGACTATGTCAGACGCCAACTACCGCAACGTATGGGGTGCCAGCAGTGTCGTTACACAGAAGATGTACACCGAAAACAACTACACCGATTGGGTTCCCCTTGTAACCCGCGACGGTAGCCAGCAGAACCATTTCATCAACGTGACGGGCAATGCCAAGAACATGACCTATCGCGTTGCCGCCGGTTTCCAGGATGAAAAAGGTGTCATGTACGACGCTTACAAACGCTTCAACCTGAAAGGCGCCCTCGACAGCAAAATCGGCAACAAAATGGCCACCGGTTTCTCAACCAACCTGGCCTATTCCTGGAGAGACAATGCCAGCCAGAAGTCAGTCAACACCGGTTTCATGATGGCTCCCATCATGCCCGCCTACTATTGGGAAGGTGAAAAAGCCGGCCAGCCCATTCCCCAGCCCGCCAAGGATGCTGTGGTCTATCCCAACGGCGGTGGTCCGACCTCTACCTACAACCCAATCCTTGACCGTCAGAACACCACCGACGAATATACCACCTTCACGGCCATGGCCAACCTCTACTTGCAGTACAACCCCATCAAGGAGGTCACTTTGAAGACCACCTTCTCTCCGTTGTACAGAAACACCCAGCACGGCACCTTCTACACCGGCCAGACCGAGACCCGTCGTGACAAGGGAACCAACCAGATGGAAGACCAGACCTACAAGCGCTTCTCATGGACATGGGACACGCAGGCCCAATTCGACAAGACCTGGGGTAAGCACAAATTCTCTGCTCTGGCTTTGTTCAGCGCCTACCAGTTCGACAGCGAATCCAACTACATCAAGGAAACCAACATGCCCTTCGACGTGAAGTGGTACAACTGGGGTGCCGGTACGATTGAAAATGCTACCAGCAGCTGGTCACGCATCACCATGTTATCATGGGTTGCCCGTATCAACTACAGCTTTGCCGACCGTTACCTCCTGACCGTTTCTTCACGTTGGGACGGCAGCTCGAAGTTCGCTCAAGAGAACCGTTGGGGTATGTTCCCCTCCGCCGCTTTTGCATGGCGCATCAATCAGGAAGAATGGATGTCTGAAGCCGACTGGCTTAGCAACCTGAAACTCCGTCTGAGCTATGGTCTTACCGGTAACAACGCTGGTGTAGGTGCATACGACACACAGGCCAATGCCGATGTCAAGTACTACTACAACTTCGGCAGCACCATTGCCAATGGCTACGGCTACAACATGAGCAATGCCAATCTGAAATGGGAGAAGACCTCCGAGTTCAACGTCGGTCTCGACTTCGGTTTTATCAACAACCGCATCAGCGGTAGCATTGACTACTACTTCCGTGACTCCCGTGACCTGCTCATGAGCATGAAGACCCCGATTGAATTGGGTTCGTCGTCCGGTACACTGGTTGACAACGTCGGCCGAGTTACCAACGAAGGTATTGAAATTATGTTGAGCACCGTCAATATCACCAATAAGAATTGGCGTTGGGTCACCAACTTCACCTTCGCCCACAACAAGAACACCATCAAGGAGCTCAGCAGCGGTGTCACCGAAGATATCGGTAACAAGTGGTTTGTCGGAAGCCCAATTGATGTGGTTTACGGTTACGAAATGGTCGGTGTGGTTGACGCTGCCCGTGCCAAGGAAATTTTCAACGATGCCAGTATGAAGACCAAGTTCTACGAAGGCGAAATGGAGCTCAAGGACCAGAACGGTGACGGTGTCATCAACGCCAAGGATAAGACTATCCAAGGCCATGCCTCTCCCGACTGGACCGGAAGCTTCACTTCCATCCTGAACTACAAGGGCATTGACTTTACCGTAGGACTCTATGCCTCCATCGGTGGCAAGGTCTATTCTCCTTTCATGCGCGAATTCACCCGCTACGGATCACGCGGCACCCAGCACCTCAAGATGGACTTCTACATTCCCGACGGAGCCCCCATCCTGGCTGAACCCGGTAATCTCGAGCTTATCGACAATGGTGACGGCAAGTCCGGTTTCCAGAACAACAACAATATCGTTGCCAAGCAGCAGGGAACCCACTACGGCGAATATCCTTATCCGACCAGCACCAACGGTAATGGCCAGGGTTCTATCCTCGGCGGTGAGGACAATGCAAACAACCCCCTGTACTGGGTTGACAACTCATACGTCCGTATCAAGAACATCACCTTGGGATACACCTTCCCGAAGAGCATCATGAAGAGTATAAGCTTGAGAATTTATGCCAACATTCTCAATCCCTTCACCTTCACCGACTATAAAGGTTTCGACCCCGAATGGGCCGGTTCCTCTGTCATGGATGGCCGCGGCGGTGTCAGTTCACGTACCTACCAATTTGGTGTAAACCTGAAATTTTAACCGTTTAAATTGACCTACAATGAAAAAGATATATTTATTGATTGCGACGGTTTGCACCCTTGTCCTGAGCAGCTGTGCAGGCTTCCTCGACCAGGACAACCGTTCGAATGTTTCTTCCGAGAGCTTCTACAAGACAGCCTCCGGATTTGAGAGCCTGACCAACGCTATGTATTCCACTATCCGCACCCTCTACAACAGCCAGCCGGTCCTTTTTGTGGGCGGTTCCGACCTGTACGGTGACGGAAAGAGCGAATCTGTCGTCTATACCTATTTCACCTTTACTGCCTCTGACGCAGGTGTTCTGAAATTCTATCAGAACTGCTACAAGGGTATCCAGATGTGTAACTCTGTATTGTACTACGGAGGTGTCACCGAAGAGAGCGCCAAGCGTCTCCAATATATGGACGAAGCCCGCTTTATCCGTGCATGGTACTACTTCCAGCTTGTCCAGCAGTTCGGCGGCGTGGAGATCAACAAGGAGATGTTCAACTCTGCTGTGATGTCACATCCGCGCAACTCCCTGAAAGAGTGCTACGACTTCATAATTGAAGAATTCACCTACCTCGTAGGCAACGACTCCAAACTTCTGGCCACCAGCAATGTAGGCCGTGCCAACAAACAGGCTGCAAACTTCTTCCTGGCCAAGGCTTATCTGACCCGTGGCTGGCTTGACGGCAAGGACTACGAAGTGCAGGAGGAGAACATTGCTCAGGCTACCGACTTTGACAACGCCGTCAAATATGCTCTGGCATCAATTAACGGTGTTGAACCTTCCAAATCCATTGAAGAGGTCTTCGACATCAAGAACGAAAACGACGCAGAATTCTTCTGGAGCTGCTGCTTCGACTACAATGCCGTTTCCAACCCCTCCTCAGACGGTTCATATCAGATGTGCCAGTTCGGTGCTTATCTGGGCGGTTCCGAGCGTGCTAACAACAAGGCCATGGACGGAAACTTCTCTCCGCTGCTTCACATGCACCAGCAGTTCGACAAGGGCGACGGCCGCTACGAGCAGACCTTCATGTTCGAATTCTACGAAGACAACAAAACTCCTAATGGTCTGAACTACTTCGCATACTACAATGCTCCGACCACCAAGAAAATCCGTTACTATTACACCCCATGGTGGGCCGATACCACGGATGTGCTTGCCTGGTTCGCTGATGATCCATACAAAATCAAGGACGAAGTTGAATACGTAAGCTTCACACGTGCCGAGGGCGGTATCGCCCCCTCAAATGGTCAGCCCGAAACCTACAAGAACCGCCGTCACCAAGACGTAGGTGTTCCTTGTATCAAGAAGTTCGACGACTACACCGCCACCTCTATGGCCAACCGCAGCAGCACGTGCAGCATGCACGATGTATCACTTGCCCGTCTAGGCGAAGCTTACCTGATTGCCGCCGAAGCCTATATGAAGAAAGGTGACAACACCAACGCCGCCAAGATGATTAACACACTGCGCAAGCGTCCAGGCACCATCAAGGCCGGATTTGAAACAGCTATGACCGTTTCTGCTTCCGACATAAACGTTGACTTCATCCTGAAGGAGCGTTGCTGCGAGCTGGCCGGCGAATATGTCCGCTGGACTGACATCAAGCGTTGCCACGTACTGGTTGACTACATCACCAAATATCAGGAGGACGCCATCGATGTCAACAACCTGAAGGGTACCGACGGAAAGTACAAGATTCTCCGTCCGATTCCCCAGAATGCTATTGACCTGAACCAGGCCGAAATCCAACAGAACCCTGGATTCTAATTTGTCATTCCCCATCCATTAACAGGAGGCGGACACCGAAAAAGTGCCCGCCTCCTCTTTTCAACTTATGAAGATTGTATTTTTGGACGCCGCCACTTTGGGCGACACTTCGCTGGAGCCCATCCGCCGTTTGGGCAACCTCATCACCTATCCTACATCCACACCCCAGGAAGCACTTGAGCGTGTAAAGGATGCTGACATTATCATTACAAACAAGGTGAAAATAACCGCTTCATTGCTGGATGCCGCGACACGTCTCCGTCTCATCTGCGAAGCCGCCACCGGAGTAAACAACATTGATTTGGAAGCAGCAGCAAGCCGGAACATCCCTGTGAAGAATGTAGCAGCCTACTCCACAGACTCTGTGGCGCAACTCTGCTTCACCCAACTGCTGAACCTGGTATCAATGCCTGAAAAATACGATACTTTCATCAAAAGCGGAGAATATTCTCGAAGCGGACTCTTTACCGACATGCGCTTTTCATGGCATGAACTCGCAGGCAAACAAATGGGTATCATCGGAATGGGATCAATCGGACAGAAAGTAGCCGCGATTGCCCAGGCTTTCGGCATGAAAGTCTGTTATTATTCCACAACAGGAATCGCCCACTGCAAAACCTATCCCTGCCTAGACCTGAAAACACTTTTACTAACCTCCGACGTTGTCTCCATCCATTCTCCCCTTAATGCTATAACCGCCAACCTTATCACTGCCAAGGAGCTGTCAATGATGAAACCGACCGCCTTGCTCCTGAACATGGCCCGTGGAGGAATTGTCAACGAACAAGACCTTGCCGAAGCCATTTCATCGGGACAAATTTCCGGTGCGGCCGTCGATGTCTTCTCCACAGAGCCTCTTCCTCTGAATCATCCTTATATGCACACTCTTCACCCCGAACGTCTGCTTCTGACCCCGCACGTTGCCTGGGCCAGCACCGAAGCACGCGAACGTCTCATAGCTGCAATTGCTGCCAATATCTCAGAAACAGATATCTAACCATAACTTTCCGCACGACAACTGAGAGTTAATTGGGCAAAATCGTGTATCTTTGCACGATAAATGTGATTTGCCATGCCCAATACCAACGAAGAATTTGATGTAGTGCTTGCCAAGTGCAGGTCGGTCTTTGCCAAAAAGTTACAGGATTACGGCGCATCATGGCGCATCCTGCGTCCGTCATCTGTTACAGACCAGCTTTTCATCAAGGCCAAAAGAATCCGCTGCATCGAAATAAAGGGTGAAAGCCGTGTAGGCGAAGGTATCTATCCCGAATTCATGGGCATAGTCAATTATGGTGCCATCGGTTTGATTCAGTTGGAAAAAGGGTGTGCCGACACTGTCGATATGACTGCTGAAGAGGCCCTGAGACTTTATGACGAAAAAATCTCTTTGGCCCGAAAACTGATGCTCGACAAGAACCATGACTACGACGAAGCGTGGAGAGGAATGCGTATTTCTTCCTATACCGATTTGATTCTCACCAAGTTGAACCGCGTAAAGGAAATCGAGGACCATTGCGGGAAGACTATCGTCTCTGAAGGCATTGACTCCAATTACCTCGATATGATGAATTACTCCATCTTCGGCTTGATTCGTCTGGAATTCAATGAATAACAGCATATGAAAAAACCGTCGGGGAAAACAATCCATCTAACAGTGACCACCGTATCGCGTGTGCTGCTGGCTCTGGTGTTTATATTCTCCGGCTTTGTCAAGGCTGTTGACCCTATGGGAACAGCTTTCAAGATTCAGGATTATTGCACTGCCTTTCAGTGGAACTTCCTGTATGATTACGCCAAGTTCCTTTCCTTCATCCTGTTTTCCTTCGAGATGGTGCTTGGAGAAGTTCTTCTTTTCGGCATTTCCCGCAGGAAAGCGCCTTGGGCAGCGACTGTCTTCCTTACTCTGATGACAGCATTGACGCTGTATCTTGCTATTGCAGACCCTATTCAAGACTGTGGTTGCTTCGGTGATGCCATCATCCTGACCAATTGGCAGACCTTTTGGAAAAACATCATACTGCTGACATTGTCGATGATTGTGTGTCTGTCGAAAAGCGAAATGTACAAGGTCTATTCCGGCCGTGCGGCCCGATGGGCCATGGTCATCTGCATTCTGATACCTTTTTCAATCGGTGCCCATTCACTGCGTCATCTCCCCATCTTTGATTTCCGTCCCTACCGAATCGGCAACTACCTGCCAGAACTGATGACCATTCCTGAGGATGCTCCTCGCGATTCAATTGTCATGGAATACTATTTTGCCAAAGACGGTGTCGAAAAAAGTTTCACAGCCAAGAATATTCCAACCGGTGATACTGCTTGGCACTATGTCCGTCGCGAACAGCGTATTGTCAGAAAAGGCTATGTACCTCCCATTCACGATTTTGTTGTCTTACATCCCACAATGGGCGACATAACCGAAGACATACTGCAGGACTCATCATATACCTTCCTTTGGGTTTCAAGACGACTGGAGATTGCGAACCAGCGCCCAGGCCCATATTTGAAGGATTTGGAAGCCTACACTTCTCAATATGGATACCATCTGTTTGTCCTAACCGCATCAGAAGATGACAGGATTCAGGAATGGATTTACGAATATGACCTGACCACACCATTCTGTTCAGTTGATGAAACAACCCTCAAGACAATGATTCGGGCCAACCCCGGGCTGATGCTGTTGAAGAGAGGAACTGTCATCAATAAATGGTCAGCCAGCGAAATAGAGACAGTAGTTAATAATCTTCATGAACCGTTGGAAGACTCCTCAATAGGTTCAATTCCATTCAATAAAGGACTACCACTCCCTATCCAGACACTGCTTTTACTGCTTGGTGTCCTTTTATTCATCTACGTTCTTTATCGTCTGACACTTTTAAAAAAGAAACTGCATAACAAACAAACTGTTAACAAACAAACATCATGAGAAAGAAAATTGTAGCAGGTAACTGGAAAATGA
>DCHH01000025.1:70364-73330 GCA_002315625.1 Bacteroidales bacterium UBA1757
TGAACAAGAACCTGCAGGAAGGTGTGGCACTTGCCAAGGAACTCGACGCCATTCTGGCTAATGAAAAAGTAAACTGCGACGTCATCATCGCAACCCCGTTCATCCATCTGGCAACGGTCGCTGCCAGCGTCAACACCGCCAAGCTGGGTGTAGCCGCTGAAAACTGCGCCGACCACGACAAGGGTGCCTATACGGGTGAAGTATCTGCCGCTATGGTCAAATCAACTGGCGCCGACTATGTAATCCTCGGTCACAGCGAGCGCCGTGCATACTATCATGAGACTCCGGAGATGCTGAAGACAAAAGTTGAACTGGCTCTGGCCAACAATCTGACTCCGATTTTCTGCATCGGTGAAGTGCTCGAAGAGCGCAAGGCCGGAAAACATTTCGACGTTGTCAAAGAGCAGGTTGAAAAATCACTGTTCGGACTCTCCGCTGAAGATTTCGGCAAGATTATCCTGGCTTACGAACCCGTCTGGGCTATCGGTACCGGTGAAACCGCTACCCCCGAGCAGGCCGAGGAAATCCATGCCTACATCCGCAAAGTCATTGCCGACAAGTATGGCAAGCAGGTAGCTGAAGACTGCTCAATCCTCTATGGTGGCAGCTGCAAGCCCTCCAATGCAAAGGAACTCTTCGCCAACCCCGATGTTGATGGCGGTCTGATTGGCGGCGCCTCCCTGAAAGCCGAAGACTTCATGGGCATAGTCCGCGCCTTTTAACATTTATTTTGGTATTTTTCGCGTATCATTCGCGTAAAATACGAACCGCCCCGCCTGAGATTTTCAGACAGGGCGGTTTGTTGTTTCAGACGGAGTCGTCAGGCGTTGGTGGCTGCGTTAATTTTCTTAAGCATTGCAAACATGATTGTGCCGGCAATGACGCAGAGTGCCATCAGGATAGCCCAGTTTGCCCAAAGGGGAACATTGTTCCAAAGCAGGCCGGGGATTGAACTGAGATAGTTTCCTACGGCTGTTGCGGCAAACCAGAGACCCATCATCAAGCCCTTGAACTTTGGAGGAGCCACTTTCGAGACGAAACTGATACCCATCGGACTGAGAAGAAGTTCAGCGAAGGTGAGAACCAGATAGGTCGAAATCAGATAAGTAGGAACCACGGGGTCGGGGCTGACGGTACCAGCCAGTTCGGCTGGCGAAGCCTGTCCGAGCGAACCGAAAATCATTATGAGGTAACCAAGTGCTGCAACAAACATACCCAATCCTATCTTCATCGGGGCAGAGGGCTCTCGTCCTTCCGGATGCTTTTCCGATTTCTTATTTGCCAATGCTGCAAAGACCGCCATGGAAATGGGTGTTAAGGCTACCACGAAGAAAGGATTGAACTGCTGGAACAACTGAGGATAGATGTCCATGACTGTAGGAAGACCCCTGTAGATGGCAAAGGCACCACCACAAAGAACGGCTGTCACAATAGCGTTCATGAGTTTTCCTTTGAACTCTTCACTCTGGAAAATACCAAAGATGGTATAGACACTGATGGCAATCAGAGCAAGTGCCCAGATGTTGAAACCGATGCGGAGCCATCC
This sequence comes from Bacteroidales bacterium UBA1757, assembly GCA_002315625.1. Taxonomy (GTDB): domain Bacteria; phylum Bacteroidota; class Bacteroidia; order Bacteroidales; family UBA1402; genus UBA1757. The sequence goes on from DCHH01000025.1 coordinate 71,911, forward strand.
TTCACAGGTGGCAGTGGTATAGTCACGTGCAAACCATGTAAGCGACTGTCCGTTCTGGTGGAAAGCCATCCAGAAGAAAATTACAACGGCGAATACCAGACAGAGAGCCACAATTCGCTCGCGTGTCTGCTTCGGAGTGAGTTCAACATAGTTGGCATCACCAGCAGCCTTGGCCTGCTTGGCATTGACGTCAGCATGTTTGAACCAGCTGCGGGTGAAGAAATAAATAAGGATGGAAACAATCAGTGACACACAAGCCACTGCAAATCCCATGTTGTAGGCCGCAGAAAGATGCTCAATGTAATATGAGCAGAAAGCTCCCAAATCCATGGAAGAAATCTGCTCGCCAGGCATCTGAGCCATAAGCCCTTCCAACTGGGCAGTTTTATCTGCAACAATCGTTCCGTCAAGATACTGATGGGCCAGCGCAGGAATGTCAGCCTTGTAAATCAGGCCGGCTTTTGCAAGGAACTTATTTGTAATGGCCGTAGCAGCTGAAGGGGCGAACATGGCACCGACGTTGATGGCCATATAAAACAAACTGAAGGCACTGTCACGTTTTGCAGCATACTTGGGTTCATCAAAAAGGTTTCCGACGAGTACCTGAAGATTGCCTTTAAACAGACCGGTACCAACCGAGATGAGCAGCAATGCCCCAAACATGAGAATCAGCCCAAGGGTATTGGCTGCAGTAGGTACGGCAAGGAAACAGTAGCCGGCAAACATGATGACGATACCGGTCACGACACATTTTCCGTAACCGATTCTGTCAGCCAGCACTCCTCCAACTACAGGCATAAAATAGACCAGGGCCAGGAAAATGGAATAAATCTGGCTGGCGGCAGCTCCCTGAAAGCCGAACTTGGCTTGGAGAAACAGCATGAAAATTGCCAGCATTGTGTAGTAGCCGAAACGCTCTCCGGTATTGGCAAGAGCGAGGGCAAAAAGTCCTTTGGGTTGTCCTTTGAACATAATGAAAATATTAGTGTGAATGAATTTCCTCTGAAATAGCCCGCAAGGTCGGAAAAAAATCTGTCTTTTGCAATTATGATAACTCCATATCGCAATGCCTTCAGGTTAGAGAACGATAGAGTCGCACTCCCCAGACCAAAAGGGTGACCAAGACCCAACGGGACAGAAGCATGGCCCACCACCAGCCGCCGAGGGCTGTGAAGAGCAGGAGGTCTTCGAAATTGCTGTGTGAAATACCTATGTGAGTGTTTATGAGGTCTATTTCGTCCTTGCTGAGGGTGCCTCGGTCCATTTCGTCCATGATGGCAGCAGCTCCATACGAAATGCCTATGACATTGGTGACCACCCACAGGAACGAGGCCTTTTCAGGCAAGCCGAAAAAGTGCATGAGCGGCCCGAGGATTTTCGAGAGGATCTCCATGATACCGAACTCATAGAGCGAACGCTG
>DCHH01000013.1:0-11221 GCA_002315625.1 Bacteroidales bacterium UBA1757
TCTTCCTCCAGATTGTCTATGGCCGTACCCAGAGCGCTTTCTCAGAAGGTGGTCTGACCGTCGGCGCCGGCCTGGAAGACCTCGGAAAGGGTCTGCGCAGCCAGGTAGGAACCCTCTACGGCACACTGGCCAAGGGTCCCCGCTACCTCGAAATGGCTGAAGGCTACATCAACCACATTTTCCTCGATAAAAACGACGAAATCTGCGGTTACGAATTCGTCCACATGGGCAAATTCATGGAAGAAATCAAGAAGGGAACCGATGCCAACGAAGCTCTGAAGAAGGTTACCGGCACATACGGCCGCGTCACCCCCGAACAGGGAGCCGTCAAGAAAATCGACCCGCGTCACGAATAATATAAGGAGGATACAACTATGATTAGAGAAGTCAAATTCGAAAGCCAGGACCGCCGCATGAAGCAGATTATTGCTGCTTTGAACAAAAACGGTATCAAAGACATCGAAGAAGCCAACGCAATCTGCGACAAGGCCGGTATCGATCCTTACAAAACTTGTGAAGAAACCCAGCCCATCTGCTTCGAAAACGCAAAGTGGGCATACGTAGTAGGTGCTGCCATCGCCCTGAAGAAAGGTTGCAAGAACGCTGCCGAAGCTGCTGAAGCCATCGGTGAAGGTCTGCAGGCATTCTGCATCCCCGGCTCAGTCGCCGACGACCGTAAGGTTGGTCTGGGACACGGCAACCTGGCCGCCCGTCTGCTGCGCGAAGAGACTAAGTGCTTCGCCTTTCTGGCCGGTCACGAGAGTTTCGCCGCCGCCGAAGGTGCAATCAAGATTGCTGCCAAGGCTGACAAGGTTCGTAAAGAGCCTCTCCGCTGCATCCTGAACGGACTTGGAAAGGACGCTGCACAAATCATCAGCCGTATCAACGGTTTCACATACGTCCAGACTGAGTTCGACTATTTCACTGGCGACCTGAAGATTGTCCGTGAGATTGCCTACAGCGACGGTCCCCGCGCAAAGGTCCGCTGCTATGGTGCCGACGATGTCCGCGAAGGTGTCGCCATCATGTGGCATGAAGGTGTTGATGTCTCCATCACCGGTAACTCCACCAATCCCACCCGCTTCCAGCATCCCGTTGCCGGAACATACAAAAAGGAGCGCGTTCTGGCTGGCAAGCCCTATTTCAGCGTAGCTTCAGGTGGTGGCACGGGCCGCACCCTGCACCCCGACAACATGGCCGCCGGTCCCGCCTCATACGGCATGACCGACACGATGGGCCGCATGCACAGTGACGCCCAGTTCGCCGGTTCGTCTTCAGTTCCCGCCCACGTGGAAATGATGGGATTCCTCGGCATCGGCAACAACCCGATGGTCGGCTGCACCGTAGCAGTAGCAGTTGACGTCGCCACTGCTTTGTGCAAGTAAACAAAAAAGACATAATCAAAAAGAGAGGATGGCCACACCGCCATCCTCTCTTTTTTTGAACCGTGTCTTAACTACAATTTTCGTATTTTTCGCGTATCATTCGCGTAAAATACGAATTACCAGGGATTGTAATCGTTGATGAATGTCGGGTATTTGCCGCCGCATAGGTTGTATCCATAGAAAGCGGCTCCCAGGGTTACCAAAATGACAAACACTACCCAAAACGTATGATGCTTCCCAAAGAAGAGGGAAAGCGGTGCCTTTAACCACTTGTTATACACTATAACCGTGACTATGGTGACGGAAAGTATTACAGGCCAGAACGTCAGCACCCCGGCATCATCCGCCAATGGATTCTCATAGAACAATGAGAAATATGCAATCATTATGAAAAACCACGAGATGCAGTAATATTGGTTTATATGCTTGGAAGGATGGACGAGTACCGGCATCGACTTCTGCGGAATGGCTTTGGCAATGTAATAGAAAAGACTTATCAGCCAAACGTTGGCAAATATGGTCATCACGGAATCCGGAAGCCTCCTGTGTCCCAAATAAAGACAGTCATCGAACTGGAAGAAGATGTTCTGGTCGGTTTTAAAGTAAATGAACAGATATCCTAGCATCACGACCAATCCGGCAGGAAAGCAAATCCTGTGAAATTTTGCCTTGTCATCAATGTGCAGATACATCTTTCCAAACAGGCACCCCGCCGCCACGAAAATAAACCAGTTGAAAAGAGGGAAATAACTTTCCGAAAAGTTTCCCCACAAGAATCCCATTGCCTGATCCACAACAAAATACCGCGACCCCACACCTTCGAGAAAATATGACAACGCACTCAATAGGATAGAAACCAGCAGAATATGCCAGTACCTCAGTCCCAGTTTTCTCAAAAGTGCCATCAGCATGAAAGCGAGACCGGCAAAGAACAGAATGTCGCTGCCGACAGCAAGAATCAGATACGTTGCGCTTTGCGGATCGTAGATATATCTTCCAGTAATTATTCCGCTGATAACAACCCTGAAAAAGTTCAGAAGAAACCCCGTGAAGAAGATATGTACTCCTCTCTTGAAAAAGTCCCCTGGAGTACAGGAACGTGTATAGACCATACCAATTCCCATACAAAACATAAATGTACTCGCCCCGAACAGGCAGCCTCTATAGTAGGCATTGAAGTAACTCAATGAAGGTTCAAAACATGTGGAAAGGTTCTCATACACATGAGTCCACAACATCAGCACAATTGTAAGTGCTTTTACAAGGTCGAACTCGTTCTGTCGCCCCTTATTGACTTCCAAAGATGAAAACACTGCCATATAAAACTATTTGAGGACGGTATTGGTGCGGATTTTCAGGGAATCGACGGTCGGAATGACTTTTTGGATGGTGCCGTCGGGATTGTAGAAGAGACGATCTACGCAGACACTGCGACGGAGGCCCGTGCGGCGGCGAAGCTCCGGATGGTGCTCAACATCAAGGTTGTACAAGCTCAGGTCGGCCGTGTGATAGAACAGGAACCAGTCGTCACCATACCGCACAATACTGTGATGGTTCGTGCCACTGTTCACCGGGTCAAGAACCACCCCCTTGAACTCGTACGGCCCCAACGGATTGTCAGCCATACAATAGGCAATCTCGGGCTCATGACCGAAGAACGGTCCGTTTGAATACGACATATAATACTTACCGTTGTACTTGTGCACCCACACAGCCTCAAAAAACTCATGCACACCTTCTATAATATGCACCTCGCCGTCGTATGAAATCATATCCTCATTAAGCTTAATGCAGCACACAGTATTCTGTCCCACAAAGAGATACGCCTGCCCGTCGTCATCAATAAACACACACGGGTCAATAAAGTCGCGGTCGCAGATTACCCCCGGCGAATCAATCGACAGCAGCGGATGCCCCAGCGGGTCATGGAACGGACCCGTCGGACGGTCGCTAACCGCCACCCCAATATACTTCTTGTCGGTCGGATAATAAAGATAATACTTCCCGTTGCGCTCAATGCAGTCAGGGGCCCAAGCCGCCTCAGTAGCCCAAACAGTCTCAGTCAGCGGATTGAAAGCCACACCATGGTCAACGAAATTTACCATATCAACCGTAGAAAACACATGATAATCCTCCATCGAAAACGAAGTCGCATCCGTCCGGTCGTGGCTAGGATAAACATACAACGTATCGGCAAACACCCGTGCCGAAGGATCAGCCGTATAGATATTGGTAATCACCGGATTACCCCCAAGCTCATAGTGTTTCCCACTCTGCCCGCAGCTAGCTGACAAGAGCAAAGCCAGGGCCAGAACCGCCCCTTTAAAAAAAGTATTCATAGCAGTAAAAAAACAATCAAAAAGAAGGAATGCGTTAGAATTTGCTACCTATTTGCTCGCTAAAAGAATAACCACCATTGTAAGTACTTGATTTACAATGGTGGTTATCCATTCATGAAGTACCCAGAGCCGGGGTCGAACCGGCACGGGTTGCCCCACTGGTGTTTGAGACCAGCGCGTCTACCNNACCGATTCCGCCATCTGGGCCTGCTCAAAACAAAAAGTATCACTCTAAACGCTCGCTTCCGTTTTTGCGGTGGCAAAGGTACAACATTATTTCAACAATCCAATATGCAGCCGACCGATTTTTGACCGTTTCATTTCACAATATTGCCAATTCCAGCGGAAGGGCAGGACAAACAGAGGAAACAATAATGCCCAAAAATGTGTAACTTCGCGGTCAAATATATAAGGAATACTGAATTGAGACAGAAGATAGAAATTATGGCCCCTGTCGGGTCCTACGAGGCCTTAGCAGCAGCTTTCAAGGCTGGAGCCGACTCCGTCTATTTCGGGGTGGAGGCATTGAACATGAGGTCGCATTCTTCGGCCAACTTCACTCTGGAAGACCTGGCAACGATTGCCGGGATGTGCCATCAGCACAATGTGAAATGCTATCTGACGGTCAACACAGTGCTGTACGACAACGACCTGGAGCTGATGCGCCACATTATCGATGCCGCCAAGGCAGCGGGGGTGACGGCCGTAATCGCCTCCGATATCGCAGCCCTTCAGTACGCCTTTTCAATAGGTGTCGAGGTGCATCTTTCGACCCAGTTGAACATTTCTAACGTCGAGGCGCTGAAGTTCTATGCCCAGTTTGCCGATGTGGTGGTGCTCGCCCGCGAGCTCAATCTCGAGCAGGTAGCCTACATCCACCGCCAGATTGAGGAGCAGCACATCTGCGGCCCAAAGGGTGAGCTTGTCCAGATTGAAATGTTCTGTCACGGGGCCCTCTGCATGTCAATCTCGGGAAAATGCTACCTGAGCCTCCATGAGATGAACGCTTCAGCCAACCGTGGAGCCTGCATGCAAATCTGCCGACGCGCCTACCAGGTAACCGACCTCGAGACCGGCAACGATGTGGCCCTGAAGGTCGATGACCGCTACATCATGTCTCCCAAGGACCTCAAGACCATCCATTTTCTGAACAAAATGCTAGATGCCGGTGTGACAGTCTTCAAGATTGAGGGTCGCGCCCGCGGGCCGGAATATGTCTATACCGTCGCAAAGTGCTACCACGAAGCCGTGGAAGCATACCTCAATGGCGAATATTCCAACGACGGGATCATCCTTCCAAAGATTGCCGACTGGGACGAGCGACTGCTGCGGGTCTTCAACCGAGGCTTCTGGAACGGTTACTATCTGGGCCAGCGACTTGGCGAGTGGACCCACCGCTACGGTTCGTCGGCCACAACCCAGAAGGTCCGCATCGGCCGGGGCATCAACTATTTTTCCAAGCTCCAAGTCGCTGAATTCCAGCTGGAAAGCAACGAACTGAATGTTGGCGACGAGATTCTGGTAACCGGTCCAACCACAGGAGTTGTTGAAGCCATTGTAAGCGAAATCCGCCTGGACGACAAGACAGTGGAAAAGGCAGTAAAAGGCGACCGCATTTCCATCCCCCTAAAAGAGAAAATCCGCTCCTCCGACTCCCTATTCAAAATAGTCCCCTCCTCCCGCCACTAACAATCCTCCCCGAAATGGCCAACTTCTTCGCGAAATGACCAACCCCTTCACGAAATGGCCCAAACCGCCCGTTCGGTCATTTCCGGGCATGAAAAAAGAGGATGACTACTTGTCACCCTCTTGAAAGTGGAGTATAGGGGGCTCGAACCCCTGACCTACAGATTGCGAACCTGTCGCTCTCCCAGCTGAGCTAATACCCCAAAAAGTAACGGCTTGTTCCTATACCGAAAACAGCCGGAAATGTAGCCGTCACCCTATTCAATTTATCTTGCAAGTTTGAAACCAATGTACAGTCCCTCGTAGCTGTCGAGCAGAGAGGTCAGAGTCGAAACTGTTGTAGAACTGCTTACCTTGGCGCTTGACAGGAGGTTCTTGACGAAGGCCAGGAACTTGTCGGCAGTGAAGAGGATCTTTGTCTCACCCGAGAGAGTGCTCTTGATGATACCGGTCATCGAAAGCCACTGTAAGGTCTTGCCGAACTTCAGCGTAACGGCACTCGTTGAATTGTCATACGTCCAGGTACCATTGAACGGTATCTTGAGCATAGTTGCAGAAAAAGATCCGTCTGAATTGAAAGTGAAAGTTATCACTCCCGACTTGATTCCGACCTTGGCCAGATACTCGTCAACCTTTGATTCGACAGTGCCTTCAGCAGCCTGACCTGCAAGTTGAGAAAGGGTATTGGAACTTGTCAGAGCAATAGCACAACCCTTGTAGGTCCACTTGCCAGTGAGGTCGTAACTTGAAGTTGTGACATTGCCAAGAATTGAAGTGGCCATGCCAAGAATTGACTCCAGAGTACCGCCCTGAGAAGAACTGGATGTGCTCTCAGTTGAAGTAGTTGTTGTAGTAGTTTGTGAAGATTTGCCGGTGAGGCGATTAAACAAATTGGACAATTGGGCATTAGCCCCAAGGCTCATCATTGAGACGGCCAACAGTACTACAAATAATCTTTTCATTTTGTATTAATGTTTTTATCGGCAGCAAAAGTATTAATGATTATCGGCATAAACAACAAAAGTAAAGCCAATCAGAAGTATAAAATCCATTCGTTTGGTTCCAAAAAACTTACTTGGTTCCAAAAATACGGTCACCGGCATCACCGAGACCAGGCAGAATATAAGCGTTCTCGTTAAGGCAACGGTCAATTGAAGCCGTATAGATATCAACATCCGGGTGGCGGGTCTGGACGGCGGCTATGCCTTCCGGCACGCTCACAAGGTTCATAAGGCGGATGTTCTTGCAACCGGTCTTCTTGATGTAGTCAATGGCATCGCAAGAGCTTCCGCCAGTGGCAAGCATCGGATCGACCACGATACACATACGCTGTTCAATGTCAAACGGCAGTTTGCAATAGTAGAAAACGGGCTTGTGGGTATCCTCGTCACGATAGAGGCCGATATGACCCACCTTGGCAGCCGGAGTAAGCTGCAAAAGGCCATCAACCATGCCCAATCCTGCACGAAGGATAGGTACAATGGCGACCTTCTTGCCCGATACACGACGTGCAATCATGTGCTCCAGCGGAGTATCGATTTCAATGCTTTCCATCGGGAGGTCGCGTGTTACCTCATAACCCATAAGGAGAGAAATTTCTTTCAAAAGGATGCGGAAGTCCTTCGTTCCGGTTTCGACTTTACGCATCAGAGTAAGTTTGTGCTGGACCAGCGGATGGTCAACTACATGAATAAGTCCCATGATATTTATGAATTAGATGTTGAACAAATAAGTTAGCGAAGTGTTCACAATCGAGGAGTGTTCTCTGTTCACACCCTCGATGCGGTCAAGTATGCCGTATTCCCAACCTGTGGTTAAACGGAAACGCTCACAAAGTTCCACACCGATGCGCAAGCCCATGGACATATCGAAACGGGAATATCCACCTTCTCCGTAATTGTCTGTCTTTGTGGTTTTTATGGTAGCCGTTTCTGTCACGTCATAGCTTGAGATTCCGCATGAGAACTGGGGGCCGATACCCAACAAAAGGTTTATTTCGTTCGACAGTTCGATACGGATTCCAAAGTGGACTGGCAGAGTTACGTATGACTCGTATTCGTACGATTTGTAGGGATAGACCATACCCGACTGGTAGTAGTCGTACTCGTAGCGAAGTGAGGTCTCGAGGTACAGGCGTGAAGAGAAATTGAAATTGTAGCCTACACCTATCTGGAAGCCGTTAAATGGCTGGCTGTACTTGTCGAAGGAGTCTCCGTTCTTCTCGTAGGTTAATACTTGTTCGTTGCAGTATGCTGCCGTAACAAAAAGCTGGGCCGAAGCCGTCATGCAGCAGAAAACCATAGCTGCAGCAAATAATAATTTCTTCATAAAAATCTTTTTTCAATTAGTCAATCAGTCCGCGGCCGCGAAGGAACGCAGTATTGTCGGGCTCACGGTTGGTGAAGCTCTTGAAGAGAATCATAGGCTCCTCGCTCCCGCCCTTCTCAAGGAAAGTCTGACGGAACTGGGTAGCAAGCTCCTTATTCCATACATCACCGCTCGCCTCAAACACCGAGAACAAGTCCTTGTCGAGAACCTCAGCCCACAGATATCCGTAATAACCAGCATTATAACCGCTCGAGAAAATATGGTTGAAGTAAGTAGTGCGATAGCGCGGAATAATCTCGTCAATCAGCCCCATCTCGCTGCAAGCCTTCTTCTCAAACTCGTCAATATCAACACCTTCGACACTCTCAAGCTCATGCCACTTCATATCAAGAATAGAAGCCGCACAAAGTTCAGTAGTCATGAATCCCTGGTTGAACTTTAACGAGTTGATAATTTTCTCAACCAGTTCGGCAGGAATAACCTCGCCAGTCTCAGCGTGCTTTGCATAGACAGCCAGCAGGTCGGGCTGGAAGGCCCAGTTCTCGTTAATCTGCGAGAAAGTCTCGACAAAGTCACGGGTCACATTCGTACCGCTTACCGACTTGTAGTGGCACTGTGCAAGAAGCCCGTGCAGAGCATGGCCGAACTCGTGGAAGACGGTCAGCACCTCGTCAATGGTCAGGTACTCCTGCAAGTTGCCCACATTGACAATAATCGGACGGATATTGTTGCCGGCAGCATCGTAATACTGCTCGCGCACAGCATTCATCCAGGCACCTCCGCGCTTGCTGTCACGAGGCAGGTAGTCGGTGGTGAAAATACCGATCAGCGAACCGTCTTCGTCTGTAATGCGGTATGTTGTAACCTTTTCCGGATTGTAGGAAGGAACGCCATCGATTTTCTCCATATTCAGGCCGTAAAGGCGATGGGCAGCGGTGAAAATACCCTCCACAACATTCTCAAGCTTGAAATAGGGCTTTGTCAGATTCTCGTCGAGGTCGTATTTCTCCTTGCGGACCTTTTCGGCATAGTACCACCAGTCCCAAGGCTGGATTTTTGTCCCGGCAGCTAACTTTCCATCGGCAATATCGCGATCCATAATCTTCTGCATGTCAGCGATTTCTTCCTTAGCCTTAGCCACAGAAGCCTTCATTATACCGTCAAGGAAAGCGTCAACCGTTGCAGGGTCGTGGGCCATCTTCGGCTCAAGGATGAACTCGGCCGGATTCTTGTAACCCTTAATCTGAGCCTCCTCGATGCGGAGTTTCATAACCTCAAGCACCAGGGCACGGTTGTCGTTTTCGTTACCGTTGTGACCACGGCTTGAATATGCCTTGAACATCTTTTCGCGAAGTGAACGGTCGGCAGTTGTGGTCATCTGGTTGGGATAGTCCGATACACTGAATCCGAACTCAGCCTTGAAAGCGTTGCTCTCGGCCAGGATATTGTTGCCGATTTTCAGCACTTTACCCGACTCCTCGGCACTGATTTCGCGCAGACGGGCCTGCTTTTCCTCCGACAGACCGATGCCGCTGCGTTCGAAATCCTCGAAAAGGCGCTTGAGCACCATCTGCTGCTCACGGGTCAGTCCGCTCTGGTCACCATTATATAAGGTGGCGATGCGCTGGTAAAGGGCCTTATTGAAAGAAATATTGCTTTCGTGATCCGAGAAAAGCTGGATAGCCTCTTCCATAACTGCGTCAAGGGCATCCGAACGGTCAGTCTCAGAGACATTGTAAAGCACTCCGACAACCTTAGAAAGAATCTCTCCGGAGAGTTCGAGCGGAGCGATTGTGTTCTCGAAAGTCGGGACTTCTGGATTTGCCGTGATGGCGTCTATCTCTTTCTGCTGCTGTTCGATACCAGCCTTGACAGCCGGTAAGTAGTCATCAACCGTAATCTGGTCAAATGGTGGAATTCCGTAAGGGGTGTCCCATTCTGTGAAGAACGGATTCTTGTGGGTGCTAGTGCAAGCCGCCAGTGTCAGGGCCGTCGCCATGATTGTGAGAATTTTTTTCATTATGTGGTTTGTTATGAATTTTCAAATCGCAAAAATAAGCATTATATACGACAAATTTGAGTATCTTTGTCCAAAAATATACCGCCCATGAAAGTAACATTCAATATCCGATACTTCGCCCAGTGGGGTGAATACCTGTGCATCCTTGGGGAAGCAAACGGCTATTGCTGGACCGAATCTGATCCTTTCGTGATGACCTGCATTGCCCCCGACGTATGGAGTGCCACCATCGAACTGTCCAATGGTACAATGACTTACCATTACGCTGTCCGCCATGCCGACGGCTCATATCGCCACGAATGGAACAGCCGCACCTTTGACGTAAAGGACCCCGGCTGGACTCAGAATTCATCATTAAAGGGCAAGGGACGTGAGGGTTCCAAAAATGCCTCCGTCAACCTTATAGAATACTGGCAGGAAATTGACCCTGAGAGGGTTTTCTGCCGCACGCCGTTCTGCGGAGGAATCCTCTCGCGCAAACGCCGCCCCAAGTCTGCCCGTCCCGCTTTCGGCGACAAGGGCATCACTTTCCGCCTTCATGCCCCCATGGTCGAACCTTCGTGCGGAATTGCGCTTATGGGCAACATCCCGGAGCTTGGCCAGTGGGACGGGGAGCGCAAACTGCCTATGAGCGACGGCAACTACCCAATCTGGGAGGTGACGATTTCTCCTGAGCATCAGCTTATTGAGTACAAATATGCCATTTACGACCTCAAGAGCGGCCGTATCCTCGATTTCGAGCCAGGCGACAACCGTCTGCTCAATCCGGCCATGTCCAACGAGGGTGTCATTATTTGCAACGACTACGGTTTCAGGCGTACTAGTCCCCTGTGGAAAGGGGCTGGAACGGCTATTCCTGTATTTTCACTCCGCACACACGAAAGCTTCGGCATAGGGGAATTTCCCGACCTGATCAAGTTCGGCAAATGGGCAGCCGCCACCGGGCAGAGGATGATTCAGACCCTTCCGGTCAACGATACCACCCTGCTGCACACCAACAAGGATTCCTATCCCTACAATGCCGTATCGGTGTTTGCACTGAACCCAAACTACCTGAACATCGAGCGGATGGGACAGCTCAAGCCCTCCGACCTGAAGCGCTACCAGAAGACCCAGAAGGAGTTCAACGACAAGAGTTTTGCCGATTACCAGGTAGTTGCAGACGAAAAGATGAAGTATTTCAGGCTGTTGTATGCCCAGACCCGCGACGAGGTATTTGCAAGCGAGGACTTCAAGAGTTTCTTCACACAGAATAAGGAGTGGCTCGAACCATACGCCGCTTTCTGCTTCCTTCGCGATTTTCAGGGTACACCGAACTTCACGAAATGGAAAAAGTTCAGCACATATTCACCACTGGTTATCACCAATCTCTGCGATCCCCAGTCCCCCTCATACGAAGAGGTGGCTCTCCACTACTTCCTGCAATACCATGCCGACAAGCAGTTGAAGGAGGCTCATAAAGC
>DCHH01000013.1:11230-13003 GCA_002315625.1 Bacteroidales bacterium UBA1757
ATGGGTATAGGCCTCAAGGGCGACATACCTATCGGAATCAGTCCGAATAGTGTCGATGCCTGGTGCCATCCCGAACTGTTCCGCCTGAATACCCAGACGGGAGCTCCGCCAGATGCTTTCTCGATTTCGGGCCAGAACTGGGGCTTCCCGACTTACAACTGGGATGCTATGGCAAAGGATCATTTCGACTGGTTCTGCCACCGCTTCCGCAAGATGGCCGACGGTTTCGATGCTTACCGTATTGACCACGTACTTGGCTTTTTCAGAATCTGGGAGATGCCCGTAACAGATGTCTGGGGGCTCTGCGGACGGTTCTGCCCTGCCCTTCCCTACACCATTCAGGAGTTGCACAATTCCGGAATCGACCTTCCTTTGGAGCGGTTGACACAACCCTACATCAAGTCCCACTTCCTGCCCGAACTGTTCGGTGAACTGACCGATTATGTCAAGCGGACATTCCTTACCACTGGCGACGGTGATTCATTTACCTTCAAGACGGAGTTCGACACTCAGCGCAAAATCAAGGATTGGTTTGACAGTCAGACATTTACTGACGATGGTCCAATCAATTCCGACAGTGCCCTCAAGGTTCGCGACGGACTATATTATCTTCATTGCGAAGTGCTATTCGTAGAGGATTTGCACACTCCCGGACTCTATCATCCACGCGTTATGATGAAGGAGTCGCACACCTTTGCCGACCTGCCCGATTACATGCAGAACCGCCTGCTGACTCTTCACGACGACTTCTTCTACCACCGCAACGAAGCCTACTGGAAAGAGTCCGCAATGAAGAAACTGCCAGCCCTTATCGGGGCCACCGACATGCTGGTCTGCGCCGAAGACCTCGGCATGGTTCCTGCCTGCGTGCCTGAGGTTATGAAGCAGCTCAATATCCTTTCTCTTGAGGTTCAGCGTATGCCGAAAGGTAAAGACGAGTTCTCACGTCCTGCCAACGCTCCGTATCTGTCGGTCTGCACCACCTCGTCGCACGATACCAATCCGCTTCGTGCCTGGTGGGAAGAGGATGCCGGTGTGACTCAGCGCTATTACAATCAGATTCTCGGTCACTGGGGAGAGGCTCCCCGACATGCCTCACCAGAGATTATCCGCGAAATCATAACCGACCATCTTGCCTCTCCTGCCCTGTGGGTTATCCTGCCCCTTCAGGACTGGCTTGCAATGGACAGCAGCCTCTCACTTCCCGACATTCACGCCGAGCGCATAAACGTCCCCGACAATCCCGACAACTTCTGGTGCTATCGCATGCACCTGAACGTAGAAGAGCTCCTATCCGCCACCCACTTCAACCTCTCCCTAAAATCCCAAATCCTCAACAGCGGGAGATAATGTTATCGCCATACCTGAATCCCGACAAACTGGAAGCCGGCTGCGACGAAGCAGGTCGCGGCTGCCTGGCCGGCCCAGTCTATGCCGCCGCAGTAATCTTCCCAAAAGGCATAGAAACCGCCCCAGCCCTATCCCTGCTGAACGACTCCAAACAACTAACCCCCAGACAGCGCTACCGCCTGCGCCCAGTAATAGAAAGTCTGGCCCTATCCTGGGCAGTAGGTATAGTAACTGCCGCCGAAATCGACGAAACCGACATTCTGAGAGCCTCCCTGCTTGCTATGCACCGTGCAGTAGCTCAACTCTCCGTGAGGCCTGAGCACCTCCTGATCGACGGCAACCGCTACCGCACCGTAAAACAGCTCCGCCTGACCCCGGCCCAGTCGGCTCTTCCCGCCGACTACCCCGACATTCCCGCCACCA
>DCHH01000013.1:13065-20402 GCA_002315625.1 Bacteroidales bacterium UBA1757
CTGGCCAAGACCTACCGTGACGACTGCATGGATGCCCTCCATCAGGAATATCCTCAGTATCAGTGGCTTCAGAATAAAGGCTACCCCACTGCAGCCCATCGTCAGGCCATAGCCCAGTCGGGACCGTCGCCGTACCATCGACTCTCCTTCCGCCTCCTTCCGGAAGACGATCCGCAGCTCTCATTATTCTGAAAGTGCCGTTTTGATTTTTTGCCGGAGAAATGTTACCTTAGCAGCAAATTTACGGACTATGCCGACCAGACGCCTTTTATTGTCTATATCCCTGTTTATCACGCTTTTAGCAACAGCACAAGAAGCACGTTGGGAAGCCATACCTTTCGGTGACTTCGAGCATTGGGCCACGCGTCACCTTACCGAGTCGAGACTTCTTGGCGGACGGCAGAGAACCATCTATATGCTCGGACCGACCGAGACGATTTATGGCAACAAGCCCTACGATATGTCCAAGACCATCTGGTCCTCCTCAAATGCATACGCAAAACTTCTGGGTATCACCAAGATAAGCTGCGGAGTCCGCCCCGATGTCCGCGTCACCGACTTTGCCCTGCCGACCGGCGAAAAGTTTCACGGGACAAAGTGCGCCCGGCTGGAAAGTCTGATTGACTCGTGTGTGGTGGCCGGAATAATCAACCTGAAAGTTCTTTCGACCGGCTGCCTGTTGTGGGGCGACATTGACGACCCGCTCAGTGCCATAGAGAACCCGTACAAAGTCTTTGACTGGGGTATTCCATTCACTGGCAAACCGAAGGCTTTCATCTTGGACTACAAGACTTTACTCCATCCTTCCGACTCAATCTGCCACGTTTTCGGCCGCAAGGTCAAGAAACTCCCCGGTAACGACCACGCCGAAATCCGACTGATGCTGCAGAACCGTCAGGAAGACGCTTCCGGCAACCTGATTGTCCGCCGTGTAGGCACTGCCATCTACCAGATTCACGACAGCAGCGACGGGTGGGTGAACCAGTTCCGCGTCCCCATCATTTACGGAGATGCCACCAAAGACCCTTCATATCAAGATTTTATGGGACTCCTTTCGGCCGACCTCCACTACTATGCCCGCAACAGCAAGGGTGACAACGTCGAATTCGGCGAAGTGGGCTGGGCCGACCCCGACACCCCTGTAACCCATGCCATGCTCCTTATTCAGGTGGGCTGTTACCCTGCCTTCTACGGTACACCAGGCAACACGATGTGGGTCGATAACCTATACTTTGAATACTAAACTTCAACAATATGCTGCGCAAAATCCGCATAACTCTGGCCACGGTCTTTTTCCTTGGAATCCTCCTGTTGTTTTTGGATTTCACAGGAGTGACCCATGTCTATTTGAGATGGATGGCATCCGTCCAGTTCATCCCGGCACTTCTCGCCCATAACCTGATTATTGTAATCGGACTGGTTTTGCTGACGCTTCTTTTCGGCAGGGTCTATTGTTCCGTAATCTGCCCTCTGGGCATCTTTCAGGACATATTCGGATGGATGGGCAAGAAGGCAAAACGCAACCGCTACAAGTATTCGCCTGCCAGAAAGTGGCTGCGAAGAATCATGCTCGTGGTTTTTATTATCCTTCTTCTCCTTGGCGGATGCTCGCTTTTCGCCCTTCTGGCCCCCTACAGCGCATTCGGCCGCATGGCAGAGAACCTTTTCGCCCCAGTCGTGCTTTGGCTCAACAACCTGCTGGCCGTATGGTCACAGAAGGCCGGCAACTACGCCTTCTACCCCAGAGAAATCTGGATTAAGGGCATCGGAGCCTTTGTCGTCGCCTGCGTCACATTCGTCGCCCTCGGCTTTCTTGCCTGGCGCAACGGACGCACCTACTGTAACACAATCTGCCCGGTAG
This sequence comes from Bacteroidales bacterium UBA1757, assembly GCA_002315625.1. Lineage (GTDB taxonomy): Bacteria > Bacteroidota > Bacteroidia > Bacteroidales > UBA1402 > UBA1757. The sequence continues at coordinate 14,927 of DCHH01000013.1, forward strand.
GCACTATTCTCGGAGGCATTTCGCAGTTTTCATGGTTCAAGCCCGTTATCGATACGACCAAATGTAACGGTTGCCGCTCGTGCGAGCGCAACTGCAAGGCTTCCTGCATAGACTCGAAAAACCATGCTGTGGATTATACCCGCTGTGTGGTTTGCTTCGACTGCATCGAGAAGTGCAAACAGGGGGCCATTTCATACAGACATACGAAAGGAGCCTTCAAACAGGCTTTTGCTAACCAGAAACCCGAAGAGGCCTTATCAAACGGCATGAGCCGCCGCAGTTTCCTTACTGTTACCGGAGCATTTGCCCTTGCCGCCACTGCCGAGGCCAAGGAGAAAAAACTGCGTCGTGGACTGGCCGCTATTGAGGACAAGAAAGAACCTGTTCGCCATACCCCGATTGTTCCAGCCGGAGCATTGGGATTCAAGCACTTGACTGACCATTGTACCGCCTGCGGACTCTGTATTGCCGCCTGTCCGAACAAGGTTTTGCGGGCCTCCGACAAACTGGGCAATTTTCTTCAGCCGGTAATGTCGTACGAGCAGGGGTACTGCCGACCGGAATGCACGAAATGTGCCGACGTTTGCCCCAACAATGCCATCCGACCCATAACACGGGAAGAGAAGTCGTCAGTCCAGATTGGACATGCCGTCTGGGTTCGCGAAAATTGCATACCTCTTGTCAACGGCAACTCTTGCGGCAACTGTGCACGCCATTGCCCGTCGGGTGCCATCACGATGGTTCCGTCGGTCGAGGGTGAGCCTTCGTCACCCAAGATTCCGGCCGTCAACGAGGAGCGCTGCATAGGATGCGGTGCCTGCGAGTATCTCTGCCCCGCCCGCCCCTTCAGCGCCATCTATGTAGAAGGCCACGAGCACCACAAAGAAATCTAATAATCGCAAACAGCTATGAAACAAGAGAATATAGACCGTCGTAGATTTCTTAGACGCCTTGCCGGCGGAGCTGCCGCCATCACTGTGGCCACTGCCTGTAACAAGGTCAAGAACAGTCCCATTGCATCTGTAGTCGCCCCCTCATCAAATGCCGACGAGGTACCGACCGGTGCAATGACCTACCGCACACAGCCCCGTACAGGTGCCAAAGTCTCCCTTTTGGGCTACGGCTGCATGCGCTGGCCGTCGGTCAGCAAGAAAGACCGTACCGTCGATCAGGAGCAGGTGAACCACCTCGTTGACTATGCAATTGAACATGGTGTGAACTATTTCGACACCGCCCCAGTCTATCATGGCGGACTTTCCGAACGCATCACGGGTATTGCCCTCAACCGCCACCCCCGCGAGAGTTTCCAAATAGCCACCAAGCTGTCGAACTACGACCGCAGCAAATGGAGTGAGGAAGCCTCCAAGGCTATGTATCTCAACTCTTTCAAGGAACTGGGAGTGGATTATATCGACTATTATCTGCTTCACGGCGTAGGCAGCGGCAACACAGTTGAACAGTTCAATGCCCGCTTCGTCGATAACGGAATGCTCGATTTTCTGCTCAAGGAGCGTGAAGAGGGACGCATCCGCCATCTGGGTTTCTCCTTCCACGGCCCCAGGGAGATGTTTGACTATGCCATGCAAGTTCACGAGACCTACCACTGGGACTTTGTGCAGATTCAGATGAACTACATCGACTGGGATCATGCCGGCGGCCGAAATGTCAACGCCTCGTACCTCTACGAAGAGCTTCACAAACGCGGTATTCCGGTTGTCATCATGGAGCCGCTTCTTGGTGGACGTCTGTCTAAAGTGAACGATTTCATATCCGCATCGTTCAAGGAGCACGACCCTCAGACCAGTGTCGCTTCGTGGGCATTCCGCTTTGCAGGCACTCCAGAAGGAGTTCTGACTGTTCTGAGCGGCATGACTTATATGGAGCACTTGCAGGACAATATCCGCACTTATTCTCCTTTGAAACCGCTTACAGAGGAGGACGACCTGATGTTTTTAGACAAGATGGCGGTGCTGTTCCAGAACTATCCTACTATTCCGTGCACAACTTGTAATTATTGCATGCCCTGCCCCTACGGCATCGATATCCCTGGGATTTTCTCCTTATATAATAAGTGTGTCAATGAGGGGAATGTTCCTGCTTCGGCCGAAGACCCCGATTACAGACGGGCTCGCAGGGCTTTCCTTGTGAGTTACCAGCGGGCTATTGATGACGTGCGGCAGGCCGACCATTGTATCGGGTGTAATCAGTGCGTGGGCAAGTGTCCGCAGCGCATTGCCATCCCCATCCAGCTCCAACGCCTCGACAAAATCATCGACGAGCTCAAGAAAGGATAACCATCCGCTTTATTTGAAGAGTGTGCGGGCATCGGCCATGCGCTCGGAAATGGCGACATGGAACGGGCAGCGGCTCTCGCACCCGCGACAAGCCACACAATCGGAAGCATTGTGCGACAAAGCCCTGTAATGCTCCCGCACCGAAGCCGGCACCTCCTCCTGCATCATCGCCAAGTCATATAACTTGTTAACCATAGCAATATCAATCAATTGCGGACATGGCTGACAATGACCGCAATAGGTACACTGCCCATCAAAACGATGAACCGGCGCCGCAGCCAGAACCGAAGCATAGTCCTTCTCCTCAGCCGTAGCAGTTTCATATTCAACAGCCTTCAGAACCTGCTCGGGAGAACCATACCCAGCCAGCACCGAAGCCACTCCAGGACGTGTCAAAGCATAGTGGAGGCATTGCACAGGGGTCAAAGCCACACCAAAAGGCGATGTCCCAGCATCAAAAAGCCGTCCGCCTGCGTATGGCTTCATCACTGTAATTCCAATCCCCTTCTGCTCGCACAACTGGTACAACTCCCTGCGCTCCGGAGCAATCCGTCCCTGCAGCTGCGAATCGTACTTTTCGACAAAATAATTGTCAATATTGTCGGTCGGAGGCATCATATCGAATGCGGGATTTATGCTGAAAAGAATCATCTCAACAATTCCGCTTTCAGCCGCCATCTTGGCAATCAACGGATTATGGGTGCTCATACCGATATGGCGAACCTTCCCGCAAGCCTTGAGTTCCATCACATAGTCGAGATAGCGGCTCCCCTCGCCATTCACCCCGACCACCCGTTTCCACTCAGCCTCCTGGTCGATATAGTGAATCATTCCAAGGTCGATGTAGTCGGTCTGCAAATAGCGCAGCAAATCCTCGAATGTGGCCCTGCAACTGATAAGGTTGCGCGAGCGGACATACTGCCCCTTCTGCCACGTTGAACCGATATGTCCCTGAATATACCACTCGTGACGGTGCCCCATGAGCGCCTTTCCGATATTCATGCGCACCTGAGGGGTCGGCATCCAGCAGTCGAGAATGTTGATTCCACAGTCATGGGCAGTGTCGAGAATAGCCTTGCACTCCTCAAGCGTCTTGTTTTCCAGCCACTCGCCACCCATGCCAATCTCGCTGACCGGCAGGCCCGTATTGCCTAATAACCTGTAGTTCATTTTGAATCAATATCTGGTTCAACATGAAGGGAAATCTGCGACTGCTCACCAAACCGTTTGCAAAGAGCCTCCTCAACAGCCGTGGCTATGTCGTGCCCGGCCTCCACGGTAATATCGGGCGAGACTACCACATGGGCATCCATGATATAAGACGAGCCCATCTTGCGGGTCTTTAGGTTGTGAACATCGTGCACTCCCTCAACAGAATCGGCTATTGCAATAATCTCATTTTCAATGTCATCAGATAACGAAACATCAAGTAATTCTTCAACTGCCGGCTTTCCGATTTCAACGGCGGCAACGACGATGAATACCGCTATGACACACCCCGCTACCGGGTCGAGGACTGTCCACTTTTCCCCCAGGAAGATTGCTCCTCCGATACCTAAAAGCGAGCCTATGGATGAAAGTGCATCGGTACGGTGATGCCAGGCATTGGCAATCACGGCAGGACTGTCAACCTGCCGCCCGACCTTGACCGTAAAGCGGTATGTCCACTCCTTGGCCAGGATTGAAACCACAGCCGCATAGAATGCTATCATACCCGGAGCCTCAAGTGTCTCTCCATGCACCACACGGAGGATGTCACTGATGCCGCTCGCAAGCAGTTTGACAGCAATACCGACAAGTAATGCACTGATTATCAGTGCTGCCAGCGTCTCGAACTTACCGTGGCCATAGTCGTGGCTCTTATCCTTTTCCTTCGAGGAGATTCTGACAAAAACAAGTACAATAAAGTCGCTCACCAGGTCTGAAAGTGAGTGGACTGCATCGGAGACCATAGCCGCACTATGTCCGACAATACCTGCTACGAACTTGGCAGCAGTCAGCACCAGATTAACCACCGCACCAAGCAGTGTTACCTGTGTAACCCTCTTCTGCCGCTCTTCCTGAATAGTACCCATAATCTTTTTATAAGGGATGCAAACTTACATAAAATCCGCGGCATTGAGGATTTTAGCGGCATGAAAAATTTTTCGGAAAACATGTTGCAATCTCCATAGAATCGGCGTATATTTAAGCAAACAAATAAAGCCATGCAAAAAGCTCCTCAACTAACTGTCTATAAAGCCTCGGCCGGGTCGGGAAAGACTTGGCGGCTCACTGTCGAATACCTCAAGCTGCTCGTCATGCAGCCCGATGCCTACCGCCACATCCTGGCCGTCACCTTTACAAACAAGGCTGCCGGCGAGATGAAAGAGCGGGTTCTGCAGGCTCTCTGCCGGATTTCCCGCGGAGAGGATGCCAAGGGAATGGACAAGGCCATCGTCGATGAGACCGGTCTGCCGATTGAAAAGGTGCGCGAACAGGCCACCACTGCCCTCCATCTGCTGTTGCACGACTATGGCCGCTTCCATATCGAGACCATCGACAGTTTCTTCCAGCTGGTATTGCGGAATCTTGCACGCGAACTTGGGCTTGGCAGCAGCTTCAACATCGACCTTGATACCAAGTCGGTTCTGGACAAGGCTGTGGGCCAGCTCTATGAGCATGCAAGCGAGAATCCATCCGTGCTTGAATGGATTGAGAACTTTATCGAGGAACAACTCCGTGACGGGAAGAGCCGCAACGTGGCCGAAGCGCTCAAGACGTTCGGGCAGAACATCTTCAAGGAGTGTTTCCAGCAGCAGTGGGGCAATCTGAGCAAAGAGCTAAGCGATAAGGACTTCCTGAAGTTATACAAGGAGACACTCCACAAAATGGCAGCCGCCGGCGAGAAGGCAATACAGGACAAGGCCAAGGAGTTCAACTATATCATTACAGCGGCCGGACTGACCGTTGACGATTTCGCATACAAATCGACCGGTCCTGCCGGCTATTTTGTAAAACTTCAAAATGGGAACTATTCTCCTGACAATTACAATTCTTCACGGGTACGGGCAGCACTGGATAATCCTGCCGCATGGGCATCTGCCAAAAGCCCGTACCGACTTAAAATCGAACAGTTAGGTCGCGAAAAGCTCAATGACCTGCTCGAAGAATGCGAGAAGATACGCCAAGCCAACTATAAG
>DCHH01000092.1 GCA_002315625.1 Bacteroidales bacterium UBA1757
AAAGTTCCATGAAGCGTGTCTCCAGTCGGCGTGCGGTCTTAAGCGTCTCTTCAATGCGTGTGCCAAGTTCTAGTTCGGCGCTCACCGAGATACGGTTGTTGTCGCTCTGCTGCATGAAGTCGGTACCGATGGCTCCGGTAATGAATGGAATCAAAGAAGCTCCGAAGATTGCCGTACAGACAATCATTGTCAGCGCCTTGTGGTTCAGACAGCTGCGCAGGGCCTTGGCGTACCAGAGGTCGATTTTGTCGAGAATGCCCTCGACGATGTATTTTTGATACCAGCCGGCACGGTTTTCCTCCTCCACAAGCTGGCCGTTTTCATCGACATGAACTTTCTTGGCTTTCAGCAGTTTGGAGCACAGCATCGGGGTAAGCGAGATGGCCACAAGGGTGGAAGTGCACACCACTATTGTCACAATCCAGCCAAGTTCCTTGAACATGATGCCGGCGAGACCCGACAGCATTGTCAGCGGGACGAATACCGCCGCAATGACAAGGGTGGTGGCAATGACCGATACCCAAACCTCGTTTGTGGCGTAAATGGCAGCCTCGCGCGGATTTGAACCCCTTTCAATATGTCTTGTGATGTTTTCCAGGACCACGATGGCATCATCGACCACCATACCGATTGCGATTGACAGCGAACACAGTGAAATGATGTTCAGCGAGCTGTCGACGAATGCCAGATAGATAAATGCGACAATCAGGGCAATAGGAATGGTCAGCGAAATGATGAGGGCCGCCCTCCAGCGTCCGAGGAAGAAGAGGATGACCAGTACGACGAACAGAAGTGCATAGAGCACAGATTCTTCCAGTGAATGGACTGAATCTTCAATGTCGGCTGCGCTGTCGTAAATCTTTGTAATTTTGACATCAGCGGGCAGAGTGCGCTGGGCTTTCGCGAGCTCTTCTTCAAGGTCGTGGCAAATCTGCACGGTGTTGGCTCCGGTCTGTTTGGTGACAATCAGACGGACGGCTTCCTGCTGGTTGACCTTTTCATCGAGCGACAGGTCCTTGATGGTGTCGCGTATTGTGGCGATGTCGCGGACGAAGACCTGACGGCCGTCGGCTGTGGTGGCAACAAGAATGTCACCGATTTCGCTGCTTTCGACATATTCACTGCGTACCTGCATCGAGTACTGCTCCTTATTCATTTTGACAGTACCCGACGACATGTTCAGGTTGTTGCTGCTTACGGCGTTGCCGACAGCCTCAAGGGTGATGCCGTATGTGTCCAGCTTCTGCTGGTCAAGTTCGACATAGATACGGCGTTCCGGGGCTCCCGAAAGTGACAGGTTGCCGATACCATCGACGCGGTTAAGCAGCGGCAGCAGTTCGTCGTTGAGCAGACGGTCAAGTCCGGGGTAGCTCTCATTGGCCTGAATGGCGTATTGGGCAATAGGCATCGAGCTCGAACTGAACTTGAATATGAACGGGTTGGAGCATCCGTCGGGCAGATTGTCCTTGGTCATGTCGATGTATGACCGGATATCATTGATGATTTCGTCTAGGTTTGTGCCCCACTCGAACTCCATCAGGATGAGCGACATGTTCTCCTTCGACTGTGAGGTGATTTCCTTCAGTCCATCGACGGAGTTCAGGCTGTTCTCCATTATTTTTGAGACGTTGGTCTCGATTTCAGAAGCGGAGGCGCCGGGGTAGGTGGTCATTACAGTGACGTACGGCGGATCCATCTCGGGGAACTGGTCAATCGGCAGTCTGAGGAAGCAGAAGATACCGATTATGATTACGGCCACGAAAATCAGAATGGTCGTGACCGGCTTGTTGATTGCTGATTTGTAGATACTCATCGCTTTGCTGTTTTGATAACGTTGAGTCTGACACTATTTTGTGATGTTGAGCTTGATGCCGTCGATAAGCCTTGACTGGCCTACACTGACGATTTCAACACCCTCGCTGATTTCGGGAGCCTCGATTTCGACGAGTTCGTTGAAACGCTGTCCCATCGTGACGGAGACACGCTTGGCGACACCGTTGTCATTTAGGAATACATAGCGCTCGTTCGAGCCGGTCAGCTTCAGCACGGCTGAGTAGGGAGCCGTAATGATGGTTTCACGACCGAGTCCGAGGGTGGTACGGACATACATACCCGGACGCAGGCGTTCGTCGCTGTTGGGGATGCGGATTTTGACCTGGAATGTGTGGGTATTGGCATCGATGGTCGGATAGACCACTTCGATAGTTGCTGGGAAGGTCTCACCTTTATATATTTCAGATTCCAGAGTGAGGGGCATACCCTCCTTGACCAGCGGGAAGTATTTCTCGGGAACGGAAATCAGGGCTTTCAGCTTGTTGATTTGAGTCAGCACAAGGATTGCCTGTCCGCTGTAGAGTTCGCCGTTCTCGTAGTTCTTTGCGCTGATGACCCCTGCGAACGGAGCCTTGACGTGGGTGTTGGCCTCAATGAAAGCAAGGCTCTCCTTTGCCTGGTCGTAGGCAAGTTTTACCTGGTCGAACGCCTGTTGTGAAATGCTTCCGGCTTCGCGGAGCGTCTGCATACGCAAAAGGTCCGTCTGCTGGTTGGCGAAGGCCAAGGATGCTGTGCGCAGTTGGTTCTGGTCCATGCGGACAAGATTGTCGCCCTTCTTTACGCGGGTGCCCACTTCGGTGTAGATTTCCTCGATGTGACCTGTTATTGACGGGGCAACATTCTGGGTCTCATAACCTTGCAGGGTAGTGGAAAGCTGGATTGTACGGGATATCTCCTGGGGGACGAGCCGGGTCGTCTGGACCTGCTCGATACGGTTTTCATCGTCCTGGGTTTTCTTGGCGGCCTTGTTGCCGCTGCAGGAGGTCATGGCCAGAAGGGCGATGGCTGCTGCGAAAAGAGTTGCTTTTTTCATATTATGCTGTTTTGATTATTGTTTGTTCAGGAGTTGTTCGAGAGAAATCTGTGCGTTGACCAGTGAGAGAAGGGCCTGGATGTATGAGCTTTGTGCTGAGACCAGGTTGTTGCTCGAGTTGGTCAGGTCAAGGGATGATGCCGCACCTAATTTATACTTGTTCGAAAGGTTGTCGAAAATACGCTGTGTCACTTCCAGGTTCTGCACCTGAGTATTGTAGGTGTCGAATGCGTTGGCCAGATTGAAGCAATACTGGCTGTGCTGCAACAGAAGCGACTGCTCCGTCTCGTCGAATGTGTTGAGTTGTTCCTCGTAGCTTATTTTGGCGGCCTGAACACTTTTTGTCTTGCTCAGACTGGTGAAGACGGGAATGGACAGGGTGGCTCCGACACTGTGCGGGGCATTCATGTTGAAGTTGGCCTCTTTGCCGAAGTGTGTCAGCGTTGAGTATTGATAGTATGCGGAAATGGAAGGGGCGCAGCTCCATTTTGCGGAGTTGAGCTGCTGTTTCGACATTTCCGTGCTCTTCTTGAGCAACTGATAGCTGTAGTTGTTGTCGAGAATGAATTCTTCGCCGAGAAGGGTGGCGACACTCTCCACATTGAGCAGGTCGTCAAGAGTCTGCGTCAGGCGGATTGGGGTACCTGCATCTACTCCAAGATTGAGCCTCAAGGAGTTGTAGGCCATTTCCAGCGTGCTCTTCTGGGCATTGATGGAGGTCTGCATTGAGGCCACCTGTACGAGCAGCTGGTCGGCGTCGGTCTGTTCGGCGATGCCGACTTCGACGGATGTGACGGTGAGCTGGTGCAGCTTCTGGATATTGGTCAGGTTCTCATTGAGAAGAGACAGTGTCTTTTCGAGTACCAATGCCGAATAGTAAAGGGTCTTTATCTGGTCCTTGGTCTCCTGCTCGCTTTTCGAGAATGTGATGTCGGACATCTCTTCTGCGATTTTGGCCAGCTTGGCGGCTACAACCTGAGTGCCGCTTAGTGCAATCGATGTCTGGAGGCTCAAGGTGCCTGTAGGCGGCATTTCAAAGGTCATGACCTTGAAATTGGAGAAGTCGGAATCGAAGCTTTGCGAATAGCCGGCCGAGGCGTTGATCTGGGGCAGCATGGAGGCTATTGCCTGCCATTTTGAGGCCTGTGATTTCTGGATGTCCAGGGAGGCGTTCTTCAGGGTGCGGTTGTGCTCAAGGGCGTACTGCTGTGCCTCGGCCAGAGTCAGGCTGAGGCCTTCGCTTTGGGCTGTGGCGAAACTGATGCACAAGGCTGAGAGACAGAGAATTGTCAAGAATTTTTTCATTATTCCTTATTTTGGTTGTTGTGTGCGATTATTTGTTTGTAGTAGGTCAGGCCTTTGTCGGTGCAGAGGGCGTTGAGCTGGGAATGGACAAGGAGCTGGAGGGCCTGGCGACGGTCGCTGCTCTTTTTAACGTGTACAACGATATGGCGCATGCAGGCCATCCACTCGCACGCTATGAGCTGTGCCATCATTTCATTGTCGTATTGCGGGTCAAACAGACCTTCCTGCGAACCCAGATGTATCCCGTGGCGGATATGTGTGCTGAGCATACGGTGAATGTCCTCCAAATGCTTTTCGTGGATGTCGGGGTAGTATTTGCGCAGGTCATAGACGAAATTGTCCTCGTCCTTGGTGGTGCTGAGAAATTGGAGGTTGGATAGCGACAGGAGCTGGTCCAGGTTGCAGAGATGGTCAATGGCATTGGGCGTATGTCCGTCAGGAACAGTGAACTTCTGCGACCTTATCTTAACCATCATCTTCTCGGTCTTGAGCCCGAGCTGGCGGTCGAGCAGTTCGGACAGCAGCGCCTCCTTCTGAGGAAAGACAGTGTAGAATGTCTTCTTTGAGATACGCAGTTCGCCGCACAGGTCGTCGATGCTGACGCTCCGTACTCCGAGCTTAAGGAACAGACGGTCTGCCGTTTCCAGTATGTTCTCCTTCAAATCGTTTTTCTGTTCTGTCTGCATAAGACTTTCAGGGTCGTGTCCGCGTAGGGCTTTCAAATCGGCAGCAAAATTACAACATGAAAATGATAGAACGCAGATTGGAGGGTTAATAATACTAAAAGTGATGTTAATAATAAAAATATATTGATAATCAGAATTTTAGCGGAAACTATAAACCTTTTGCGGTTTTCTATTGGCGATATTTTCCCGAATAATCCAATGGCCTTTCGTTGACAATGTTATGAATATGTGAGTTTTTACAATAATTTGATTGGATATTGGTACTTGGTATTTGGAAAAAGAGTTAATTTTGACTGCTTTTTTGCTGGACAGACAAATGTGGCATACATTGCTTTCACCAATTTAATAACACTTATATGGTCAAGAAAATCTTAACATCCGTCATGCTGGTGGCTGCACTTACGGGCTGCCAAAAGAAAGTATTGGTTCTCTATTATTCACAGACAGGAACCACCAAAGCCGTTGCCGAAGTATTCCAGGAGCAGCTTGGTGCAGACATCGAGGCAATCGACATCACAGAGCCCTACACAGGCGATTTCAACCAGACAATCATGCGCTGCCAGCAGGAGCGTAGCAGCGGTTATGTACCCACTCTCAACCCCCTTACCTGCGACCTCAGCAAGTATGATGTCATCTATTTGGGCTATCCCATCTGGTTTGGTACATACGCCCCTCCGGTTCAGGCACTGCTCAACAGCGTGGATCTGAGCGGCAAAACCATCGTCCCGTTCTGCACATTCGGCAGCGGCGGTCTTGAAGTCGGTGTGGCCGACCTGAAAAAGGCACTTCCGACCACAACCATACTAGACGGTTACGGCGTCCGTACCGCCCGTGTGGCATCGGCCCCTCAGGAAGTCAGCCAATTTTTGATTTCGTCCGGTCTGAAGGAGGGTGAAATTGAGACCTTGCCCGATTTTTCCGAAGAGCATCCCGTCACCGAAGCCGAAGCCGCCGTCTTCCATGCCGCCTGCGACAGCTACCAGTTCCCGCTGGGCAATCCTGTGGCCGTAGCTACGAGGCCAATCGCCAACGGAACGGAATACCGTTTCCAGGTCGAGGCAATGAACGCAAAGACCATAATCTACGTCGTTGAAACTCCGGA
>DCHH01000087.1 GCA_002315625.1 Bacteroidales bacterium UBA1757
GCCACAGCCCTCTGCCGCGCATACCTGCTGCCCTACCTCCCAGACATTATAAAAGAAAACCGCGTGCTTTTCATTTCTGTTGAAAACAATTATCTTTGTCGGTTCAACAAAACAATTTTTTTAGCGGATTACAGAATGACAGACAACGCACAACTGCAGGAGAGTATCATTGCCGCCATACAGGAGAAAAAGGGCAAGGCCATAACCATCGTTGACCTGACCAGCATAGGGTCGCCCATCTGCGACACATACCTGATTGCGGAAGGCAACTCCAACACCCAGGTTTCGGCAATCACCGACAACATACACGAATATGTCCGCGTGCACAATGGGGTGAAACCATGGCACATCGAGGGAACCAACAATGCCCTGTGGGTGGCTTTGGACTATGGCGACATCATCGTACACATTTTCGACCGCAACACCCGCAAGTTCTACGACCTGGAGCACCTCTGGTCGGACGCTGTTGTCACGAACATCCCCGACATTGACTGAACAGGCCACAAAACGAGTTACTGAACAGGCCACTGAACGGGCTACGAACAAATTACTGGACAGCCACAAAACAAGTTACAGAACGAGCTTTCAAGAGTGATATGAACGACCATTCCGACAACCCCATCCAAGGCAAAAACGGACGGCCCAAAAGACCGGGCCTCTACTGGATATACATCCTTATATTTGTAGGACTTCTCGCCGCTAATTTCATCACCCCGTCGGGCGGCGGCTCCAAGGAAATCTCGTGGAGCGAGATGGAGACATACGTCGCCGAAGGAAAAATCGAGAAGGCAACCTGCGTCAGCAACAAGAACGAAGTGCGCATGTCGGTTCGCAAAGAAGCCCTTCAGGACGTCTTCGGCGAAGGTGTCAAAGCCGACAAGCCACCGGTGCTGATTGTGAAAATACCCTCCGCAGACAAGTTTCAGGAGTTTGTCTCCGACATGAAGAAGGACAACGGCATCTCCTTGAAAGTCACATACGAAGAGGGTTCGAACCTGTGGGTGAGCCTGCTGATTAACATCGGGCCGTTCCTTCTGCTAATTCTGGTCTGGGTCCTCATCATGCGCCGTATGTCGGGTGCTGCCGGCGGTGGCGGCCAGGGAGGCATCTTTAGCGTAGGCAAGTCGAAGGCCCGTCTGTTCGACAAGAACGACAAGAACCGTGTCACATTCAAGGACGTTGCCGGTCTGGCCGAAGCCAAGCAGGAAGTTGAGGAAATCGTATCGTTCCTCAAAAATCCCGGCAAATATACCGAACTGGGCGGAAAGATTCCGAAGGGAGCCCTGCTCGTAGGCCCTCCGGGAACGGGTAAGACATTGCTGGCCAAGGCAGTAGCCGGCGAGGCCGATGTGCCTTTCTTCTCAATGTCGGGTTCCGACTTTGTGGAGATGTTCGTAGGTGTCGGCGCATCGCGCGTCCGCGACCTTTTCCAGCAGGCCAAACAGAAAGCCCCCTGCATAATCTTCATCGACGAAATCGATGCCGTGGGACGTGCCCGCGGAAAGAATCCGAACATGGGAGCCAATGACGAGCGTGAAAATACTCTCAATCAGCTTCTTACCGAGATGGACGGTTTCGGCAGCAACAGCGGTGTCATCATTCTGGCCGCAACCAACCGAGCCGACATCCTCGACAAGGCCCTCATGCGTGCCGGCCGCTTCGACCGTCAGATAACAGTCGATCTGCCCGACATAAACGAACGCAAAGAGATTTTCGAGGTCCACCTTCGTCCGCTCAAACTTGACGAATCGGTCGATGTGGAATTCCTGGCCAAGCAGACCCCCGGCTTCTCCGGAGCCGACATTGCCAACGTGTGCAATGAGGCAGCCCTGATTGCCGCCCGCCACGACAAGAGCAAGGTCGAAAAGCAGGACTTCCTCGATGCCGTTGACCGCATAATAGGCGGACTTGAAAAGAAGAACAAAATCATGACCGAGGACGAGCGCCGCTCGATTGCCACCCACGAGGCGGGTCACGCCACACTATCGTGGCTGCTGGAGTTTGCCCATCCGCTGGTCAAGGTGACAATCGTTCCGCGAGGCAAGGCCCTTGGAGCCGCCTGGTATCTGCCCGAGGAGCGCCAGTTAACCACAAAGGAGCAGATGCTCGACGAGATGTGCGCCACCCTTGGCGGACGTGCTGCCGAAGAACTGTTCTTAGGACATATTTCCACAGGTGCCCTGAACGACATTGAGCGGGTTTCGAAGCAGGCTTACGCCATCGTGACCTATTACGGAATGAGCGACAAGCTGTCGAATATCTCGTTCTATGATTCGACCGGGGCCTACGAGTACGGTTTCACCAAGCCATACAGCGAAAAGACCGCCGAACTGATTGACGAGGAGGCAAAGGCACTTGTCGATGAGCAGTACAAGCGCGCTAAAGAACTGCTTTCCAGCAATATGGACGGACATCACCAGCTCGCCGACATGCTGGTCGAGCGCGAGGTGATTTTCTCCGACGACCTTGAGAAGATTTTCGGCAAACGGCCGTGGACTTCACGCACTCAGACCCTTATGGAGGAAAACGATAAACTCAAAAGCAATGAATCACAACCTGATAGTTCGAACGATTAGTGGAGCGGTATATGTTGCCGCAATACTGGCTGGGCTTCTGCTGGGACCGATAAGTTTCGGAATAGTATTCCTCGCGTTCTGCTTTCTCTGCCTTGTCGAGTTCTACCAGCTGATTAACAATGGATTGTCACTCGACATCAATACCCCAATTGCGACTTTCGCAGGGGTGTTTCTCTACATTGCCGGCTATCTCATGGCCTCGGGCATAGTCGAGACTCCACTCATCTTCGTACCGTGGATTGCAATATTCATCTACTTGTCTGTCAGGGAAATATACCGCAGTGATATCAAGAATATCCATGCTCTGGCCTACACATTCTTCGGCCAGGTCTATATCGCCCTGCCCTTCACCCTTCTGACGCTGCTGGCATTTGACCATTCATACGGACTGGTCGCATACGGTCATGAAAAGGTTCTGGCACTGTTCGTCATTCTCTGGGCAAACGATGTCATGGCATATCTTTTCGGCAGCAAATTCGGCAAGCACAGACTACTTGAACGTATCTCCCCCAAGAAATCGTGGGAAGGGTTCTGGGCCGGTCTGGTTTCCGGTATCGTGGCCGCTGTCATTTTCGCTTTTGTCTGGCCTAATGTTCTGAATATCTGGCAGTGGATTGGCTTCGGAGCCGTTGTCGGAGTGTTCGGCGTATGGGGCGACCTGTTCGAGTCGCTTATCAAACGCTGTCTCGGGGTGAAAGATTCCGGTAGGATGATGCCCGGCCACGGCGGAATCGTTGACCGCATGGACAGCTTCCTGATGGCCGTTCCGGCTGCCGTCCTATATCTTATGTTCATCTGACCTCACGTCACTGGCAACCACCCTGCTGTATGCCTCTTATTGACAACAACATAGAAAAAAGAATCACAGACCTGCTGACAGACCGGGCGACCCGGCGCGAAGGGTTTGATATGTTGGTCAAGCATATCTCGCAGCCAATCTACTGGCAAATCCGCAAGATGGTGCTCGACCACGAGACTGCCCGCGACCTGCTTCAGGATACCTTCATAAAGGTCTGGACCCACCTGGACCAGTTCAAGGGCGACTCGAAACTGAGTACTTGGGTGTTCCGCATAGCTGTGAATGAAACATACTCCTATTTAAATAAGGAGCGGGAGAAGCATCTTTCGGACTTTACCGACATGGAGGATGTAATGGTGCAGAACCTGAAGGCCGATTCTTATTTTTCGGGTGATGAGACAGAGAAGAAACTTCAGGCCGCAATTCTCTCACTTCCCGACAAACAGCGTCTGGTCTTCAACCTCCGCTATTACGACGAAATGAAGTACGAAGACATGTCAGAGATGCTTGGAACGACGGTCGGGGCCCTCAAAGCTTCTTACCACATCGCTGCAAAAAAAATCGAGGCGCTAATGACTGCAGATATTTAG
>DCHH01000076.1:0-1776 GCA_002315625.1 Bacteroidales bacterium UBA1757
CAACCTACGCAGGTGCCGACTTCAATAATGACGGCGTGATGGATATCGTTGCCATTGCCGGCGACTGCCACAATGGTGACTACAAGGGTCTCACCTACATGAAGGGTGTCGTCAAGGCTTCTTCAAAGGGTATGGCTCTTCCCGCCGATAACAAGTTGGATAAACCCCAAGCCAATGAGCAGAAATACGTTGAAAACGCCGAAATGGCTTACAGCAACGGTACTCTCTATCTCCGTGGCCTGAAGGGTGCTAATGTCCGCATCGTCTCTCTGACAGGTGTTGTCGTGGCAAGCTTCGAAGTTGAGTCCGCTGACAGCCGCAAGGCCCTTAGCCTTGGCAATGGCTGCTACATCGTATCTGCCAACGGTCTTAACAGGAAGATCATCGTCAAATAAATCTTTTCAAGTGTTCAGGAATGGTCTTCGGGTCATCCCTGAACACTTCTTTATTATTCCACAAACAAATGAAAACAAGGGTCCATATTTCCATTCTTTTCCTTTTCCTCCTTCTTTGTTCACCAGTCATCAAGGCTGAAGAAACCGATAATCTATGGGTTGTCGAAAGAGCCTTCGACAAAGAGTGGACAAACTACAACCTGTCGGATGTCCGCCTGCAAGACGGTTCCGTTTTCAAAACCAGACAGGATCAGCATTTGACGTATCTTCTTTCTCTTGACCCGGAAAGACTTCTCAACAACGTCATGCGTGCCGGAGGAATCTCTACTACCAAGGAAAACTACGGAGGCTGGCAGCATAACAACGGAAACGGCTTCGGCAACTACATTTCCGGCTGCTCCATGATGTACGCCTCTACTGGAGACTCTCGTCTCAAAGAGCGTGTTGACTGGATGATTGACATCATTGAGACCTGTCAGCGCACGGAAAATTTTGGGGGATGGTTCCATTTTTCCAGGACGAAAGGTTTCTACGACAACCTAATGTCAGCCAATGGAAGCGGTTGTTATCCCGTCAGCAACGGGGAAGATTTCTATACCAACAGCGACATGGCTGGTATGGTTTTCTACCAATTACATAGAATATTCTACGGCATCCGTGATGCCTACTATTATACGGGCAATGAAAAAGCCAAAACGGTCTTTATAAAGTGTATGGAATGGGCCTGCACCTGGACGGAAAAAATCGGAAGCGACGCCAGCATGCAGATGGCCCTCGAGGTCGAGCACGGCGGAATGCTGGAACTCTTTATGGACGCTTACGCTCTGACGGGCAATAAGCGTTTCCTCACCAATGGCAAACGCTGGATTCAGAGCCTCAATTTCCGCGACAAGATGGCCTCAGGAGTCGATGTGCTAACTTCCCGGCATGCAAATGTCTATGCTCCGAAATTTATAGGTATCCTCCGTGAATATGAACTGACTGGCGAGGAAATCAACCATGATGCATCCATCAATATCTGGGATATTATCCATGACCACCATATTCTCCCCAACGGAGGACATGGTCGCTGGGAGCGTTTCGGTCAGGAAGGGCGCCTGCTTGACGAACTGGCCAATACTTCAACAGAAACATGCGGCACCAACAACATGCTCCGCTTCTCAAAAGCTCTCTTCTCTGATTTTGGAGATGCCAAATACATGGATTTTTACGAGAATGCACTATATAACCATATCCTCGCTTCTAAAGATCCTGACAACACTTCTATAGGTGGAGGATTTACATATTATCAGTCGCTTCTTCCTTTCATGCACCGCACCTACATGAACGACAATTCGTTTTTCTGTTGCTGGGAAACGGGGCTTGAGAACCATTCAAAATA
>DCHH01000076.1:1841-9587 GCA_002315625.1 Bacteroidales bacterium UBA1757
CCCTCTGTCCTGACGGATGATTCCCTTGGATTTACCATGACCATGAAAGGCGATTATCCCAAGGAAAACGTACTTACCTATACCATCAGTCGTAACAACGGCTTCAACGGAAAGCTCCATTTCCGCATTCCTGCCTGGATGAACGCTTCTGAAGTTGCAGTAGAAATCAACGGCAACAAAGCGTCACTGAACGACCTTGAGTCAGGGCTTCCTTACCTCACATCTTCCTGGAAAGCAGGGGATGTCATTACCCTTACGCTTCCTGTCGTTCTTCGTTATGAGGCCTCAGAAGAGCCCGATGTCGCTGCTGTTTTCTTTGGCCCGTATCTTCTTTCACCCAATTTAGGTAGGGCTGGAAACGACTATACCAGCGACTGCTGGATTCAGACTGTCACACAGTCTCCTTACGATTTTCCCCATTTCGTGGGCAGTAAGGAGGACCTTTCCTCGTGGCTTATCCGCTCTGGTGATGAACTTCAGTTCAAGGGTAATAGCACCAGCAAGACCTACACCTTTATCCCATTTTACCAGTGCAATCACATGGCTACATCAATCTATCAGCGGTTCATTGGCGCCGAGGATGATTCTACCTCAGTGCTCTATGTCCCCGATAAACTTCTAATCGGACATGATGTTTCGCACGAACTTACGGGCCGTTCGACAATCCATTCCATCTACAATCGTTATTATCTGACTGTGGGTGCCAAGAATAAGATTCAATGCACCATGGCCCTTTCTCCCGAAAAGGATATGCAGCACTATGTGATGCTCAAATACGACGGGTGGGAAACCGATACTCTTGGCAATTTCTCAGTGTTTGTGGATGATGTGTATATCGGCGAGGCCGGCCCTTGCGAAAAGAGCCAGCAGTTCACCTTCCCGACTGTCTATTTCAAGATTCCATTGGAACTTACCAGTGGCAAGAGCTCAGTCAAAGTTAAGCTCCAGCAAGGATCCAGGGCTATGAACTATTTTGCCATTGAGCTGGTTACCGAACGCTATCTGCAGGAGATCTGTCCGGAAAGCAAGAATCTGTATGGCAAGGAGGCAAAGGCAATGCGTCTGGAAGCCGAAGCCGCTCAGCCACATGAATCGAACCGTACTTTTGACGGCAAGAGTTCCGCCGGGGCATATGTGTCTCGCCTCGCAACCTATCTTCAGTGGAATACCCTCTACATCCCGGCCAGCCAGGATTATGATCTTGTCATCTGTCGTCGGGGTTCGACAGCACTCAAATACAACATTAAGGTGGGCAATGCCTCCACTGAGGTCAAGATTCCCGCTTCGTCTGGTGAATGGAATGAGTATTCACTCAGAATACACCTCGATGAAGGGTTCAACACACTGAACATCTCCCCGGTTTCTGTTCGTTCCCCATTCGATATAGATTATGTTGACATTATTCCGGTAGATCCTACATCAAACAAATCGCCAATTGTGTCAGACACTCCGTTCTATGTATTTCCAAACCCCGCAACCGACATAGTCCACTTCAAGGTGGGAGACGAACGTGAAGGTGAAATCCGGATTTTCGACTCTCAGGGCAAGCTCTGCGCAAAAATGAAATATCCCGAACATACATCATACGATGTGTCAGTTCTGGCCGGCGGTATGTATGAAGTGCTCCTCCTATCGGGAAAGAACACCTTATCGACTAAACTGATTGTCAACAAATAACCCCGATGAACGTGAAAAAGTTATTATTTTTCTGTCCCCTGCTGGGGCTGCTTCTGGCATGCTCAGAACAGCCCGCAGACCAACTATCCTTCGTGCCTTTTACCGATGTGACCATTACTGGCGGATTCTGGCAGCCCCGTATGGAAACAGAGTTGAACGTCACAGTCCCTTTCTCCGTACAGCATTGTGAACCGGCGCTTGAGCGCTTCCGCCAGTGCAAGGCTTTCCTCGAAGGAGATACCACCTCCATTCCCGAATGTCACCGTTTCATCAGTTCCGACATGTACAAGGTTATGGAGGGTGTTGCATACTCCCTGATGCTCCGTCCTGACAAGCAGCTTGAAGCCTGGATGGACAGTACAATCGCTCTGATTGCTGCCTGCCAGCAGGAAGACGGATATCTTTATATCACACATATCTGCGGGAATCCCAACCCGGAGGAGATGGGTCTTGAGCCCTACTCATACGTAATCCATAGCCATGAATTATACAACATGGGACATCTCTACGAAGCCGCTGTCGCCTACTGGCAGGCGACGGGTAAGCGTTCGCTGATGGACGTGGCCGAAAAGAGTGCTCGTCATATTAATCACGTATTCTTTGAAGGAGACCCCAACTACAACGGAGGCAAGCCGGTCAACCAGGCCCCCGGACATGAAGAGATTGAACTTGCCTTGTGCAAAATGTACCGCGCTACCGGAGAAAAGCTCTATCTGGAGATGGCGCAGAAGTTCCTCGACATACGCGGTGTCACCTTTATCCCTGATGGCGTTGAAACCTGTTCACCTGAATATGCACAGCAGCACTTGCCTGTCCGTGAACAGGAGGAGGCTGTCGGTCATTGTGTACGTGCCATATACCTCTACACTGGAATGGCTCAGGTCGATGCCCTGACCGGTAAAAACGACTACACTCATGCGCTGGATGCAATCTGGAACAATCTGGTATCTTCACGGATGCATGTGACTGGAGGTCTTGGAGCCGACCGCCGTATTGAAGGATTCGGAGAGATGTATTCCCTGCCTAACAAAGAGGCATACGACGAGACCTGTGCTGCCGTGGCCAATGTGTTCTTCAACAACGCCATGTTCCTGGCAGAAAAGGATGCAAAATACCTCGATATTGCCGAAATTTCCCTATTCAACAATGCCTTGGCCGGTATCAGCCTCAGTGGTGACCGTTTCTTCTACGTTAACCCGCTTGAGAGCGACGGGGCCGACGATTTCAACTGGGGAGTTTATGGACGGGCCGAATGGTTCGGTTGTTCCTGCTGTCCGCCGAATATTTCCCGGCTGATTCTTCAGACACCAGGGTACATGTACGCTCATACTTCTTCCGACATCTATGTGACTCTCTATGCCGGCAATGAAACTGACATCAAGCTTGGAGATAATAATGTTCATCTGAGTCAGACGACCGACTACCCCGAAGAAGGTACGATTGCGCTGCAAGTGGATCCTGCCAAGGATGGGGTGTTTACTCTTCGGATGCGTATTCCCACATGGTGTCGCACCACCTCCTTCATGCCGGGTGAACTCTATCATTTCTCCGACGGTTTGAATGCAGGTTACACGCTCAATGTCAATGGTGAGTCATTTGAGGCTCCTTTGGAGAATGGTTTTGCCGTCATTTGCCGCACATGGAAACAGGGCGATCTGGTTGAACTGACCTTTAACCAGCAGAAACGCTTTGTTGAGGCTGACGAGCGTGTCAAGGAAGATGCCGGCTGCCATGCTCTCACTTGCGGACCGTTTGTCTATTGCGATGAAACTGTCGATAACGAAACCAATACTATCCCTTATTACCGTTGGGCCAACCTCAGTGACCATTCAAAGATGAAGGTATGGCTTCCAAATGAATAATAATCTATCTTTTCCAAAATGTACAAATTCGATTATGAAGAAATATTTTATTTCAGTGCTGGTGGCCATCATTCTGATGCCGTTATGCTCCCAAGCTGCTACTCTTCCCCGTCCCGAATACCCCCGTCCGCAGTTTGAGCGTACCGACTGGGTCAACTTGAACGGAACATGGACTTATACCCTTGACCAGGCCCAGACGGGCGTGGAGCGTAACCTAATGAACGCCAAGTCATTTGACGGAAAGATTACCGTTCCGTTTGCCCCCGAGTCGAAACTTTCCGGTGTAGCCTTCAGTGAGGATTTCATCAAATCTATCTGGTATCAGCGCAATATCTCTATCCCGGCTGAGTGGCAAGGGAGAGACATTCTGCTGAACTTCGGAGCCGTCTATTATCAGTCTGAAATCTATATCGACGGTAAATTTGTGGCCCGTCATTTTGGTGGTAGCGATTCTTTCTCATTGGATATTACTGCTTTTGTCACACCTGGACAGAACCATTCACTTGTTGTCTGCGCTTCAAGCGACCTGCGCAGCCGCATGCAGCCAGCCGGCAAGCAATCGCTCCGTCAGGCCAATTTCGAGTGCATGTACACCCGCACCACCGGCATCTGGCAGACTGTCTGGATGGAGGCTGTCAGCCCCTGTTCTCTCGAACGGGTGGTGACCACCCCCGACATTGATGCCGGGAATGTTTCCTTCCGTCTTTTCACCCGCCAGAATATTGCCTTTGGAAAGGTGAACGTCATAGTTACCGATGCAGACGGAAAGTTGGTCGGGAAACACACTGCCACTGCCGCCAACGGAAGCGAAGTGGTAGTACCTATCCGCAAAGCCCATCTTTGGAGCCCGGAAGACCCCTATCTGTACAATGTCCGCTTCGAGGTTGTTTCCCCTGAAGGCGCTATTGTTGATAAGGTATCCTCGTATTTTGGCATGCGAAAGATTCATGTGGAAGGAAAGCGGGTTTTCCTCAACAATGAACCATACTATCAGCGCCTTGTCCTTGACCAGGGCTTCTATCCGGACGGTATTTGGACGGCTCCTTCTGATGAGGCTCTCCGCCACGATATCGAACTCTCGAAGAGTGTGGGCTTCAACGGTGCCCGTCTTCACCAGAAAGTATTTGAAGAGCGTTTCCACTACTGGGCAGACCGTCTAGGTTACCTTACATGGGGCGAATTTCCAAGTTGGGGACTCGACGCCAACGACCCGCTGGCTGCCCGTAATTTCCTCCCTGAGTGGTGCCGTGTGGTTGAGCGTGACCAGAACCATCCGAGCATTATCACCTGGACCCCTTTCAACGAAGAGTTCTGGCCCGATGATGTGGAGTATCCCCGTTTCATCTCCGATGTGTATGACATTACCCGGGCTCTCGACCCCACCCGTCCCATCAATACTGTAAGCGGCGGTGTCCACATCAAGACCGATATCTGGACCTACCATGACTATGAGCAGAACGCCGACAAACTTCGCGACCTGCTGCTGACACGCGGCGTCAAGGAAGGCCCATCGATGTCGCATCAGGAGCGCCATCGTGGTAATGTCGGTTTTAACCGCCCCGTCCTGACGGACCCGTATGACTTCCCCGAAAGAGGAAATATTCCATATATTGTCGATGAATTCGGCGGTATCCGCTGCATGGAGAGCAATCCTCCGGCTGATGGTGTCTGGGGCTATGGTGATGCTCCTGCGACGAAAGAAGAGTTTTATACCCGTCTTGCATCACAGGTGAAGGCCATTGTCGAGGAGACAGAACACATTTGGGGTTATTGCTACACCCAACTCACCGATGTGCAGCAGGAACAGAATGGTATCTTCTATTTCGACCGCACTTCCAAGTACGATGCAGAGCGTCTGAAGGCAATCTTCGGAATGCCTATCGGAAAATAATCGTCTCAGCTCTCAGTCGAAGAGCAGGTCGGTGAATTGTTCTGCAGTTAGATTGTCGAACCAGTCGCTTATCTTAAGATTTGCGACTGGTTCTGCTATGGATTGTCGGTCAAATGGTGTCCCTACCAATTTTTTGGAAAGGGTAGAGACAGGTTCGCGACCCAAGAAATCCCCGATGAAATCGATGTTTTCGATTCTCCCTTTTTCTATTGTCAGGTGAACTTCGACAGTGCCGCAGCCTAACCGCTTTTTCCGGACAATATCAGCTTTGGGGCTATGGCCGTAGTTCCACTCCCAAGTACGGAACTTTTCTTGTGCTATTTGTTCAATGACGGCCAGTTGGGCATCGTTAAGGACGATTTCCTTGTCGGTATGGTCACGAGATAAGATTCTTTCGAGTTCAGACTGCAATTCATCGACTGACGCTATGTTGGGCAGGTAATCCTTGAGATTGGCTACACGACTTTTGACTGATGCAATGCCATGCACTTGAAGTTTCTCGGCCTTAACTGCAAGTACTTCCGAAAGTGTTTCAATATCAACATTGTACATCAGTGTGCCATGTATCATTGTATGGTCGCGCCATCCGCGTTTTGCGTAGCCTGATACTTTTCGACCATCTACTAATATGTCATTCCGGCCGCTGAGGAGCGCGGGCACACCAAGTTCCTGCAATGCTTCTACAATGGGCTGAGGCGAGTCAACGCCATACCGCTCCAAATCCAAAGTCCTTCCGACTATGGTGTAATTGAGGTTCTGAAGGTCGTGATAGACGGCCCCTCCGCCTGTCACGCGACGGGCCAGCTTTATGTTATTTGCTTCGAGATAGGGCAGGTTTACCTCTGTATGGGCATTCTGGTTCAGTCCGATGATGACTGCAGGAGCATTCTGCCAGAGGTAAAATAGTGGTTCCTCCAGTGGCATCTGTTCCAGGCAGAACCGGTCGAAAGCCATATTGAAGTGGGCGTCGGTGCTGTTGTTGTGAAGGTATCTCATAAGGTCAATAATCCAAAGAATTGTTCCGCCCCGGGAAGATGCGCCGGCAGAGGATAAGAAGATGTTCGTTACGGCCGACGGTTACTCCGTAGAGGTAATGGTCACCGCCGTCTTTGAGGTGAAACCGTTTACGTAGAGTGTCAACCGAGTCAGGATAGTTGCGGATGCAGACATTGGCCTGGGCGGTTTGTCCGAGTATCGTCTTGGTCTCCTTGGCTGAAGGTTTGAGTATCTTCTCGATTTCGAAAATCTTGCCCGGAAAAGCTTCTACCAGATGGTCAGAGGTATATAGGTGGGTGTTCTGATGAAGTTTTAACAGGGAGAAGGCTGCACCCGCCAGTTTGAATGCACCCCCTTTCAGGACAGCCACGTTCGGTTCATAAAGATAGCGGTGCATGGTGTCCGTCAGCTGGCATTCGGCAGCTGTCTCCTGAACTTGTGAAAATGAAAACCGTTGTTCTTGTGATGCGCCTTGGATATTGGCGGTAACTATTTTGACTGTTGTGTCGTTCCCGCGATTTTGGAAATCAATAAGAAACAGCAGTTCTTTACAGTCGTTGTCAACGGCAACTATATGTACCTCCATTACGCCGGGAAGTGCTTTCATGGCTAATGAGATGTCCAGCATAGGGGAGAGCTTGAGCAGCAGAAAACGGGTTTTAGTCTGCAATGTGTCAAGCATCTGTGTCACATCAGGTTCACAATCTGACAGCAGAACCGTCTTACCCCCCTTGACGTCGCGCCTTGCCGGGTCCATATAAATAAATTCGACGGCACACATTGAATTAAGATATTCCCGGGCATCGGCAATGTGTACCTCAATCTGGTGTCTGTCAATGATATTGGAATTGTCTGTCTGAGGAGAGGCCAATACCTGGAAATTGTGCTCTGTCACTTGGCAGAGAGCTGCATTGCGCTCCACATAATGGTAGGTCTCGAACAGAGAAGACAGAGCCCATGAATCAACTCCGAATCCGCCTGTCAGATCTGTTCCCGTCTTTGACTTTCGGAGAATCCTCTCCATCAAGTCCTTTTTATAGAGGGCTGTAGCTTCGGAAGAACATTGTTCTAATGGAAGAGCGGCTGGAAAGAGAATGTCGGGGTTGTTATACCAGGTTGGCAGTTTTTTCTCAATAGCCTGATATCCTGCTATCTGTTGCAAGACCCATGTCACATCCAATCCGCCGTTTTCCCGGTTTCCGCCATTATGCAGTTTGAGAGCCAACTTTGATATGTCGTCTCTGATGTGTTCAGCAACAAACTCTCTGTCATGCCTGTCAGCCATAGTAGGGTGGTAAGGATAATGGCCACAAAATTAAG
>DCHH01000103.1:0-558 GCA_002315625.1 Bacteroidales bacterium UBA1757
GTCTTTCTCAGCAGTATGCAGCTGTCGGCCTGCATCAGAATCTCAACATAGCCGGTGACCTGGCTGCCATCGGGGAGAAGATCCTCGGCGTGGAGAAACTTGTGACCGTTGGCGGTGAAGGATGAAACCTTGTCATACACCATCAAGACGGGATGTGATGAGGTGTCGGACTTGGCGTAGAGCTGGTCAAGGTAGCCATCAACATTAAGCAGGACATTGCTGTAGTAAATGCCGTCGTATGTGATGTTGCCTTTCTTGAAGTCGGTACCGAACAGAAAGTATGTGTTTTCAGGTTTGAATGGGTACCTTGCCTGGCCGTTTCCGGCAAACAGGACGGCTCTGGCTCCGGTCTGCTGGAGATAGCGGTCTGCGTAGGTGTCTGCCTGTGACGGCAAAACGACTCCAATAGTGAGAAGCAGGACTGTTAGGAGATGTTGGTGGGACATGTGTTTGGAATTATCTGACAATCAGCCGTTCGCCGATGCGCAGGATTTTTTTCGATGAGATGCCGTTGAGCTTGCAGATGTTTGTCACGGTGGTGCCGTAGCGCTTGGCTAT
>DCHH01000103.1:633-3634 GCA_002315625.1 Bacteroidales bacterium UBA1757
TCTTCGTCGGTCTGGCCGTAGTGGGAGTAGATGCTGTAGTAGTGGCGCTTGAGGCTCAGGATGGAATCGCGGGCGGTTCCGTTGACAAAGTCAAATACCCGGGACGGGTCAAAGGACTGACCCTTGTAGCGCACTTCAAAATGGAGATGGGGGCCGGTGCTGCGTCCGGTGTTGCCTCCGAGTCCGATGATTTCGCCTGCCTTGACCATTTCGTTGTTCTTGACCAGGATTTTGGACAGGTGTCCGTAGTAGGTTTCCAGTCTGTTTGAATGACGGATTACGATGAGGTTGCCGTAACCTCCTGTGTGACTGGAT
The DNA here is from genome assembly GCA_002315625.1 of Bacteroidales bacterium UBA1757. Taxonomy (GTDB): domain Bacteria; phylum Bacteroidota; class Bacteroidia; order Bacteroidales; family UBA1402; genus UBA1757. The sequence goes on from DCHH01000103.1 coordinate 949, forward strand.
GTGTTGTTGTATCGGACTATGCCGTCGAAGGCGCAGCGGACGGTGTCGCCAATCTCGAGGTCGATGTCGATGCCGTTGTGCTCGCGGGTGCGGCGGAACTTGTAGGGAGAATTGATTTTGCCGGTAGTAGGAAGGCAATACGGATGTTCCTCATCGTAGAGCAGAATATCTATCTCCTCTGGCAAATCACTGGCTTTCAAGTGCTTGAATGCGTGGATTTCTTCGTTGCTCCAACATTCAAAGAAACCGGCGGTATCAATCTTCGGGCGACCAATGTCGATAAAATCCCAGGTATGGTCGGAAAAGAGGACTATTTTTGTGTATTTGTCGGGGGTGTCAACGGTGTCTATGGCTGAAATTTCTGTTACGGAAACCGTGTCCTGTGACTCGATATTTTGTGAAACAGCAGTGAAGGGGGTGAATATAAGACTGAAAACAGTAGCTTGTAGGACGGACTTTAAAAGGGTCATTTGATTCGTTATAATGGCGGGTCTGTCTTGATGACCCTGATTTAAGCCGCAAAATTACGATTTTTCCGCTACATTATAATCAATTTGTGTATTTTTGCAGGGTTTTCCAATAGCTTGAACACCTAATTATTATCTATACAATTATGAGGAAATTCATGTATGTGGCTTTTGCGGCCATGATGCTCGTTTCGACTGCCTGCAGCCGCTACGAAACCGTCAAGGGTGACCCTCTTGACACGAAGATTTACACCCTTAGCAACGGGTTGCAGGTCTATATGTCGGTTAATAAGGAAGAACCGCGTATTCAGACCTACATTGCCGTGAAGGTGGGCAGTAAGAACGACCCGGCTGAAACTACCGGCTTGGCACACTATTTCGAACACCTTATGTTTAAGGGAAGCGAGCAGTTCGGAACCGCCGACTATGCTGCTGAAAAGCCAATGCTGGATGAGATTGAGCAACTTTTCGAGGTCTATCGCCAGACGACGGACGAGGCTGAGCGTCAGGCTATTTACCATAGAATCGACTCGATTAGCTACGAGGCTTCCAAGCTGGCCATCCCCAACGAGTACGACAAGCTTATGGCCATGATTGGTGCCGACGGTACAAATGCATGGACTTCTTCCGATGAAACGGTCTATACCGAGGATATCCCCTCAAACCAGATTGACAACTGGGCCCGCATTCAGGCCGACCGTTTCCGTCACAATGTCATCCGCGGTTTCCACACCGAGCTGGAGACGATTTATGAGGAGAAGAACATGAGCCTTACCCAGGACAGCCGCAAGGTGTGGGAAGCGCTCGACCAGGCACTTTTCCCCAATCATCCCTACGGTCAGCAGACCACGCTGGGCACCCAGGAGCATCTGAAGAATCCTTCCATCACCAATGTGAAGAATTACTATGCCACTTATTATGTGCCCAACAATATCCGCATCTGTCTGTCGGGTGATTTCGACCCCGATGAGATGGTGGCCGCCATTGAGAAGTATTTCGGAGACTGGGAGCCCAATCCTGCCATTCCTCAGTTGCAGTATGAGGCTGAAACCCCCATTACTGAGCCTATTGTCAAGAAAGTTTATGGACTGGAGGCTGAAAATATGGCTATGGCATGGCGTCTGCCGGGTGCTTCCGACCTGAAGACCTCGGCTGTTGCCGAGATTGCCGGAGCTATCCTCAACAATGGTTCGGCCGGTCTGATTGACCTTGACGTCATGCAGCAGCAGAAGGTGCTCAGCCTCTCTGCAGGTTATTCCAGTATGCCCGATTACGGACAGTTTATCGCTATGGGACGTCCGAAAGAGGGCCAGACTCTGGATGAGGTGCGAGACATCACTCTGGAAGAGATTGCGAAGCTCCGCAACGGTGATTTTGACGAAGGGCTGATTGAGGCTACCATCAACAATGCCAAGCTTTCTCTCCAGCAGCAGCTTGAGTACAACGGAGCACGTGCACAGTGGTATATCAATGCTTTCATCAACGGCATTGAGTGGAAAGATGCCTGCCACGAACTGGATTATCTGGCCGCTGTTACCAAGGAAGACGTGGTGGCCTTTGCCAACGAATATCTTCAGGACAATTCGTATGCCATTGTCTATAAACTGATGGGTGAGGATACAACTGTCCGGAAAATTTCTGCTCCGAAAATCACTCCGATTGTGACCAACCGTGACCAGCAGAGTGCTTTCCTGCAGGAAATCCAGGCTACGGAGGTCAAGCCCATTGAGCCGGTCTTTGTGGATTTCAGCAAGGATATGGCCCAGTTTGAACTCGCTGAGGGTGTGAACGTTCTTTACAAGGAGAATGTCACCAATGATATTTTCGAACTCGATTTCGTGTTCAATACGGGAACGGAAAACGACCCGTCGATTTCAATGGCCTGCTCATATCTCAATTATCTCGGCACACCTACCCGGTCGGCTGAGGAGATTGCTACCCGAATGTATGAGCTTGCCTGTTCCTTCAGCATTTATACCAGTTCAAACCGCTCTGTGGTTAGTGTCAGCGGACTTAGTGAGAACATGCCGGAAGCTTTGAGCATTGTTGAGGACCTGATTCTCAATGCGGTTCCCGATGAAAACATTCTTGCCAATGTTAAGATGGATATGCTTAAGGCCCGCAATAACAGCAAGAAGAATCAGCGTTCATGCAGCTCAGCCCTGCAGAGTTACATTAAGTACGGTCCGGACCACATAAAGAAGATTACCCTCTCGAAC
>DCHH01000103.1:3774-9862 GCA_002315625.1 Bacteroidales bacterium UBA1757
CATAAAATCACTGAAGGAGCCGAGCCGCTTGAGGAGGTTTATCCCGCTATGCTTCAGACACCTCAAAGCAGTGTGGTCATGGCACAGTACGATGCAAAGCAGATTTATTACTACCAGTTCAGCAATCGCGGCGAGAAGTTTGATGCCACAGAAACTGCTGCAATCAATCTTTACAACGAGTATTTCGGCGGCGGCATGAATACGATTGTTTTCCAGGAGATGCGCGAGGCTCGCGGACTTGCCTACAGTGCACAGGCATACCTCAATTCACCGTCCAATCTCACTGGCAACTATAATTATATGGCTTTCATTGCAACCCAGAACGACAAGATGCAGGTGGCTATCGAGGCATTTGACGAAATCATCAACGAGATGCCCCAATCGCCGGCCGCTTTCAAGGTCGCAAAGGATGCCCTTATCAGCCGTATGCGTACCGCCCGTACCAACGGAGTATCCGTGCTGACCAGCTACTGTGCCTGCAGAAGGCTTGGCCTTACCGAGCCGCTCAGCCGTCAGGTCTTTGAGAAGGTACAGAACATGGAACTTGAAGATGTCGTTGCAGCCCAGCAGCGCTGGGTCAAGGACCGCAACTACACATACGCCATCCTGGGCGACATCAAGGACCTCGACACCAAGTATCTTTCGACCCTCGGCCCAGTCAAGATCGTCACCCTCGAAGAGATCTTCGGGTATTGATTGACCGCATATAAAAGGAAGGGCAGCCTCATGTGAGGTTGCCCTTTTCTTTTTTCGTATTTTACGCGTATCATTCGCGAAAAATACCAAGTGAGTGAATTAGCAATTTTGCTAATCGAAGAATTGTGCTTATATTTGCACGACTCTTTCATCGAGGAAACAGAGAATGAACGTAACAACTGAGAATAAAGCGCTTGCTGAACTTTATACAAACGGTACAACCGCAGAGAGGAAATACCGTTGCCTTCCAGCCTCAACAATTAAGGGGTATATCAAGGCTGTTGATATTATGAAGCAGGCGGGACGTGTTGAAGACTTGCTACGCTACAATGGACTTAGGTACGAAAGGTTGAACGGCTCAAGCGGTACGGAAAGTGTCCGATGTGATAAGAAGTACAGACTACTGTTTAAAAGTGGAAGTGACGGTGAATCAGTAATAATAACGGAAGTAGACCTATTAGATATAACGAACCACTATGAGCACCTTTAATCTATCATCAGCAACACCGTTTGTGGCCATTCATGCGGGTGAATTTCTCAGAGATGAACTTGATGCGAGAGGCATGACTCAGAAGGAGCTCTCAGACCTCACAGGAATACACTCGTCCACCCTTAATGAAATAATAAAGGGGAAAAGAGGTATAACTGCAGAGCAGTCATCCTTAATCGGGGTGGCTCTCGGAATAGAGGACGATTTCTTTTTCCGGCTACAATTTCAGTATGAGATGGATAAAACGCGTTTGTCGGAGAAAGTCAAGGAAGAAATCCACGCAGTCCGGTTTAGAACATCAACCCGGTCAGGTGCGTTTGCTTAAAAATTGTTTGATCCGCATACCTAGTAAAAAATCAGGGCGGCCTTGGTGGGTCGCCTTGATTATTAGTAGGGGTTAGTCAAGTTTAACAGTGTCAATGGGGATAGTCCCTCGATTCACAATTATCCCGTCATCCTGAGCTTGACTCAGGATCTCGTGATGAACAAGGGATGCTGAATCAAGTTCAGCATGACGGTTGTTCAGCATGACGGCCTTGACGAGCTTTTCTGCTATTGATTGTCCTTTTTTTCGTGCAAGATGCATATATTTGTCAGTCTGATAATGAATTCTATGAATAAGAACTTGACAGGGCTGGTGGCCGCCCTTATCGTATGGCTTCCTTTGCATGCACAAAAGGTTTATGAAATCGATGTTCCCTCACAGCCTAAGGTTGTGAAAGAAGGTCATCTGCGTCTGGGGGGAAAATCCCCTGACGGCGGGAGCATCGACTTTACCAGTTTCTATATGCGGGAAAACGGACTGCCCACTATCCCTGTTATGGGCGAAATGCACTATTCCCGCTATCCACGAGAGCAGTGGGAAGAGGAAATCCTCAAAATCAAGGCTGGGGGCGTGACGGTTATCCCCACCTACGTCTTCTGGTGCCTGCACGAACCATACGAGGGAGAGTTCCATTGGGAGAAAAACCTAGACTTGCGCCATTTTGTAGAGCTTTGCGGCCGGCACGGGATGAAAGTAATCGTCCGCATCGGTCCCTTCTGCCATGGCGAAATCCGTAACGGCGGTTTGCCCGACTGGCTGTTGAGCAAGCCTTTGGACATCCGTAGCAACGACAGCGAATACCTCAGCTATGTCCGCAGGCTCTATCAGCAGACGGCAGACCAGTTGAAGGGGCTCTACTATCAGGACGGAGGGCCGATTATCGGCTGCCAGATTGAGAACGAACATCAGCATTCGGCTGGTTATATGGCCATTACATATCCTGAGGAGAAAAAGGACATGACGTCGGCATCATACGACAAGGATATTACGAAAATTGGAGTGAGCGTTCAAGATAGGCGGATTGAAAACCGCCGGCTGGGCGATGAGCACATGATGACCCTGAAGAGGATGGCCGAGGAGGCAGGCATTATTACGCCGTTCTACACTGCGACCGGCTGGGGAATGGGTGCGGTTCTGGGAAACGAGGGAATCCCCGTGACGGCTGCTTACACCTACCCGTTCTGGGAAAAGCCGAGGATGTCGCAGTTCTGTATGTTCAAGGATTTGCAGAAAAATCCCGACTACGGCAATGTGCGCTACAACTTGGACGACTTTCCGTCATTCTGCGCCGAGATGGGAGTGGGCATTCAGATGATATATCCGAGCCGTCCCATCGTGACGGCACAGGCCGCTCAGGCATTGATGGTCAGGACATTGGGCAGCGGATCCAACGGCATTGGCTACTATATGTATCATGGAGGCTCCACTCCTAAGCGTACCGACGGCATCGGCTACTACAGCGAGGAGCCTATGGGCTGTCCGAAGATTTCGTATGATTTTCAGGCTCCGCTTGGAGAGTTCGGACTGGAACACGGCTCATACCGTTATCTGCGTCTGATTCATCACTTTGTGAATGACTTTGGTGACCTGCTTGCGCCGATGGAAGTGCTCTTGCCCGCCTCTGCCGCAGCTATGACTCCCAGTAACTGCGATACGCTGCGTTACTCCGCCCGTGAAAAGGATGGCAGCGGCTTTGTGTTTATGATTAATTTTCAGGACCATGATCTGATGCGTCACGATATGGACGGGCTCCAACTGCGGTTGAATCTTCGTGGAGAGACTTTGACAATTCCTGCTGAAGGTGGTTTTTCATTGCCAAAGGATGAGAGTATGATTCTACCCTTTAATCTTAGGATGGGCGGTTCGCTGCTGAAATATAGCACGGCACAACTTCTGCTTAAAATTGATGATGCCGGGACGGAGCATTATTTCTTTTTTGCCCCCGATGGTGTGCAGCCGGAGTATTGTTTTGATATGCAGACGGTTCAGCGTCTGAGTATAAGCGGCGGCAAGCGCAAGGGCAGTATCGTTCGTGTGCAGGCAGGGCTTGGGAGTACTTTTGAGGTGCTTTCTTCCACTGGCAATCGTCTGAAAATAACTACCTTGACCATGGAACAGGCGTTGAACACCACGAAAATTGGGAATCGCCTGGTCATAACTCCAGCCACGGTGGTGGAGGATGGTGCAGACGGGTTCAGGCTTTTGAGTCTGGGCAGTCCTTCGTTCGACTATGTGCTTTATCCGTCGGCTCAAGGGATGAAGGTGCGGCATGCTGAGGTGGCCCCAGTGGAGGCTTCTGCCGAAACCCGTCGCGTCGGGACTCGTTGGATGGGGATGAGAATGAATCTTCCCGAATCGGCTCAAGTGGCAGAATACTTCCTGCAGATCGATTATACTGCTGATGTGGTGCATTGCTTTTTGAACAACGAACTGATACACGATGAGTTCTACCACGGCGCTCCTTGGCGTATCGGGCTGAAGCGTTATGCCGACCAGTTACGCACAAGTGAAATGAGCTTCTATTTCAGGCCACTGAGAAAAGATGCACCATTCCTTGAATATTACCCGTCAGCCGAAACCCTCGACTTCTCACACGGCTCAATCCTTGATATCAACACCGTAACCATCCTGCCTCTCTACCAGCTCCAGTGCAGGTTCTAAACTAGTACTTTCGTATTTTTCGCGAATGATACGCGTAAAATACGAAAAAAAAGAGAGCGACCAATCACAAGGCCGCTCTGCTTTTTTATTAGGTTTCTGGTGGGTTAGTCAACGTTGATGGGGCTGTACTTCGGGACGAGGCTCTTCATGATGATCCAGCCTACGAGGTAGGCTAGTCCGCAGTAGCAGAACATGATGAAGTATCCGGCGGGTTTGCCTTCGAAGCCCATGAAGGTGAAGGCGCTTCCGGCGTTCTCTGCGTATGTAAAGAGGTTACCGGCAACCTTTTGGATGACCATTGAGCCGATACCGCCGGCCATGGCACCGATACCGGTGACGGTGGCGATGGTGCTCTTGGGGAACATGTCACCTACGGTTGAGAAGAGGTTGGCGCTCCATGACTGGTGTCCGGCACCGGCCAGGCCGATGAGAATAGCAGGCCACCAGGGGTTGTTGAAATGCATGCCAAGGGGCTGTGCAAACAGGGCGGCAATCGGGAAGAAGGCGAAAATCAGCATTGCTAGCATACGGCCCGAGTAGGGTTCCATTCCTTTCTTTTCAACAAAGAGCTTGGGCAGATAGCCGCCGAAGATGGAGATGACCGTCACAATGGCGTACAATGTAAAGATAAGTGCCTGACCGCGTCCGGAAGTTGCGGGAGCATTGAACTGGTTGCTGAAATATGAAGGGGCCCAGAACAGGAAGAACCACCAGACGCAGTCCGAAATGAACCGTGCCGTGAGGATGGCCCAGGTCTGCCTGTATCTGAGGCATTGCTTGAGCGGAATCCTGATTTCTTCTCCGGCCTCGTGCGCCGAAGGGTCATCCTGAAGGATGTATTCGATTTCCGCCTTATTCACCCTCCCGGATTTTTCCGGTTTCTCATAAAGGAAAATCCAGAGGAAAAGCCATAGGAAACCAAGACAGCCGATGATGATGAATGCCATNNAGGAAGAACCACCATACACCATCGGTGAAAATCTTGCCGCCGATAAACGACCAGGTCTGACGGTAGGTGAAGCACTTCATGAAAGGAATTGCCTTCTCTTCCTCAGCGGGAGCGGCAACTTCTGCGGCCTTGTTCTCTTCCTGGTCATCCAGATGAATGTATGCAAGCTCAGCTTTGTTCACGTGTTTGCTCTTTTCGGGTTTCTCGTACATGAATGCCCAGAAGAACATCCAGATGAAACCGAGAGCACCGATGATGATGAATGCCATTTCCCAGCCGAACTTAAGGGCAAGTGGCGGAATAAGCAGAGGAGCGGCAAGGGCACCTACAGAAGCGCCGGCATTGAAAATCGAGGTGGCGAAAGCGCGGTCCTTCTTGGGGAAGTACTCGGCGGTCACCTTGATGGCGGCGGGGAAGTTTCCAGCTTCACCGAGGGCAAGAATGCCACGGCAGAGGAGGAAGAGATAGACTGATGTGGTTGAAATCGCGAGGGCTGCATTGGAACCGGCTTCGACGGCCTTGATGGCGCTGACGGAATCCATGTTGCAGAGGTGGGCGGTGGCCCAGCCGCATGCGGCGTGCATGCAGGCACCGGCTGACCATACGCCGATGGCGATGAGGTAGCCCTTCTTGGTTCCCATCCAGTCAACGAACTTGCCGGCAAAGAGGCATGCGATGGCGTAGAAGATGGAGAAGAAACTGGTGATGGTGCCGTAGTCGGCATCGGTCCAGTGGAACTCGGGCTTGATAAATTCCTCGTACGTGAGTGACAGGACCTGTCTGTCGAGGTAGTTGACCGTCGTGGCGACGAACAGCAGTGAGCAAAGCCACCAGCGCCAGTTCGACATCAGCTTTTCTTGCGTTGTTTGTTGTTTCATAAAAGAGTTGGAAAATAATATGAATGAATAGACTTATTTGGCAGCCTGAATGTACCCCAGCGCCTCGACGCATTTGTCGGAAATAGCTT
>DCHH01000072.1 GCA_002315625.1 Bacteroidales bacterium UBA1757
CCTTCAACAAATGTTTATGGAATGCTGCGTTGTTCCTGACAACTCCGGGGAAATACCCGCTTATCTGCTTGATGTCAATCATAGTCCGTATGCTTTGATAAGTGTGTTCAATCTTGCTTCCAATGCCTTGCTGCCGAATTGTGAGGAGTATTCCCGAAGTCTTGTGAGGTCCAGTTCATTAATCAGGAAATCTTCATCCAACCTCAAGTCCAGCATCATCGCAGCAGCATTATATTCGGGGTAAAGATACAGGAAATCAAGGAGGGCTTTCTCCGGAGTGGCGAACGGAATGGTCCTCCCGTCCTGCATCTTTCTCAGTTCGAAGCCGAAAAACAGTTCGGGTTTGACGGTCCTGTAACTGTATGCTCCGAACTCATTGGTAAATTCTGCTGTCTTCAGAGTGGATACGCTGGTGAAGTCAGTAACCACCTCGGGAATCATTCCGTAAAACGAAAGGGCGGTCTGCATACTTATATAAGAAGGCTTGTAGATTCGGCTCGCGACATATCTTGCGAAATCCGGGGCTTTCAGCATTTCCGGAAAGGCGAACCATCCGCGGCGGAGTCGCACCAAAAGACCCTGTTTGCACCAGCGGGTGTAGTTGTTCGAATCAAATCCGACATCCCACATCAGCACCTGGTATATACTGAAACAACCGTATTCGATGAACTTGTTTCGAAGTGTTATATAACTTGTATTAGACATATTCTATTTCCAAAACTATGCAAATATACATAAATTCGGAAACAGTTGGGAGGTGAAAGAATCTATTTGTGCTTGATTCTGAAATTTACGGCCCACCCACCGCCCTTTACACAAAACACCCGTGCCTTCGAAGGACACGGGTGTTTTCAATTCAGGTGCCTTGGCTTAAGCTTGGTGAAGCAAAGGCCGCATCAGCGGCCCGGCCGGGGGCGTGTATTTTGGCGAAGCCAAAATATGGAAAGCCCGAAAGGCCGCCGGGGCTTGGGGTGGAACCCCAGTATATAAGTTACTGGGCGGAATATACCAGACGAACAGAGTATCCATTATCGAGGGTGTATTCGCCATCCCAGAGATTGCTGTCATCGAAGTAGAGGGCAGACGCATAGCCTTTGTTATAAAGTGTGGATGACCAGTAGTAGCCGCGGTAGCCGACATCGTCGACATACGAGCCACTCCGGCAGCCGGCGGCAGGAAGACACACCAGACCCTGTGACTCGGCGACTGACCATGCTGCATAATCGTAGCTTGCGGCTATCGTCCCGGTATAGCCGTCGGGGGCGATGATCATGCAGTTTGATATCTCGGCAACTTTTACTCCTTTTTTCATCAAAGTGGAAGCATTTGTGCGAGTGTTGATAAGGTATATCCACTCATCCTTGCTCAAAGCATACAGACCGCCCTGACCGTCAACGGTCAACGTATGGGCCGCATCGCTGCCGTCGCAGAAAAACTTATCCGAAGCAGTACAGGTTCCGTCACTATAACTTGCTGCATAAGAGGCAGCAGCTGTCTTGGTCCAGAACAAGTGACCGACGTGATTTTCATCCCATTCATCGTCAGTGGACGGGGGGCAGTCATACTGATTCGTCTCCAAATGCCATACTGAGCCGTTCCAATAGAGGTTACCCTTGGAGAAACGGACCTTCTTGTCGGCGCTCACCGAGAACACGCCGGGAAGAATCTCCACTTTCGTCCATGAAGTCGGTATTTGAAGTCCCTCTGACCCCATACCCTTGGCTATGTATACAGTTCGGCTTGTGACCGATTCATCCGTGCCGGCGTTATCGAGCCAACTATTGAGGCAACCTTTCGCTTGTACATCCGTTGCCAGCATAGTCACTGACGTGAGTTTGCTGCAATTTTGGAACATTTGTGCGTAGCAATACGTTTCCAAGGTGGTCGCAGGAAGCGCTGGGGCTGTTGTCAATGCTGTGCAGCCTTGGAACATACAATTGTAGCAAGTACTTTTTAGTTCGGTCACATTAAGGACTGGGGCCTCTGTCAATGATGTGCAGCCAGTGAACATACCATCATAGCAAGATGATGCCAAAGTAGTCGCAGAAAGCGCTGGGGCCTGGGTCAACCCTGTGCATCCAAAGAACATACCAGAGTAGCAAGAACCCGCCATGGTGGTTGCAGGAAGGGTGGGGGCTGTCTCCAATGATGTGCAGCCTTTGAACATACGAAAATAGCAATGCATTGCCAGGCTGGTCGCAGGAAGGGCGGGGGCTGTTGTCAATGCTGTGCAACCATTGAACATATTAGAGTAACAATAACTTGCCAGGCTGGTCGCAGGAAGGGACAGTCCGGACGCATTCTGAATTGATGTGCAATTCTTGAAAAGATATGTGAAAGTATTTGCATGAGCCAGTGTGGTACCGGGGTTGTCTCCGTCAAGAAGCGTCATGATGTTTCCGCTGACATCCACCTTTCCGTTATCAGTGGCAGTGGTGGTGAAATAATTGTACGCCGAACTAGATGCCGCAAGACTGTCATTTGATGCTTTCGCCCTGAAATAAACCTTCTCCCCTGATGTGAGGGCTATTGAGGTGCTGTCTGATCCGTTACCGACACCGATCTTGAAATCCTGCCAACCGGTCCTGTCCGTGTAATATAGAAGAGAGATGTCAGGAGCATTCATTGTCTTAGAATTTTTCTTAGTCATCCCGATTGCCACATTTCCGCCGGTGCAGGTGAAGCAGAGGTAGTCAGCTGCCGAGAAGACGGGAGTCTGGTCGAAGGCATAGACCTTGTTGCGTTCGATGGTGGCAGTGGTGTTGGCTTTCATACGGCATACGTTCGCGCCTCCTGTAGTGGTGTATTCGATGGCGAGATGTTCGTAGTTTCCGGCGGGGAGGGCCACATAGAAGTCATGGCCGGTGGATGCATCAAGCGTGACACCGCCCTCGCCGCAGTCCAGAGAAAGGATACGTCCGGTGTCGGTGGTGAGTACCGCTGCGTTATCCGTCACGTTGAACTCGCCGCAGAGGGCTTTCGATGTATCCGACACTGTGATGTGTCTGACCGTTTCCGTTCCCTTGAGGTTGAACTTCAGCAGGCCGCAGAGGTTCTTGAACTGAAGCGTGAGGTCGCTTCCTTCCGCGTACATCGGGAGGATGCCGGCAATATTGCCTTCCGCCTTAAAAATCTGAGTCTTGGGCAGGACGGCTTTCTTCGCGGTGCTGTCATAGACGGATGCGGGATAATAGACGGTATAAGGAGCCTTGGGGTCGGGATCCCCTTCACGCATCTTCGTGAAAGTGGCCTGCGCGGGATATGTGGCATCAGGCTGGGCCTTATAAATCACTCCGTTGACGGAGATGGAGTCGGTGGATTCCCATTTCACCTTGTAACCGCCTTCTATCTTGCCGATAGTGGTCTTGGTGGCGTCGGCGTTCTCCAGTGTGGCGGTGAATACCAGACCGCCCGGGGTCTCGGGATTAGGATTGACAGACTTCAGTTCTTCCTTCTGGCAGGATGCAGCCGCGATAATGAGGGCGGCCATCGAGATGATGCAAGTTAACTTTTTCATTTTCGTATCCTCCTTAATTTACCCAGTCCCAGCCGGGTGTCTCGTCGCCCGGTCTTTCCGTGTTGCTCTGGCA
>DCHH01000043.1:0-5601 GCA_002315625.1 Bacteroidales bacterium UBA1757
CGAAGGTCTCCGTTTCGCTATCCGCGAAGGTGGTCGTACGGTTGGTTCAGGCCAAATCACGAAGATTATCGACTGATAATACAGAACTGATAGGAGAGTACTTTGGCCAACCGGCTCAATAGGACTCTCCTATTCTTTTACGGGTCTAGCTCAGTTGGTAGAGCATTGGTCTCCAAAACCAAGTGTCGGGAGTTCGAGTCTCTCGACCCGTGCTATAAATAAACCACACTATAATGAAAAAGTTTTTTAACAGGATCGGAACCTATTTCAGTGAGTCCTACAACGAACTTGTCAAAAAGACCTCATGGCCCACGGCAAAGGAGTTGAGCAATAGCGCAGTCGTCGTATTAACTGCTTCCTTGGTGATTGCACTGATTGTATTTGTGATTGATATGGGCTTCGAGAATCTCATGACCTTCATTTACGACAAAGTCTTCTAAAGATTTCTGTGATGCCTGATACTTCAAAAAAGTGGTATGTACTCCGCGCCATCAGTGGTAAGGAGGGCAAGGTTAAGGAGTTCATCGAAACTGCGATGTCCAACAGTAGCCTTGGTGCACACGTATTCCAAGTATTGATTCCCACAGAAAAGGTACTTCAGACCCGCAACGGTAAGAAAGTTCTCAAGGAGCGTTCATATCTTCCGGGCTATGTACTTGTAGAGGCTGAACTCGTAGGAGAAGTTCCTCATGTGTTGCGTAACACCCCTAATGTTCTTGGTTTCCTTGGTGGTATGGACAATCCACAATGCGTTCAGCCGGCCGAGATGAACCGTATCCTGGGCAAGGTTGACGAGCTTCAGGAAAGTGGTGAGGACCTGAACATAGAATACATCGTCGGCGAGTCTGTAAAGGTCAATTACGGACCTTTCAGCGGATTCAGCGGTGTAATCGAGGAGGTGAATAACGACAAGAAGAAACTCAAAGTTATGGTGAAGATATTCGGGCGCAAGACTCCGCTCGAGTTGGGTTTCATGCAAGTTGAGAAAGAATAGCGCAGGTTACGAAGCGTTGTTCTTTGTCATGTTAAGTCAACTAATTTTTAATCTAGAGAAAAATGGCTAAAGAAATTGCCGGGCAAGTAAAATTGCAGATTAAGGGAGGTGCCGCAAATCCCTCTCCGCCAGTAGGTCCCGCCTTGGGTTCGAAGGGTATCAACATCATGGATTTTTGCAAGCAATTCAACGCCAGAACCCAGGAGAAGGCCGGTAAGGTACTCCCTGTCGTTATTACGTATTACACTGACAAGTCTTTTGATTTTGTCGTCAAGACTCCTCCAGCAGCTGTACAGCTGATTGAGGCTGCCAAGATCAAGGGTGGTTCGGCTGAACCCAACCGCAAGAAGGTTGCTACAGTCACCTCTGAACAGGTCAAGGCTATAGCTGAAGACAAAATGACAGACTTGAACTGCTTCACCGTAGAGTCAGCCATGAGAATGGTTGCCGGTACGGCCCGCAGTATGGGTATCAACGTAAAGGATTGAACCACTAACAATTTAAATCTAAAGAAATGGCTAAATTGACGAAAAATCAGAAACTGGCTTTGGAGAAGATTGAAGTGGGCAAGGCATATTCTCTCAAGGAAGCATCTGCACTGGTCAAGGAAATCTCCTTCACAAAGTTCGACGCTTCTGTTGATATGGATGTACGTCTTGGCGTCGATCCCCGTAAGGCCAATCAGATGGTACGTGGCGTTGTTTCCCTGCCGAATGGTACGGGCAAACAGGTCCGAGTGTTGGCACTTTGCACCCCTGACAAAGAGGCAGAGGCTAAAGAAGCCGGAGCTGACTATGTCGGTCTGGACGAATACATCAACAAGATAAAAGGTGGTTGGACTGACGTTGACGTCATCATCACCATGCCTTCCATCATGGGTAAAATCGGTGCCCTGGGTCGTATCCTCGGTCCGCGCGGCCTGATGCCGAACCCCAAGAGCGGTACGGTTACCATGGAAATCGGAAAGGCTGTTAAGGAAGTCAAGCAGGGTAAGATTGATTTCAAGGTAGATAAGAGCGGTATCGTTCACACTTCTATCGGTAAGCTCAACTTCACCCCGGAACAGATTTATGGCAATGCCAAGGAATTTGTCCTGACCCTTATCAAGTTGAAACCGACTGTTGCCAAGGGTACTTACATCAAGAGCATTTATCTTTCCAGCACAATGAGTCGCGGTCTGAAGGTCGATCCGAAGAGCGTTGAAGATTAAAACGATTGAATTATGAAGAAGGAAGATAAAATTCTCGTAAGTGAGCACATTGCAGCTCTCATTAAGGAATATGCGCACTTCTATGTGACGGATATCACCGCCCTCGATTCTGAAAAGACAAGCGCACTTCGTCGTCGTTGCTTCAAGGACGGCATCAAGTTGGTTGTCGTTAAGAATAAGCTTCTCATCAAGGCTCTCGAAAGTCTTGAAACCGACTATTCACCCTTGTATCCCACTTTGAAAGGCAACTCTGCCCTGATGTTGTGTCAGACCGGCAATGTGCCTGCCAAGCTTATCAAGGAAGTCGGTGCCAAGGAAGGAGTTCCCGCTTTGAAGTCTGCTTGCGTAGAGGAGTGTTTCTACATCGGTCCCGACCAGTTGGAGACCTTGGTTCATGTCAAGAGCAAGAACGACCTTATCGGCGACGTTATTGCCTTGCTGCAATCACCGGCCAAGAACGTGGTTTCTGCCCTCCAGAGCGGAGGCAACATTCTGCACGGGGTGCTCAAGACCCTTGCTGAAAAGGAGAACTAATTTACTGACAAACAAAAAACAAAATCATTTTAAATATTACTACAATGGCAGATCTGAAAGCTTTTGCTGAACAATTGGTCAATTTGACCGTCAAGGAAGTCAATGAACTGGCTGAAATCCTGAAGAACGAATATGGTATCGAACCCGCCGCTGCAGCCGTTGCCGTTGCCGCTGGTCCCGCCGCTGGTGCTGCTGAAGCTCCTGCTGAGAAGACCTCTTTCGACGTGGTTCTGAAGTCAGCCGGTGCAGCTAAGTTGGCTGTTGTCAAGGCTGTTAAGGAATCTTGCGGTCTCGGTCTGAAGGAAGCTAAGGACCTTGTTGACGGTGCTCCCTCAACTCTGAAGGAAGGTGTCGGCAAGGAAGAAGCCGAGGCTTTGAAGAAGGCTTTGGAAGAAGCTGGCGCAGAAATTGAGCTTAAGTAAGCTACACGCCTGTTTATCAGGTGCTTCGGTTTAGAATCTCCGGAGACGGAGATTCTAAACCTTTTTGTGTCTATATTGCAAATTCCGTCTAAAATCCCTCGATAAATGTCTTCCAATACTGATAACCAGAGAGTTAATTTCGCATCTATCCAGAGTCCAATTTCCTATCCCGACTTCCTGGAAGTGCAATTGAAGTCGTTCCAAGATTTTTTACAGTTAGATACCCCTCCAGAGAAAAGAAAGAACGAAGGATTATTCAAGGTATTCTCAGAGAATTTCCCCATTACCGACACACGAAACAATTTCGTGCTGGAATTCCTTGACTATTACGTTGATCCCCCACGTTATACCATCGAAGAATGCATTGAACGTGGACTGACTTATAACGTTCCCCTTAAGGCTAAACTGAAACTATACTGCACCGATCCCGATCATGAGGATTTCGAAACCAAGGTGCAGGATGTGTATCTGGGTGCCATTCCTTATATGACTCCCAAGGGTACATTTGTAATTAACGGTGCTGAGCGCGTCATTGTTTCGCAGTTGCATCGTAGCCCGGGCGTTTTCTTCGGACAGAGTATCCATACTAACGGAACAAAGTTGTATTCGGCCCGTATCATCCCGTTCAAGGGGTCGTGGATTGAATTTGCCACGGACATCAACAACGTGATGTACGCTTATATAGACCGTAAAAAGAAATTGCCCGTAACGACACTGTTACGCGCTATCGGTTACGAAACCGATAAGGATATCCTTGAGATATTCGACCTGGCTGAAGAGGTCAAGGTTACAAAGACCGGTCTTAAGAAGTATATCGGCCGCAAATTAGCCGCCCGCGTCCTGAAGAGCTGGGTGGAAGACTTTGTTGATGAGGATACCGGTGAGGTTGTTTCCATCGAGCGTAACAATATCATCATCGAGCGTGAGACCGTTCTGGAGGCAGGACATATCGAGCAGATTCTAGATGCCGGTGCGCAGACCATTCTTCTTCACAAGGAGGAACCTGGCCGTTCGGATTACAGTATCATCTTCAGCACCCTGCTCAAGGATACCAGTAACTCCGAGAAGGAGGCTGTCAACTTTATCTACCGTCTGCTGCGTAACGCCGACCCCGCCGATGATACTTCTGCACACGAGGTGATTCAAAACCTTTTCTTCTCCGAAAAGCGTTATGACTTAGGCGAAGTGGGACGCTATCGTATCAACAAGAAACTGGGTCAGGATACCGACATGAGCGTGAAGGTTCTGACCAAGGAAGACATTATCCATATTATTTCATACCTTATTGAACTGGTCAACTCCAATGCCGATGTCGATGATATCGACCACTTGAGCAACCGTCGTGTCCGCACTGTGGGCGAGCAGCTGAACAACCAGTTCGGTATCGGTCTGGCCCGTATGGCCCGCACGATCCGCGACCGCATGAACGTCCGTGACAACGAGGTGTTCTATCCGGTTGACCTCATCAATGCCAAGACTATCTCGTCGGTCATCAACTCATTCTTCGGCACCAATGCCCTGTCGCAGTTCATGGACCAGACCAACCCGCTGGCTGAGATGACTCACAAGCGCCGTCTGTCGGCCCTTGGCCCTGGCGGTCTGTCCCGTGAGCGTGCCGGTTTCGAGGTGCGTGACGTGCACTATACCCATTACGGCCGTCTGTGCCCGATTGAGACGCCTGAAGGTCCGAACATCGGTCTGATTTCGTCTCTTTGCGTATATGCCAAGATTAACGACCTCGGTTTCATCGAGACTCCGTACCGCATAGTTGAAGACGGTAAGGTCGTTCTTGACAAGGTGCAGTACATGACTGCCGAAGAAGAGGAAAGCAAGGTTGTCGCCCAGGGTAACGCTCCTCTCAACGAGGACGGTACTTTCAAGAACGACCGCGTAAAGGCCCGTCTTGAGGCTGACTTCCCGGTTGTTGAGCCGTCCGAGGTCAACCTGATGGATGTCTCACCCTCGCAGATTGCCTCTATTGCAGCTTCTCTGATTCCATTCCTTGAGCACGATGATGCTAACCGTGCATTGATGGGTTCGAACATGATGCGTCAGGCAGTTCCTTTGCTCCGTCCGGAAGCTCCTATCGTAGGAACCGGCGTCGAAGGACAGATTATCCGCGACTCCCGTACCCAGATTACTGCTGAGGGTGCCGGTACGGTTGAATATGTCGATGCCGATTTCATCAAGGTGCGCTATGACCGTACTCCGGATGAGGAGTTCGTCAGCTTTGACGACTCGGTCAAGACATACCATATTACTAAGTGGCAGAAGACCAACCAGAGCACAACCATCGACCTGCGTCCTATCGTCCGTTCAGGACAGCGCGTGGAGAAGGGTCAGCTTATGACTGAAGGTTTTGCAACCCAGAACGGCGAACTTGCCCTCGGCCGCAACCTGAAGGTCGCCTTCATGCCTTGGAAGGGTTACAACTACGAGGA
>DCHH01000043.1:5638-6453 GCA_002315625.1 Bacteroidales bacterium UBA1757
ATGGTCCGTGAGGATATTTTCACTTCTGTACATGTTGACGAATACACCCTTGAGGTGCGTGAGACCAAGCGCGGTCTTGAGGAACTTACAGCAGATATTCCCAATGTCAGTGAAGAGGCTACCAAGGATCTTGACGAGAATGGTATCATCCGCGTTGGTGCCCATGTGGGCCCTGGTGATATCCTTATCGGTAAGATTACTCCTAAGGGCGAATCCGATCCTTCACCTGAAGAGAAGCTCCTGCGTGCCATCTTCGGTGACAAGGCTGGTGACGTTAAGGATGCCTCTCTGAAGGCCAATCCGTCACTGAACGGTGTCATCATTGGCAAGCGCCTCTATTCAAAGGCTATGAAGACCCGCAAGGGACATCTGGCCGACAAGGCTCTGCTTCCAAAGTTCGATGAAGAATTCGAGTCAAAGGTCAAGGAATTGCAGACTATCCTTATCGAGAAGCTGCAGACTCTGACTCAGAACAAAGTTTCTCAGGGTGTTCGCGACAACCTTGACACGGAAGTTGTTCCCAAGGGTGTCAAGTTCAACCAGCAGATTCTTTCGCAGATTAATTACCAGACCGTACAACTCAGCAAGTGGACGGCTGATGCCCATAAGAACGATATGATTCGTGACCTCGTACTGAATTACCTCAGGAAGGTCAAGGAACTCGATGCAAAGGTCAAGCGCGACAAGTTCAATCTGACTATCGGCGACGAGCTTCCCTCCGGTATCATCCAAATGGCCAAGATTTATGTTGCCAAGAAGCGTAAGATTCGCGTTGGTGACAAGATGGCCGGTCGTCACGGTAACAAGGGTATCGT
>DCHH01000043.1:6529-6881 GCA_002315625.1 Bacteroidales bacterium UBA1757
ATCGTCCTGAACCCGCTGGGCGTGCCTTCACGTATGAACCTTGGTCAGATTTTCGAGACTGTCCTTGGTTGGGCCGGCCGTGAGCTGGGCGTTAAGTTCGCTACTCCGATTTTCGATGGTGCCACTCTGGACGACCTCGAGAGCTGGACCGACAAGGCTGGTCTGCCCCGCTATGGAAAGACTCAGTTGTATGATGGCGGAACCGGCGAACCGTTTGACCAGAAAGCTACTGTCGGTGTGATTTACATGCTGAAGCTCGGTCACATGGTCGATGACAAGATGCATGCCCGCAGCATAGGACCATACTCGCTGATTACCCAGCAGCCGTTGGGTGGTAAGGCTCAGTTCGGTG
>DCHH01000043.1:6894-8090 GCA_002315625.1 Bacteroidales bacterium UBA1757
CAGCGTTTCGGAGAAATGGAAGTCTGGGCACTTGAAGCCTTCGGTGCTGCTCATGTACTGCAGGAAATCCTCACCATCAAGAGTGATGATGTCACTGGTCGTAGCAAGGCCTTTGAGGCAATTGTCAAGGGTGACCCGATGCCACCGGCCGGTATTCCGGAATCGTTGAACGTGTTGCTCAACGAACTCCGCGGTCTGGGTCTGAGCATCCAGCTTGATTAATTAACTGACTCGATAATAAGATAGATACAATATGGCTTTCAAGAAAGATTCCAAGACCAACGGTAATTTCACCAAAATCACGATTGGGCTGGCTTCGCCTCAAGACATCCTGAATATGTCACACGGTGAGGTGCTTAAGCCCGAAACCATCAATTACCGTACATATAAGCCTGAGCGCGACGGCCTGTTCTGCGAGCGTATTTTCGGCCCGACAAAGGACTATGAGTGCCATTGCGGAAAGTATAAGAGAATCCGCTACAAGGGCATTACCTGTGACCGTTGCGGTGTCGAGGTGACTGAGAAGAAAGTTCGTCGTGAGCGTATGGGACACATCCAACTGGTTGTCCCCGTGGCTCACATCTGGTACTTCCGCTCTCTTCCCAATAAAATTGGCTACCTGCTGGGACTTCCCACCAAGAAGCTCAATGCGGTCATCTACTACGAGCGTTACATTGTCATCCAACCCGGTGTTCTGGGTGAAGGTGACAGTCCTGTGCTGGCCAACGACCTGCTGACCGAAGAGGAATATCTCGAGAAGATTGAAAAGCTCCCGCGTGAGAACCAGCTCCTCGACGATAATGACCCCAACAAGTTCATTGCAAAGATGGGTGCCGAGGCTGTCCTCGACATGCTGTCACGTGTAAATCTCGACGAACTCTCATACGAACTGCGTGCCAAGGCTAATCAGGAGACTTCAATGCAGCGCAAGAGCGAAGCCCTCAAGCGCTTGCAGGTTGTCGAAAGCTTCCGTGCCGCCAAGACTCCGACCGATCCGAGAAATATGATTATGACGGTTATCCCGGTCATTCCTCCGGAGCTCCGTCCGCTTGTTCCGCTCGATGGCGGCCGCTTTGCTACGACTGATGTCAACGACCTCTACCGTCGTGTCATTATCCGCAACAACCGACTCAAGAAACTGTTGGAAATCAAGGCTCCCGAGGTCATTCTCCGTAACGAGAAGCGTATGTTGCAGG
>DCHH01000036.1 GCA_002315625.1 Bacteroidales bacterium UBA1757
AAGGTGCCTTGTATTCCTGTTTTGTATAAAACTCTGTCACCGCATTTAGAAAGAATAACATGCGAACATACTGATAATCATCTAATTATACAATATTTCGGAAAATATCATACAGTTAAGCATATAAATGCTTGGAACCTTCGAAGTGAAGTACGGCAGAAGGGACTCGAACCCCCACGCCTCTCGGCACCAGCTCCTAAGGCTGGCGTGTCTACCATTCCACCACTACCGCGTACAATCGGGCGCAAAGGTAATGATTTTCGGCCATTGTCCAAAAATAATTGGTTTGTCCCGTGAAATTCTTGGAAGCCGTCCGAATTACTCTTCGGGGAAGAGTGAACCCTGACCTGTGATTTCGTCAATTATTTGGGTGTCGGACTTCTCTTCTATGAGTTCTTCGGGCTCTTCCGGACTCTCTGTGGGTTCTTCCTCCGGTTCGGGGAAACGGATTGGATCGAGCTCATAAACCTTGTCTATCTGCCAGGTCGATACACGCTTGCCACGGGCATGGAAGCTCTTGATTCCGATGAACGAATCGGCATCAATTTCCATCTTGCCACGGTAGGCGTCAGAGCCGCCGAAGACGACCTCAAGGCGGGCGTAGTATGCACATGTCAGCAGCACTAACTTCGAGGCCGGGTTCTCTATAAACGTTTGTTTTTTGGTAGAAGGTTCCAGGCAGAAACGCTTCACGTACAGGAAGTTCTGCTGGTCGGCGTCATATAGGACGGCTGTCCAGACCTTGCGCGGGTCAAACTTCTCGACTATCGATACATTGTCGTCGAAATGGTTGCTCAGGTCGATTCCGGTTGTATAGAACTCGCCGTTGGCATTGACAACCAGTATGCGGTCTTCCGGTCCGAATTCGCCCAGGTATTCACCACGGTTGTCGTAGTTCAGACGGAGCACGTCGCGGTCGAACCACACTTCCCGTCCGCCAAGGGTCGAAACGCCGTGCTGTTTGAGGGAAATGCGATGTATCTCGTTCTTGGTCAGCAGGTTGCCCAGTGCCTGACGCCCTTTCACTGCGAGTTCACCAAAGTCGCGGTCGAACTGTACGCGCTTAATCTTGGGTCCCGGGCGCAAATAGACTCGAATCTGTTCGGCCTCGCCGTTGGGGTTGGCTGTAAAGTAGAGTATTCTCGACCCGGGCTTACCCTGAGTGATGTCGTATTCCTTGTCGCGGGTCACGCCATAGACTGCAAAACGCTTGAAATAGGACGGGCTTCCCGGCTTGCCGTCGCGATAGACGACGTTGTAAATCGTGCGCTTGTCGTTCTTTTTGAAGACGTTGACGTAAAGGATATCCTTGCCGACGAAGACTTTGTCGCTCACCTTGAACACCTTATATATACCTGTCTTGAAAATCACTATTATGTCGTCCAGCTTCGAGCACGGGCATATAAGTTCGTCTTTCTTGAGGGCCATTCCGACGAAACCTTCCTCGCGGTTGATGTAAAGCTTTTCGGTGGCTTCGGCGACCTTGGCCGCCTCGATAGTGTCGAACACGCGGATTTCTGTCCGTCGTGGATACTTGTCGCCGTATTTCTTTTTCAAGCCTTCGTACCAGGCTATGGTGTATTCCACCAGATGGCAGAGATGGTTGTTGATGGTTTCAATGTCGGCCTTCATCTGCATGATGGCCTTGTCGGCCTTGTCCGAATTGAATTTCAGGATACGGGCCATCTTGATTTCCATCAGGTGGAGGATGTCGTCGCGGGTTACCTCGCGGATGAAATTTGGCTTGAAGGGCTCCAACCGCTTATCGACATGACGGATAGCGGCATCCATGTTCTTGCTCTCTTCAAACTCCCTATCCTTATAAATACGCTCTTCGATGAAGATTTTCTCCAGAGAAGCGTACATCAGGCTCTCCTGAAGTTCTCCGCGTTGTATCTCCAGTTCGCGGCGGAGCAGGTCTTTTGTCGAGTCGGCCGAATAGCAGAGCACTTCGCCCACGCTCATAAAGCAGGGCTTGTCGTCTTTGATGACACAGCAGTTGGGCGAAATGTTCACCTCGCAGTCGGTGAAGGCATACAGGGCGTCGATGGTCTTGTCGGACGAGACTCCCGGGGCCAGGTGTACAAGAATTTCCGCCGTGGCTGCGGTATTGTCATCGACTTTGCGGATTTTTATTTTGTTTTTCTCGTTGGCCTTGAGAATCGAGTCGATTATGTTGGACGTGGTCTTGCTGTAGGGGATTTCGGTGATGGCCAGGGTCTTGTTGTCCAGCTTCTGGATTTTGGCACGGATTTTCACCACGCCGCCCCGCTTGCCGTCGTTGTAGCGGCTTACATCGACGTATCCGCCAGTCTGGAAATCGGGATAGAGGGCAAAATCTTCCCCTTTCAGATATGCTATTGATGCATCCAGAAGTTCGTTGAAGTTGTGGGGAAGGATTTCCGATGACAGAGTCACGGCAATACCTTTCACACCTTGCGCCAGAAGAAGCGGAAATTTTATCGGTAGGGCAATAGGCTCCTGAGCACGGCCGTCGTATGACGACTGCCATTCCGTGGTCTTGTTGTTGAAAGCCACCTCAAGGGCGAATTTCGACAGTCGGGCCTCGATATATCGGGGAGCGGCGGCATCGTCGCCGGTCAGTATGTTGCCCCAGTTGCCCTGACAGTCAATAAGCAGTTCTTTTTGTCCTAACTGCACCAGGGCGTCACCGATGGAGGCGTCGCCGTGGGGGTGGAACTGCATCGTGTGGCCCACGATGTTGGCCACCTTATTGTAACGGCCGTCGTCCAGACGCTTCATCGAGTACAGAATACGGCGCTGTACCGGCTTGAGGCCGTCGGCGATATGGGGAACTGAACGGTCAAGGATTACGGACGAAGCGTAGTCGATGAACCAGTTGCGGTACATACCCGTAAGGTGGCGGCTCTTGTCGGTGTCTTCCAGGTCAAGGTCGCTGAAATCGCCGCTGCCGACCTCCTGCTCCCGGGGAGTCTCTTCGTTGTCGTTTGAGGAAATTTCCTGATCCAGTTCTTCGCTTAATTCGCCGTCTATTATCTTGTCGTCGTCCATATGTGGGCTGTTTTTGATTATTCAAGCCTCAAAGATACGGAATTGGTTGGAAAAATCGTACCTTTGCCCTCTCAAAAAATATTGTAAACTGATATTTATACACTTATAACTATGGCACAACAAGAAGAAGTTTTCAAGAGACTGGTTTCGCACTGCAAGGAATACGGTTTTGTATTTCCTTCGAGTGAAATCTATGATGGTCTGGCTGCCGTCTATGACTATGGCCAGAATGGTGTTGAACTGAAAAACAACATCAAGAAGTACTGGTGGGAATCGATGACCCTCATGCACGAGAACATTGTCGGCATCGACTCCAGCATTTTCATGCACCCCACCATCTGGAAGGCTTCCGGTCACGTCGATGCCTTCAATGACCCCCTTATCGACAACCGCGACTCCAAGAAGCGTTATCGTGCCGATGTGCTTATCGAAGAGCAGCTGGCAAAGATTGAAGACAAAATCAACAAGGAGGTCGAAAAGGCTGCCAAGCGTTTCGGCGAAGCTTTCGATGAGGCCAAGTTCCGCGAGACCAATCCCCGTGTCCTGGAGCATCAGGCCAAATGGAATGCACTGCACCAGCGCTACAGCGATGCCATGAATGCCACCAATCTGGATGAGCTCAAGCAGATTATCCTCGATGAAGGCATCGTCTGCCCCATCAGCGGTACCCACAACTGGACCGATGTGCGTCAGTTCAACCTGATGTTCTCGACCGAAATGGGCTCGACGGCTGACAGCAACATGAAGGTATATCTTCGTCCCGAAACGGCTCAGGGTATCTTCGTCAACTATCTGAACGTCCAGAAGACCGGACGCATGAAGATTCCGTTTGGTATTGCTCAGATTGGTAAGGCTTTCCGTAACGAAATCGTGGCCCGTCAGTTCATTTTCCGCATGAGGGAGTTCGAGCAGATGGAAATGCAGTTCTTCGTCAAGCCCGGCACCGAGCTGGAATGGTTTGACAAGTGGAAACAGACTCGTCTGAAATGGCACAAGGCTCTCGGACTGGGTGACAATAAGTACCGTTTCCACGACCACGAGAAGCTGGCCCACTACGCCAACGCAGCTACCGACATCGAATTCGAGATGCCGTTCGGCTTCAAGGAGGTGGAAGGAATCCACTCACGTACTAATTTCGACCTTAGCCAGCACGAGAAATACTGCGGCAAGAGTATCAAGTATTTCGACCCGGAGACGAACGAGAGCTATACTCCGTATGTCATCGAGACTTCAATTGGTGTAGATCGTACTTTCCTCAGCATCCTTTGCGGAACATTCGAGGAAGAGCAGCTTGAAAACGGAGAGAGCCGCGTAGTTCTGCACCTGCCCGCAACTCTGGCTCCTGTCAAGCTGGCCATCATGCCGCTTGTCAAGAAGGACGGACTGCCCGAGAAGGCCCGCGAAATCATGGACGATTTGAAGTTCAGCTTCAAGTGTCAGTATGACGAAAAGGACAGCATCGGCAAGCGCTATCGCCGTCAGGATGCTATCGGTACCCCGTTCTGCTGCACCATTGACCACGACACACTTAAGGACAACTGCGTGACGCTTCGTAACCGCGATACCATGCAGCAGGAGCGTATTCCTATTGAAAAGCTCAAGGAAATCGTCTCAAAAGAAGTTTCGTTCACAGAGCTTCTCCGCAAGCAGATTTGAGAAGAGTTTCTCGTGAAACTCTAACAACCAAAATGGGGCCGACTAAAAATTGCATTTTAGTCGGCCTCTTTTGTCATTTCCCGTCATCCATTTTCCCCGTCATCCTGAACTTGATTCAGGATCCCTTGTTTCGATGGGATCCCGGGTCAAGCCCGGGATGACGTAACAAAAAAGAGGATGACTTGCCCGGGATGACGTAACAAAAAGAGGATGACTTTTTAGCCACCCTCATTTTGATATCTGAAACTCCTTCGGATTCTACAGAAGATACTGAGAAGAGATTGAGCGGTTGTCATAGACACGCAGGATGGTGTCGGCGAACATGTCGGCAACGCTCAGAACGGTCACCTTCTTGCAGTCACGGTCGAATGGAATACTGTCGGTAAAGACCAGCTCAGTCAGCTTGGAATTGTTCACGCGCTCAATGGCAGGGCCTGACATCACGCAATGGGTGGCAAAACCGCGGACTGAAGCGGCGCCGTTTTCCATCATAAGGTCGGCAGCCTTGGTCAGCGTACCGGCGGTATCTACCATATCGTCAATGAGAATCACATTCTTTCCGGTTACATCACCGATAAGGCGCATTTCGGCCACCTCATTGGGCTTGTTGCGGTATTTGTGGCAGAGAACCATAGGAACACCCAGATACTTGGCGTATGAGTTGGCGCGCTTGGCACCGCCAACGTCCGGGGTGGCAACCACTAGGTTGTCCAGCTTGAGGGACTTGATGTAGGGGAGGAACACCGTCGAAGCATACAGATGGTCAACGGGGACATCGAAGAAGCCCTGAATCTGGTCTGCGTGAAGGTCCATGGCGATGAGTCGGTCAATGCCAGCTACTGTAAGAAGGTCGGCGACGAGTTTGGCGCCGATTGATACACGGGGCTTGTCCTTGCGGTCTTGGCGTGCCCATCCGAAGTAGGGGATGACAGCGCAGATTTTGTAGGCTGAAGCGCGCTTTGCGGCATCAATCATCAGGAGAAGTTCCATGAGATTGTCCGAGGAAGGGAAGGTTGATTGGACAAGGAATACCGTACAACCGCGGATGGATTCTTCGAACGAGACAGAAAATTCTCCGTCAGAGAAATGCTGAATGTTCATTTTACCCAGCTGATAGCCGAGTGTCTTGCAGATTTGCTCGGCCAAGTTCTGTGTCTTGCTGCCGGCGAAAACTTTTATGGGACCTTGCATGGGAGTTTTGAATTTGTCTGCAAAAGTAAGGCTTTATATAGGAAAAAACAACCTTCTACAGCTGGTATTTCCAGATTACTGCACCATGGGCAGGAAGGGTGACATCGGTCAGTCCGTCGGGGTACATTGGTACTCGTGCGGTGGCTCCTGAAAGAAGTTCCACGGCCTCGGCATCGCGCATTTTCTCTATCGGAAGTTGCAGATAATCAAAGGCATGGGAAGGTATGCGCACTCCGGCCAGACGACCGCGGTTGTCAAAATTGACGACAATCAACAGCAGGGTGTCGGAGGATTTCCTAAGGAATGCATACTGTCGGCCTGCATCGAAACGACCATCGACAGAGGGATTGACATACATAAGGTCGAAGAACAAGCCCTCGCCGAGTGCCGGCTCAGACTGGCACAGGTTCAATACCTTATTATAGTAGTCGCGGATGGAACTGCGTTTTGTGTCGAGTTGCCCGCCGTTCCATTTGCCATGACTATTGAAGTCGGCAAGGGAATCGATGCACCAGTAGTCAAAGATGGTGCTTCGGCCGTCCATGCCGCTGAATCCCTCTTCGTACATTCCTTCCTCGCCCAGTTCCTGTCCGGCATAGAGCATGAAGGGATTTCCTCTGAGGCAGGCGGAAACCACCAGAGCGGGAAATGCCTTCATTGCGTCACCTGCAAAGAAAGGCGAGGCAATGCGTTGTTCGTCGTGGTTCTCCAGGAAATTGAGCATGTGAGGCCATTTTTTGCCTAATGACTGCCAGCGGTATGTGATATCCGTGGCGGGGGCATAGCCTTGAACTATGGCTTTCAGTGTGTCGTACAGGCCTACCTTATCATAGAGATAGTCGAATCCGGCATCAAGGTATGTATAGTACAGGCCGGGGTTATATACCTCCCCGATGAACAGGAACGGTTTTTCTGCCGCTGATTTTACCTGAGGGATAACCCATTTCCAGAAAGCAGCCGGCACCATTTCGGCCATGTCGCAACGAACTCCGTCTATCCCCTTGCAGGCCCAGTAGAGCAGCACGTCAAGCATTTTACGCCAGGTATCTGGAATCGGGTCGAAGTGTTGCACACCACCGCCTTGATAATCGACTCCGTAATTTAGCTTCACTGTCTCGTACCAGTCGTTGACCGATGGAGAGGGGGTGAAGCAGTCGTTACCGGTGGCCCTTGCGGGAAATTCGGTATAGGGGGCCGGCTCTCCGGCGGAACGGTCGAAATAGGGTTCAAAGCTCTGGCCGGGGAAGTAGTAGAAATTGTTATTTTCCCAGAAGCCCCAGTCCTTGCGGTCGTTTTCTCCGAAATCGACAGTTCCGGCAGGTGCCGAGTCAGAATGATACTCTCGTGCCAGATGATTGGGGATAAAGTCGATAATGACCTTCAAACCGGCAGTATGTGTGCGGCGAATCAGGTTTGCAAATTCCTTCATCCGGTTCTCGGGGTCAACTGCCAGATCGGGGTCAACGTCGTAGTAGTCTTTGATGGCATACGGCGAGCCGGCCTTCCCCTTGACTACTGCCGGGTGGTCTTTGTCTATCCCGATTGATGAATAGTCGGTCTGTGTGGCATGCTCCAGCACGCCGGTAAACCAGACATGGGTCACGCCGAGCCCTTTGATGGCTTCTAATGCCTTCTTGGTGATATCATTGAATTTGCCGCAGCCGTTCTGCTCAATTGAACCGTTATGTACATGGTTGCGGCA
>DCHH01000078.1 GCA_002315625.1 Bacteroidales bacterium UBA1757
GTGGCGTCGATAACCAGCAGGGCCCCTTCGCAGGCGGCTATTGAACGGGAAACTTCGTACGAAAAATCGACATGACCGGGGGTGTCAAGAAGGTTCAGGACATAGTCTTTCCCTTCGTGGCGGTAGTTCATCTGGATAGCGTGGCTCTTGATTGTAATGCCACGTTCCTTCTCCAGTTCCATATCGTCAAGAATCTGGTTTTCAGTGATGGCTACGGTCCCGGTGTATTCCAAAAGGCGGTCGGCAAGCGTGCTCTTTCCGTGGTCGATATGTGCGATGATGCAAAAGTTTCTTATGTGGTCCATCAGTTATCCGCAGTTATCTTTTGTATAAAGAATGTTTTTATCTGTTTTCGGCGCGAAGGTACAATTTTTATTGCTTACTTTTACACCCTCTAATTTGAGACTTAAAGAATTTGCCGGATATGACCAGAAACGAGATGCAGTTGCTTCATCAGGAAATACTTGACCTGCTTGAGAAAAGGCGGGCAAAAGAGGCTGTGGCAAAGACCGGCTACCTGTTGCAGCAGGTGGGTTTCGGACCGCTGTACGACATTCTGCGCGACCAGGATACGACATACCGGTATCTTCTTCAGTACAATCTGGAGGGGTATGCCGACAACCAGCGCGACGAGGTTCTGAGAGGTATATACCGGCAGATTGGGGAAATTGCAGACAAGGGTTTCATGGCCTGGATGCAGACAAACGGCGATGGGTGGCTATACACCCTGATGCACAAAACGGAGAAGAAAAGTGCCGGAGCATTTGCTGAGGCTTTCCGTGCGGTTTTGGACGACCTCTCCACACCTTCTGATACTGAGGCTTCCAGAGAGTGCCGAAAGCGTTATGAGTCATTGCAGAAGGAGATGTTCGAGACGGTGCTCGGTTCGTCGCTATGGCAGCCGGCTGACGGGTGGCATGAGGCAATTGTCCAGACCGATAATGATACTCAGGCACTGATGGTCTCGGCTTTGCTGCTTTCCTGTCTGTGGATTTTTGATGAGCAGAAGATGTCGCTGCTGGTGGAACTTGCTGCGGCTGCCGCCCCCAAGACGGCGATGCGTGCCCTTACTGCGGTAGTGTTGCTGCTTGATCGGCACGCTGGGCGTCTGTCGTTCTATCCCTCACTGAAGGGACGGTTCGACCTGCTGACGGATGATGCTTCTGTGGTCGCTTCTATGTTCACAATCTGCGCCCAACTGGTGCGTGAGCGCAATGTCGATGACCTGAATCATCGCATCCAGGAAGATATTATGCCGGAGATGAACCGTTTCGGCACATTAATCCAACAGCGTCTGAGCGAGATTGAAAAGCCTACCGACGAACTCGATATGGAGGAACTTTTCGATGATGCCGTCCTGTCGGACAAGATGCAGCAGTTCCAGCAGATGCAGGCTTCGGGCGAGGATGTGTATCTTTCTACATTCTCACGGATGAAATCTACACCTTTCTTTAAGGATGTTTCTTCCTGGTTTCTCCCTTTCAATGAATCGAACGCAGCCGTGTCGGAACTGTTCGGGGAGGGGGCTGACGATGCTTCGCTTAACGTGATGCAGGTCATTACCCGTCTGGGCTTTATGTGCGACAGTGACAAATATGCCTTCTGCAGCAATATCTCCCAGATTCCGTCGCAGTACCGCTCGCATATCAGTTCCTCTCTCGGGGCTGAGGGTGAGGCTTTCCGTGATATGCTCAAGTTGGACGAGAACGGTTTCTCAAAACGCAAGACCGACTGGCTTACAAACCAGTACATACAGGATTTATACCGCTTCTTTACTCTGTTCCCAAACCGTGCGCTGTTCGAAAATGTCTTCGAGCAGGGGTTTGACTTCTTCGGCAATCCATGGATGTCGGAGGCGCTTTGTGCCCTTGACGGTTCACAAAATGACCTGTTGACAGCGGCTTCAGTGGAAGGCATGGAGAAGGTTGCTGCCGCCTGGGCCAGAAACCGTCATTATGTTCTCAGAAAACGTCAGGAGAACAGCCGCCGGGCGATTGATATTTACCGGGTGGTTTTGAAAAATAAACCAGACGATTATAAAGTGCTGCGACAGACTGGCTATTGCTACGAACAACTGAACGAACTTCCGTCGGCCGTTGACCTCTATTCGAAGGCAGACCTGGTGCATCCAGACAATTCATGGACTCTGAAACGGCTTGCCGTCTGCTGCAATCTGCTGGGACGGCACGAGGAGGCTTTGGAGTACTATCAGCGCCTTTCCGAACTGGAGAAGGAGAATGTGCAGGCTGTGCTGAACGTGGGGCATACTCTTATGGAACTGAAACGTTACTCGGAGGCCCTGAATGCCTACTACAAGGCGGAGTTTCTCTTTCCAGACAACCCGAAGACCTGGCGGCCGATTGCCTGGTGCTCGATGCTGCTCGGGCGGCTGGAACAGGCTGAGCAATATACTCGGCAGATTCTCTCTTCCGAGCCAACGTTGAACGATTACCTTAATGCAGGGCATGTCGCGTGGTTGATGGGACAGCGCCGGCAGGCCGTGGAACGGTATGTGGAGGGAATACGCAGGTATAAACTTGCAGTTCAGGATTTTCTCCCCTTGTTTGACCGTGACGTTGAGCAGCTTGTGGCGGTGGGAATTGACTGTAGCGAGGTACCGCTTGTGCGGGACGGGATTATTTATGCATGCGAAAATTGAACTATGAGGAAGGTTACCATAATATTGATACTGTTTGTCTCTGCTTTTGTTCTGAAAGGACAGGAGGCGATTTTCAATGCTCACTGGGTTAAGAAGGAGTACCAGCCATACCGGTTGTTCTATACCGACTACACTATGCAGAATGGTGATACTGTGGCTTTTGAGAACCTTCGGGCGAGGGTGGATGTCCTGGTGCTCGATTCCTTGTCGAAGGGGTATCGCCTGCAATGGAAACTTCATGATTTTGAGGTCGAAACCGACCATTATATGTCGCGGCAATGGATTACGACTCTTCGCAAGTTTGAGCTGAACTACAAGACCACTGTCGAGGGACTGATTACGGAAGTTACTGATGCTGAGGCTTTTGATAAGGCGCTTGACCGTACGATAGATGTGTTTTTCAAGAACTACAAGGGAGAAACCTTACTCTCTGACCGTGAGCGGCTGTATCTTCTCAGGAACAGTCTGGAATCCTGCATATTGTCAATGATTCAGCAGTTCCATCAGGCCCATGGCATGGGATATTCCCTTGGAGAGGTGGTCGAGGTGCCCACCAATGTCGAGCTTTCGTTGACGAACAAGAGTATTAATGCCGTTGTTTTCAAAAAGTTAGAGGCTTTGGACGATGATCTGGCTACACTTGTGACGGCGACGGTATTGGATACGGCGGAGGTCAACAGTGCGGTTCGCACCTACCTGGTTCCGGTTTTGCAGACAGATACACTCCCGTCCGGGAAGGAACAGCAGGAGTTTGTCACACCGACTTTCCGTCAGGAGAATTCCGGGGCACTGATGATGCACCTGCCCACCGGATGGCCTGTATTTCTCTACGATTGCCGCGAAGTGGCATACGGCAAACAAACCACGGGCGAATACATGGAAATGCAACTGCTTAGATAACTTAACTTAATTATACTACTATGAGCTTGAAAATTGAACAGGAACATTTTGGCAACATGCCTGATGGACAGGAAGTTGTGCTTTTCCGTATGACCAATGAAGAGGGTGCTGTAGCACTGGTGACCTCGTATGGTGCCACACTGGCCGGCGTACTTGTACCCGACCGTGAAGGCAAACTTATCCAGGTCGTAAAAGGTTTCCCTTCGCTTGATGGATATCTTGCTGACCTTGAAATCAATACCTACCTTGGTGCAACCTGCGGACGCTATGCAAACCGTATTGCCCGCGGCCGTTTCATCCTGAACGGGGAGGAGTATTCTCTGGCCTGCAACAACGGTGAGAATCATCTGCACGGCGGCCCGACCGGTTTCCATACCAAGAACTGGAAGTATGCCGTTGACAAGGAGGGAGTTGAGTTCTCATATACATCCAAGGACGGCGAAGAGGGCTACCCCGGCAACCTTGAGGTCAAGGTGCGCTATGGCTGGTCGGCAACAAACGAGCTGAGCATCCATTACACAGCGAAGTGCGATAAGGACACCCCCATAAACCTTACGAGCCATGCATATTTCAACCTTGCAGGCAAGGGAACTGTGCTCGAAAACGAGCTTAAAATCCATGCTGACAAGTTCATTCCGATTCATCCCGATGCCATCCCGACTGGTGAAATCCGTCTGGTGAAGGGAACTGCCTTCGATTTCAGTGAGTCCAAGAAAATCGGCCGTGACATTGCTTCGAAGGATGAGCAACTGGCTGCCGGAAACGGTTATGACCACTGTTTCGTTATAAACAAGGAGGAGTACGGCGACCTGGCACTGGCTGTCGAAATGTTTGCTCCGTCAACCGGCTGCAAGCTGAATGTGTGGACCGATGCCCCTGGCATTCAGTTCTATAGCGGAAATTATCTCCGCAGCGATGTTCCTGCTGCCGGCGGAAAACCGTTGGCATTCCGTGAAGCCTGCTGCTTCGAGCCGGAGTTCTTCCCCGACAGTCCCAACCAGGCCGGATTCCCCGACTGTATCCTCAGGGCGGGTGAAACTTACGACCAGACCCTCATCTATCAATTCTCTCAGGAGGGATAACCATGTCCGCCATTAAAGATTTCGGCTTTGTGCGGGTGGCCGCCGCAATACCGCAGGTTAAGGTTGCAGACTGCATGGGCAATGCGGCCAACTGCCTGGAACTGATTGAAAAAGCCTACAGCCGGCAAGTACAGATAATCGGTTTTCCGGAGCTGAACCTGACGGGCTACACCTGCGGCGACCTGTTCCACAGCCGTCTGCTTATCCAGAACGCGGAAAAGGCTCTCGGCTGGCTGCTGGAAAAGACTGCGCAGATGGACATTATCGCCATCGTCGGCCTTCCGGTCCGCTGCGGACTGTCTGTCTTCAATGTTGCGGTTGTCATTCACAAAGGCGAAATCCTGGCAGCGACATCCAAGACTTTCCTTCCTAACTACAACGAGTTCTACGAGAAGCGCTGGTTTGCCTCGATGCCCGAGGCCCAGCGCGACACTCTGCTGCTCTGCGGGCGCAGGGTCCGTTTCGGGCGTAACTTGGTGTTTGACAGCGGAAAGGTACTCTTTGCAGTTGAAATCTGTGAGGATATGTGGACACCTGTTCCGCCAAGTTCGACCGAGGCCCTGGCCGGTGCGCAGATTATCTTCAACCTGTCGGCTTCGGACGAGTGCGCCGGTAAGAACAGCTATCTGCAAAGCCTTATCATGCAGCAGTCTGCTCGTTGCATTGCCGGTTACGTATATGCTTCGAGTGGTTTCGGCGAATCGAGTACGGATCTCTATTTCGGCGGTAACGGCTACATTGCCGAGAACGGGAAAATGCTGGCATCAAGCGAACGCTTTTCATTTGACAAGCAGCTTATCGTCAGTGATATTGATGTGGAACAACTCTCTGCTGACCGCGAGCGCAACTCTACGTACATGATGGGTGTGAGCTATGCCGGAGGCGGTGACTACCTGCTCCACGACGTGGTATTGCCCCCCTGGCGTGCGGAAACTCTTGTCCGTAGCGTCGATTCTCATCCGTTTCTCCCTACAGGAAAGGAGGCTATAAGCGATTATTGCTCAGAGATTTTCAATATCCAGGTCGGGGCACTTGCAATGAGACTGAAGCAGATTCATTGCGAGAAGGTTGTTGTCGGCATATCCGGCGGGCTTGATTCTACACTTGCCCTTTTGGTGGCCGCCCGAACCTTTGACCGGTTAGGACTGTCCCGCGAAGGTATCATTGGAATAACCATGCCAGGTTTTGGAACTACGGGTAGGACCTACAACAATGCCATCTCCATGATGAAGGCTCTTGGTGTGACAATCCGTGAAATCTCTATCAAGGAGGCTTGCCTTGGTCATTTTCAGGATATTGGACACGACGAGAATGTTCATGATGTGGTCTATGAAAATGTCCAGGCCCGCGAGCGTACCCAGATCCTGATGGATATTGCAAACGCCGTCAACGGTATCGTCCTTGGCACCGGCGATTTGTCGGAACTGGCTCTTGGGTGGTGTACCTACGGAGGTGACCATCTCTCGTCATACGGAGTCAACACCGGTGTGCCAAAGACTATAGTCCGCTTTGTTGTGC
Organism: Bacteroidales bacterium UBA1757; assembly: GCA_002315625.1. Lineage (GTDB taxonomy): Bacteria > Bacteroidota > Bacteroidia > Bacteroidales > UBA1402 > UBA1757. Next base: position 6,160 of record DCHH01000078.1, read on the forward strand.
GCTATGCGGCCGACGAGGTGTTCTCCGATGAGGTCCGTCCGTTCCTGTACGATATTCTTGACACTCCGATTAGTCCTGAGCTGCTCCCGGCCGACGAGGCAGGGGAAATCGCCCAGAAGACCGAGGATTTGGTCGGGCCGTACGATTTGCACGATTTCTTCCTTTTCCATACCCTTCGTCACGGTTTCACCCCGGCCAAGATCCGTTTTCTGGCAAATACCGCATTTGCCGGAGTGTATGATGACAAGGTGATTCTCAAGTGGTTGAAGGTTTTCGTAAAGCGATTCTTCACGCAGCAGTTTAAACGTTCCTGCATGGCCGACGGCCCCAAGGTTATCTCTGTGGGGCTTTCACCGAGAGGCGACTGGCGTATGCCTTCAGATGCTTCGTACAAGGAATGGCTGGATGATTGTGACAGGTTGTGAAATAATATTAAAAGACACTAACGCACCTATGCTTTTAAACGATTTAGATGTACTTTTGTTTTTCTGTATGAATCGTTTAGAATTATGGGGAAAAAAGTGTCGCTCAAGCAGATAGCAGAGGCAGCCGGAGTGTCGTCGGCGCTGGTGTCGATGGTGTTGAACGGTAAAGCCAAGCAATACGGCATTGGAGAGGAGGCCGCCAAGAAGGTTATGGCCATTGCCGAGGAGATGCATTATCAGCCTAACCTGATGGCGCGTAGCCTACGTAGCGGGCATAGCCACCTTATCGGTCTTATCGTGGCCGATATTGCCAACCCGTTTTTCGCCGACCTGGCCCGCGTGATTGAGAAAACGGCCAACGAGCGTGGATATACTGTTGTGTATAGTAGCTCGGACGAATCGGCCGAACAGATGGAGCGGCAGATGAATTCGATGTACAACCAGGGCATCGACGGCATTATCGTGGTGCCGTGCGAGTATTCTGCAGATGCCATACGCGATATGGCCGCCAGAAACTACCCGATGGTTCTGCTTGACCGTGACCTCCCCGGGGTGGATGTACCCTCCTTTATGATTGACAACGCGGCGGCGAGCTCGTCCATGACCCGCACACTTCTGGAAAAAGGATTCCGCAGGATATCGCTGATTTCATACGACACGGCAATGAACCATGCCGTTGAGCGTCGTCGCGGCTACAGTCAGGCCATGCGAGATGCCGGTTTGCTGCCCGATGTGCACTGTCTGCCCTACAAGGATTTCTCGGCGGAAATGCGGACAATATTCACCCAGCTCTTCATAGAGCAAAAGAGGGCCGATGCACTGATTTTCTGTACCAATGCCCTGACCCGTGAAGGGTTGTTTATCCTTCGGGAACTTGGTTTGAGCATTCCAAATGATACCGCTGTGTTCGGTTTTGACGGCGGGGATGTCTTTGATATGTATGACCCCAAAATCAGTTACCTTGTACAGCCGATTGCAGAGATGGGCAGTATGGCAGCAAACAGTCTTATCGATGTCATTGAGGGAAATGCTACTGCGAAGAGCGTCTATATGCCTTCATCGCTGGTTCTGACACCAAGCGTCGAACGCAATTCTAAGTAAAATGAAGAAACTTGTAGTTATTCTTGCATTGTGTGTCGCTGCGCAGGCATTCTCGGCATGGCAGGAAAACATTCAGAATATGCGGCGAGAGGCATTGTTGATGCAGCGGCAGTTTGATGAAGAGTTCTACGAGGATCGGATGGAGGCTTGGGCAATTGTTGAAAAGGAGGCCCTTGAGGGGCGGCCATATATCCCATACGCCAGCCGGCCGGAAGATTTGCCGCAGGCTGCAATTCCCGCCTTTCCGGGAGCGGAGGGGGGAGGTGCCTATACCCCAGGAGGTCGCGGTGGCAAAGTACTGGTTGTGACAAACCTCAATGACCATGGCGACGGTTCGCTGCGTTGGGCATGTGAGCAGGGAGGAGCCCGCATCGTCGTGTTCAATGTGGCAGGTATAATCCGCCTGTCGTCTCCGGTTAAGATTATGGCTCCGTACATTACGATTGCCGGACAGTCTGCCCCGGGAGACGGTGTGTGCATTGCTGGAGCAACGGTTGAGATAAATACTCACGATGTCATCATACGCCATTTACGTTTCCGCCGCGGTAACCTGAATCCTTTCTTGCGCGACGATGCGTTGGGCGGACAACCCATCGGCAATGTGATAATAGATCATTGTTCCGCTTCATGGGGACTTGACGAGAATCTGTCGCTCTATAAGCACAATTATAACGGCAGAATATTGCCTACGGTCAATCTGACTATCCAGAACTGCATTTCGTCCGAAGGACTGGATACATACGGACAGGGTTGCGGAAGTACCATTGGGGGCAGGAACTGCACCTTCATCCGCAATCTGTGGGCCTGCAATATAGGACGGAATCCGTCTGTCGGTTACGGGGACGATTTCAATCTCATCAACTGTGTCATATTCAACTGGTGGAATCGCACCATGGACGGAGGCGACAATATGAGTTCATGGAATGTCATCGGCAACTATTTCAAGCCGGGGCCGGCAACTGATATGAATCAGGCTTCGGTGTACCGGATAGCCCAGCCGTCCAACGGTTCGGGATTTCACCGCAGCCAGATTTTCGGACGGATCTATGCTGAAGGCAATTACATGTACGGCAACAAAGCTGTGACAAAAGATAACTGGAACGGCGGTATTCAGCCGGAAGGACGTCCCGACCACGAACTTATGGCAGCGGTACGGGTTGATGAACCTTTCCCGATGACCTATCCGCTGAAAAAGATTCTACCTGCAAAACGGGCCTACCGCAAGGTGTTGCGCAATTCCGGCGCGACTTTCCCCTGTCGTGACAAAGTGGATGCCCGCGTGGTCCGGTTTGTCCGTAAGGGAAAGGCCGAATATGTGGAAGGTGACTATCAGCTGCCCGCTTTTGCAAGACGAAGCTTGGACATGGATTCCTATAAACTTGGTATCATCTACGACCCTGCCCAGGTGGGCGGTTATCCGTCGTATCGTGGTGAGCCTTATACAGATACTGACCATGACGGTATGCCGGACGCATGGGAAAAGCGCTATAATCTTGATCCCAAGGATCCGTCGGATGCGATGAAAGACTGCAATGGTGACGGCTATGCCAACATTGAAAAGTTCCTCAACGGCATCAATCCCCGCCGCAAGGTGGATTGGACCCGAGAGGAAAACAATCGTGACCCGCTGCTGAGAAGGCACAGGCCGCTGTATGGAACTAATCGATAGACATTATTCTTCAAAACTAATGGATAAGAAATTTAAAGGAGTGGTTGTTCCGATGATTACCCCCGTCACGGCAACCGGGAAAATCGACACTGATGCGGTCGGTCGCATAATGCGTCGTTTTGCAAAGAACTGTATATCACCCCTGGTCTTGGGGACGACGGGTGAGTCTTCCTCAGTCAGCGATCAGGATGGTTTGATGCTGGTCGAGGCAGCAGTACAGATGAGGGATGCAAACAATAACATGGCAGAAAGGGCCGGCACTTCCTTTCGCCAGCAGGTCTATGCCGGTATTGTCGGAAACGAGGTCTCAAGGCTTGTGCGTCAGAGCAATATCTATTCCAGTCTTGGGGTGGATGCCATTGTTGCAACTCTGCCGTCGTACTACATCCTGACCCCGGAACAGATGAGGGCTTTCTATCTGACGCTGGCCGACAAGGTTGCAGCGCCTGTTTTCATGTACAATATCAAGGCTACCACGCAGATGTCAATACCCCTTTCTGTGGCAGAGCAGCTGAGCCATCATCCGAATATTGCCGGGCTGAAGGATTCGGAACGCGACGAGGAAAAGATGAAGGCATCCATAGAGCTTTTCCGTGACCGTGAGGACTTTTCGTTCTTCTGCGGTTGGGGTGCACAGGGGGCCAACAGCCTGAAACTCGGTGCTGACGGTATTGTGCCAAGTACTGGCAACATTGTTCCTGAGGTTTATTGCCAGTTGTATGAGGCCATTCAGCAAGGTGATTTTGAAAAGGCAGACAAGTGTCAGGCTCTGACCGACCAGGTGGGTGCCGTCTATCAGAAGGGACGCACTCTCGGCCAGTCGCTTGCTGCCCTGAAGGTGCTTATGAAGAATGCCAACCTCTGCGGTACCGGTATGATTCCTCCTCTGTCCAAACTGACAAAGGAAGAAGAGGCAACGATTGTTTCACAATTTAGAACTATAGGTTTATGAGTCAGGAACTTTCGATTCACTGGGTCGATATGGCCATCGTGCTGCTGACCCTTGTTTTTACAGTCTGGGTAGGAGTTTCCATGGCTCACCGCAACAAAAGTTCGGACGCATACTTCAAGGGGAGTATGAGTGCTCCGTCGTGGGCAATCGGTCTTTCAATTTTCGCAACCCTTATCAGTTCGGTCACGTTTCTCTCTTATCCGGCAGCCGCCTACAAGAGTAACTGGATACTACTGGTTCAGGGGCTGATGGTGCCTGTCGTGCTCGTCTTCCTGATATGGCTCATCGTGCCGTTGTTCCGTAAAATGATACGGCTCAGCACGTACGAGTACTTCGAGCGCCGTTTCGGACTTGGTGCGCGCATCTACTCTTCGCTTGCATTTCTGCTGACACACTTCTCGAAGATGGGTACAGTGCTGTATCTGATTTCACTGGCCATGTACAGCATGACCGGCATCGATGCGCTATGGTACATTATCATCCTAGGATTGCTGATTGTCGTTATTACGTATGTCGGTGGTATGGAGGGAGTTATATGGATGGACGTTATTCAGGGGCTGCTGCTTATCTTTGGCGGCCTGGTCTGCGTCATCGTGCTGCTGGTCGCTCCTGAGCAGGGGCCGGCTGCAATCTTCCACGATGCCATTGCACTGAAGAAAATCGACTTTGGACCTTATAACTTAAGCTTTGCGGAATTAACCTTCTGGGTAATGGTAATCAATGGTATTTTCTATGCTTTGCAGAAATATGGCACCGACCAGACCATTGTGCAGCGCTATCTGACGGCTAAGAGTGACCATGAGGCAAAGAAGGCAGCCTACATCGGTGTTGGACTGAGTGTTCCCATCTGGGCAATGTTCATGCTTATCGGCTCGCTGCTGTTCATCTTCTATAACAG
>DCHH01000002.1 GCA_002315625.1 Bacteroidales bacterium UBA1757
CGAAATTGTCCCTTGTACGCACCTTGTTCATATATACAATTCCAGTGCAAAAGTACCAAAAAAGAAGTACTTTTGCACCCGTTTTGAATAAGCATTTTTTGGTATTGGAAATATCCATGTGATATGGAACAGGCTATAGTTATTGACAACACAAAAGAGTTGGGGACCAGAGATATAAAACAACTTTTCTGGATTTACGCCCTGCCGTCGGTGGTGAGTCAGGTCATCGCCTCGATATACAATCTTTGTGACCGCATATTCCTGGGGCAGACCGTCGGTGCCCTGGCTCTCGCAGGACTTGCCATCACCCTTCCACTGATGAACATCATCCATGCCTTCGGCTCGCTTGTCGGCGCAGGTTCCGCCGCCCGCATGAGCATCGTGCTCGGACGCAAGGACGAACGTTGGGCGGAGAAGATTCTGGGGAACAGTATGCTGCTCACTTTCCTCTTCGGCTTTCTGTTCGTAACGGCTGGATACCTGTTCCTTGACGACATCCTGATACTTTTCGGTGCATCGGCCGACACGATTGCATACGCCCGTGAATATATGCTTATTGTCCTGCCCGGCATGTTCCTGACCACTCTCACATTCAACCTGGCAGGTCTTATCCGCGCCACTGGCTACCCCAACAAGTCCATGTGGATTCTGGCCGGAGGCGCCATACTGAACATCGCCCTCGATGCCTTGTTCATTCTTGTACTGGACTGGGGCATTAAAGGCGCAGCCTGGGCCACGACACTTTCCATGGCCTGTTCTGCCATTGTCGCGGTCTGGCATTTCTGCATGCCCAGGTCGTTTATCCGATTCAAGCGCCACTGCTGGGAACCCAAGTTCTACATATTCCGCAATATCCTGCTCATAGGAATCAGTCCGTTCCTTATGAATATTGCTGCCTCAGCCGTTGTCGCCCTTATGAACCATCAGCTCATCCGCTACGGAGGTGACTTGGCGGTAGGTGCCTACGGCGTGGCATTTTCCTTCGCCAGCATTGTCTTCCTTATGCTTCTGGGGCTGTGCACGGGTATGCAGCCGATAGCCGGCTACAACTATGGGGCCTGCAAAATCGACCGCCTGCGTAAAGTGTATTTGCTGAACATGAAGACATGCTTTATCGTAGCCGTTGTCGGGGCCTTTATTTCCTGCGTATTTCCACGCACAATCAACCTGATGTTCACTTCCGACGAGGCTCTCATTGTCCTTGGCATCCCCACCCTGCGCTACATTTCCGTGATGCTGCCTTTTGTTGCCATCACCGTATGTAACTCGCAGTTCTTCCAGAGCATCGACAAACCCTGGATCGCCATTGTCACCAGCCTCTCGCGTCAAGTGCTCTTCCTTATCCCGATGATGTACGTTGTCCCGCTGATATTCATCCGCTGCGGAGGTAAGGGACTGACAGGTGTCTGGGCCTCATGCACCATCTGCGACTTTCTGGGCTGCGTTCTGGCAATGATTCTGCTCTACACCCAGCGCCGCATTTTCCGCGACGGCTACGTCCCCGAGTTCCGCACCCCCCGCAAAGAAATCCTCCGGCCTAATCGCTGAGCAGCTGTATCTGTAATGCATCTTCCAGCTTCGACAACGTTTCAAGCGACATATTTTCAGTACCCTTCAATATTTTTGAAACGTACTGCTGCGTGCAGTCCATGCGTTCAGCCAATGCGTTCTGAGTAAGACCAAGATGCTTCATTCGGAGTGCAACTTTGGCTGCAATTATCTGTGAATGACGTAGCCAAGACCAATTATTGCGTCTCCACTCCGCCTCCTGCCGCCAGGAAGACGGAGTTTCAGCCTGATGATTCTCCAGAAATTCAAGTGTTTTCTGTTTCATGTTGAACATTTAACCTAATGATTCTCATTGAATAATTCGGTGAAACCAACTGTATCAACGACTCCATTTTCTATAAGAAAGTTCCTTACCATTTCCATTTTATGGAGTTCTATCAGAGTGTGTTCACGTTCTTGCATAGTTCGTGTCAATTTGATGGCACCACCTGTAATAATGTAACAGCCAGGTTCCAACTTGATAGCATATAGGCGAAGCCATGATGCATGCGGTGGGCGGTTTTGTATTCTGGCCTTTTCTTTGCCCAGCAGCATTTCTCCGGATCTGCCATTTTCAAGAGGACGAAAAATCGTATCAAGGTCAGTATCTGGAGAAATATCCAAAATCAGACACTGTATTCTTTGACTATCGTCTATGGTATCATACACTGCCTGGTTAATGTCCGTTATTCGAAAGAAACTTTTCAAATCAGAAATGTTTGAACTGAAAAAATCAACAAGCCATTCCGGGTCGTTCCATTGAGCGAATACCGCCTGAAGGACATTGTCTGTTTTGTCATCATAACGAACTGCCCAAAGTGTGTTGTTCTCAAGAATTTTGTCAAATTTCATACCGCAAAAATAATTGTTTGTATTAACATGTACAACTGATGGTTGTAATTTCTACTGGCCAATCAACTGCAATGCGTACTTGATGCCGATATTGCCTTCCCACAAAGATAGAGCAGGCAGGAAACCTTTGTCAATATACCTGTGGTTTAATTCGTTATCTTCAGAATTAATATGTAAACTCCAGATATGGATTTACGGAAAGCACTCCAAAAGCCATTCTTTCAATACTTATAATTTGAGCAAACCACAAAAGAATCGCAGATGAAATTTCAGGCTCAAAATAAAAAATCACCTTAACCATTTGCGGGATATAAAATTTTCAGTACTTTTGCGGCGGGAAAGTCCTATACGGCCAGCTCCCTGCGAATCCCCCCAGGGCTTGACCGCAGCAAGGGTAGTTTGGTTGTAGCGGCGCGATATAGACCGCTTTCCCTCTTGCCTCTTTAGCTCAGTTGGCCAGAGCACGTGATTTGTAATCTCGGGGTCGTTGGTTCGAATCCGACAAGAGGCTCACCAAACGCAAGAAACCGACTGGTAATATTCCGGTCGGTTTCGTGTTTTTATGGACATCGCCTGTCCAATTGAATCATTTGCCACAGTGGGCATTACCACTACTTTCTCCAGTTCACCGCAAAACAATTGTCCGCGAAATGACCAAATCAGCCCGTCCGGTCATTTCATGATTACCATTTATTCTGCCACCCCGTCCACAGAACCGATGTCGAATAGGTAATGCAGCGTGTATGCGTTACATAAGGATGTGGCGACCGGTGGTTGCCCACAATGTCCCCGAGGTCAATCCAAGGTCAACATATTCATGACCTGTTATCTCGAACAGCTTACCCGCAATAATGGTCTTTGATTCAATGGAGTAGGTATAGGTCGTGCTTTCGGCAGAAGTGAGGGTGACCATCAGAGTGGAGGAACTCAAATCGCAGAGAGGCAGCATCATATAGAAAACCGAGGTTTCGCCACTAGTTCCTGAAAAGCTCTTCAAGTCCATCGACAGTGAGGAAGCCTTCGCAGTGGAGACAAATGCCGGTTTGGCTGCGGTAAGGTCGTATATGCCTGACACGGGTATTTCATCTCCGTTCAAGGATGTCAGCGTCAGCTTGGTGTAGGTCGTAGTTGCAGGAATCGGGAGACTCAGCACCAGAAATGCACCAATGTGATGAAAGTTGAAATTGATATTGCCGTCAGTGGCAGCTGTCCAATCGGAGTAAGTGTAGTCGTATGCGCCTGCATTGCACTGTGTCCCGGTCTGCGACTGGCCTGTATAGACAACGGGGATTGTGGTCTTTGACTGCGCAGACTTGAAATTCTCAACACTGAACGGATAGTAGGCATTGTATTTCAACCCGTTCTTCACGTCCCAATAGCCGCCGTCAAAAGATGCGGACGATTTGCCCACCTGATTGGCGGGTATGGCAAACGGCTCCTGAAAGCCCTCAAGAGGAAAGATTCCGATGGTGTCACTGCCGGCCCATGTGATGGCATAGTTGTTGGCGGGGTCACAGTTGGTCTTGGTGCTCCCATCAACAACGAAATCATCCACACTGAAGAGTACCTGCCTGACATGCGATTCCTCCCTTTGTGCGCAGGACAAAAGGGTCATACACCCTACGATGCATGACAGAAGTGTCTTTGTGCATTTCATAATGTCACCATGAGAAATCATTATTGATTGGTGCAGTGCTCCATGGGTCAACACTTCCTCCAGTTCCCATTACAGAACTCATCAGTTTGATTTGATACGCCTTGACTTCAGGCTCAGTGTAGTTTTTCTTGTTCATTTCAGCATACTTTTCCCCTACCGTCCCCAAAGCAAGGAATAAACAAAAAAGCGTGGGAAAAACGTCTGCCACGGTTCTGAGGCTCTGGACTGCCCTATCATGTGTGACAGACGATAGCCCACGCCCAATGATGTATGCCGAGCCCAAGATGTGGGCTAATACATATACCAATCAAGCGCGAGCGTCTCGCCCACTACCCCATGATAAAGGAATTGTCCATAAAGTTTCATGCATTACTGCTAATTTTTCCGATAACACTTCCGATTGACGAATCTGCATTGGTTGTAAAAGGGAAAAAGCCGAAATAAAAATCGAGAATGAAGAGATAAGGTATAATCCTCTATTCCACTGATGACTCTTTATCCGAAGGATTATAGTTCAGGAGACTGTGAATAGCATCATGAACAATCAGAACCTTTTCACCATCTGGCAATTCATAGATTTTATAGGCAAAGTGAAAGTCCTCTGCTATAAATTCACAATAACCGGCCTTTTGCCAATCTGCACGATACGGGGTATTATGAAAGCTTTCCGCATAGTCGGCAAAACGGAATACGGCTGCTTCCAATCTCGCTTGTTTAGCAAGACATGTTTCCAGCCCCAACGAAGGATGTATCGTCCGACTGATTCGATAAAAATCAGTGATCACATCAAACACTATTTGGTCAATGACGACCTTCATCACTGATTCTGGTAAAGATTGACTATTTCTTGACGAATCCTTTCGAAAGCTGTTTCGACAGGCAGATATTTAGACAACTCCTCAAATGTGATTGTTTCGTATTCCTCAGAATGACGCAAGGCCTGAATATAGCCTATGACCTCCTGCATTTTCTCTTCATTGGCAATCATCGGCCCCATGGCATCTAAAAACCTCTGCGAAGCCTGTAACTGGGCTGTACTCATAGTGTTTTCTGTTTATTCAGCGCAAAAGTAGGTATAAATTTGATAACAAAAACAAGCCTCACGATCCTTTCTTAGCGAACTTGAATCACAGAGTAATCAACTCGTATGAACGGGTACCCAAGCCGATGCGCTCAGCATGGGCCAGCCCTGACTGCCAGTCGGTATCGGGATGGACAATACGGAAAATGTCCTTTTCGCCCGGATGGTGGTGGATGCCTGCTTCACGGGCAAATCCGGCCTTCCCATCCAAGGCATCACAGAGCGAATTGCCATGGTCAAAACGGGGTGCAGCCAGAACCAAGTCGGCACAGGCCTGGTCGAGGGCTACAGGATCCATCGAAACGGCAAAACCCACGTTCGGAGCAATGGCGGCATCGTTGTGTCCCCAGCAGTCACACTCGGGAGAGATATCCATCATCAGACTGATGTGGAACTGGGGCTTGCCGTCAACCACAGCCTTGGAATACTCCGCAATTTTCTCATTGAGCCCCACCGATGTGGAATTGTCGTCACAACGTACCGCCCCATAGAAACAGGAGGCGACACACTGGCCGCAGCCAATGCATTTCTCATAATCGATATGGGCTTTCCGATTGGAAACTGTAATGGCCCGCTGCGAGCAGTTTTTTGTACAGATTGCACACCCTTTGCACTCGTCTTCGTGCACTTCAGGTTTGCTTTCGCCGTGGAGGAACATCTTGCCGGCTGCACTGGCCGCCCCCATGCCGATATTCTTCAGCACGCCGCCGAACCCCGACTGCTCGTGTCCCTTGAAATGGGTCACCGTAACAATCACATCGGTATCGGCAATGGCACGCCCGATTCTGGCCGCGGTACAGTGTACACCTCCCACTACAGGCATCTCCACACAATCGGTTCCCTTGATGCCGTCAGCAATCACCACCGGTGCCTTCACCTCAATTGGGTTGAAGCCGTTGGCCATGGCCGATTCAATGTGGTCAACCGCATTCGAACGGAGTCCCTTATATAAGGTATTGGAATCGGTCAGAAACACCTTGGCCCCCATAGCGCGGAAAATCTCCACCACCCTGTTGACATATCCCGGGCGTATGTAAGACATGTTTCCCGGCTCGCCGAAGTGCATCTTCACGGCCACATACTTATCCTGGCAGTCAATGGTTTCAACCCCAGCCGCCTTAATGATTTTTTCAAGTTTATCCATCAGGTTCACCCCCGGTTTGGTCCGCAAATCGGTGAAATAGACCTTGCTCTTTTCCATATCAGTTATTTATTTGTACAAGTGTTTGCAAACGTACTCAAATCATCGTGATATTCCAAACATTCAAGACCCTCCTGTTGAAATTGCTAGACACAGCTCACTTGGGAGTGGTAAAAAAATAACTATTTTTGTGCTCTGATTCAAACCGCACAAAAGCACATGAAACTCCTGAAATTCCTCGCATTAGCAGCCCTATCCATCGCAGTAGTGCCTACAACGGCCAAAGCTCAGGACGGTTCTGCTCCAGTAGCACCTGATTTAACTTCTCAGCCTGCCGGCATTTCCCTGATTCAAAGTCGCGACGACAAGACTATTCTTGAGGCTGTCGTAGGATATGTCAACAAAAGCTGGAGATGTACCTATCCAAATGTTTCACAGAGGGAAGACTTCTTTGGAGACCCCGATGCCAAATACTTCCACGGTATCCAGCTCGGGGCCCTCTATACTCCTTCTTTTGACTGGGGGCTCGGCCTTCGTACAGGGCTGCTCCTTGAATCATATATTTCCTACAGCAGATGGATAAGAGATTGGTGTGACCATTTTTCCGAATTGGATTTGTATATCCCGCTGCATGCCTCATTCCATGTTCCAGTCTCTACGAAATGTGGACTTGATGTTTATGGAGGAATGGGATTCCAATGGGCCATAAGCGGAGAGTACAGAAAACGCATAGGTACCGGTTGGTCAGGCCGACGCCCCGTTCCTTTATATCAAAGCAAACGCCAGGAATATGGAGACGGCTGGCCACAGAGGGTCAACTGGCAGGCCGAATGTGGATTGAAACTCTACTACGACAGGTTTGCATTGAACTTCACCTACTCTTTCGGCCTTACAGAACACGGCATTGAGAATACTTTCGACGGTGGCCAGACATTTATCACAGCCACCAAATCCCGGCAGGACAAGATGCAGGCCTCATTCATCGTCATGTTTGGACTATACGAATTATCTGAATGACACCCACATAAAAAGTAATTAATCCGCCGCCCAGGACATCCATGGGGCAAGGTCGGTTGAGAACATCGGAGCCTTTGTACAGATGGTTTCAACCGGACGGTCCAGAAGGAAGCGGTCTATGAATGCTTCCAGCTCGGGATACTGGCTTTCGGGCAGGGCGCAATGGCCGTGCTTGTCCTGGAAAGAGTAGCCCATGCGGTCTGCTATGCCGAACTTCTCCCACACCTTGCGGGCAGCCGAACATGAAACATAGCCCGACTCGTCGGCCAGCCACGGATAATCGGGGTTACCGAAGACCAGCAGAGCACGTGGGCAGACCAGAGCACAGAGTTCATGATGGTCAACGGGAAGCTTCTCCACACAGTCGCTGAACCGCTTCATATCCTCAATAAACCAGGAATAGTTGGTGTTCTTGACACGTTCCACCTCGCCGAGAGTCTCGGAGAAACGCCAAGTGGCAACACCGCCGCCACCAGGTTCCTGTGCGATTGTCAGGGCAATACGCTCATCGAAAGCACCGGCAAACAGTGCCATCTTTCCGGCAAACGAACAGCCAGTAACAGCCAGATGAGAAAGGTCAACCTTAGAGGACTCACCCAGGATTTCAAGCGCGTCAATCACGCGGCTGATACCCCATGGCCAGGCCGAATAGGCCCCTATGTATTCCAAATCCGGATACAACCGGTTGATGGGCTCGTTACCACGGGTCTGTGTGTGCGACATAACCTCCTGAAACGGATATCCTATCATGGCAATATTACGGCTGCGGAAAATGCCCGGGCTGAGACTTCCAGCCCCTTGTCCGATACCGATGACTGCCGGGAACGGCCCGTCTCCTTCGGGATAATACACCGGACAATGTATGGCAAGCGTTTCACCATTTTCCACAATTGTCACCACCAAAGTATCGGGATGCATATCCTCATACGGGCTGTGGAAAGGTTTGCCATCGAAACCAATCCAGACGGGGCGCGGAGTGACAGGCTCCTGCCAAGGAAGAATCTCCGCAGTAATGCAATCCTTGGAAGTCTCGGGTTTGGTTCCCACCTCATACTGCTGGATAAGCGAGAGAATCTCCTGACGACGACTCTCCCACTGCTGGAATTTCTTAACCGCCTTTCCGTTGGCAAACATAAAAGGATTAGGAAGTTCAGGCTGTGCAGCCAGCTCCTCAAACGGCGCACAAGTCACCGTAACAGGATTCCCACTATTCTCCACCCCATAAACAAGGGGCGGCTCCTGACGGGCACAAGAAACCAGCACCAGCCCCGCCACAAAAAACAAAACCTTCTGCATATCCATCGTATTTAAATGCACCGATTCGTATTTTACGCGTATCATTCGCGAAAAATACGAATCACTTGGCGGTGCGAGCGTCGTTGAGGAAGTTGACCATCTTGGCAAGGTTCTCGTCGGAGTACATGTTCATGCCGTGTCCGCCACCCTTGACCACGTTGAGTTCACATTTCACACCGGCCTGCTTAAGGGTGTCGTAGAACATTGTTCCATTGCAGCAGGGGACCACATTGTCATCGGTTCCGTGGGTGATGATGACGGGCACGCAATTGGGCGTCACGTATGTCGGGGCGCTCAGACTGCGGTATTTGTCCTCATTTCCTGCCATCGGAGCATCAAGCAACACCTGTTCGGGCGTAGGATCCATCTTCATGGCATCGCCGCAATCCATGTGCATCAGATCGACTGGGCCAGACCAGTCACAGACAGCATTTACAAAACTGCTCTCGCCGGTATAGTTGCCGACCGAACCTTCCAGGTCGATAGTGACATTGCCCACCTGAGTTTCCTTCAAACCGTTAGTAGTTCCGGCAACGGAAGCCAGATGACCGCCGGATGAGAAACCGGAAATTGCCACGAAGCTCTTGTCGAAATGGTACTTTGCAGCCTCTCCGCGCACGAAACGGACCACAGCCTTGATGTCGTGAATCTGAGCCGGCCACTTGGCATCCATGCTGGAGCGATGGTTCGGGGTCACAACTGCATAGCCGGCATCCAACAGAGCAGCACAAATTGTACCGAGGTCAGCCATTCCCTTGGAGTTATTGGAGAACCAGGCACTTCCGTAAATATGGACAACTACTGGATAACTCTCCTGCTTCTTTTCGGGCAGATAGATGTCGAGGGTGTGATATGCCTCATTGTCTCCGGCATAGTTGATGTCGGTGAATTTCTCACTGAAACGGAGTTTGCTCAAATCGGGCTGGAATCCACCGAAACCACCGGCAGGGGCTTGGGCATTGAGAACAAAAGCACTTACGGAAAAGGCTGCCATAAGCATAAGTTTGGAAAAAATCTTTTTCATAGATATAAAGTTTAAATATGAAACGAACAATGTCTCAAAAGTAATAATTATTCATGAAACCGTCTTTCAAAAATCCTTCAATTAGTTCAATAAATGCACTTTGTAAAATTCCTTTACACAGATGTTCAGCTCCTTTACAGTTTACACTTAGTCTTCATAATTCATCTACTTATATATCAGCACATTACATTGTTTGGCACACTTATTGCAATGAAATTAATACGTATTGTAAACGCAACAGTTATGAACGTGAATCTCAAATTCGCCCTCCGGTACCTGTTCAGAAACAGCGGCAAATCATTGCCTAGAATCATCTCCCTCACCCTGGGGCTTTCCATGGGCGTTCTGCTGCTCTCATACGTCAACTGGCGGTTCAATTTCGACCGGTTCATTCCCGACAACGACCGTGTATATAAACTCTTCATCAACACCAAAGCCTCCGACGGCGAAATCCAGCAACTGACCCACGGACCGCTGGCCCAATCGCTCATGAACGACTGTCCCGAGGTGGAATATGCCGCCAGAATGTACGGTCCAATGGATTACCAGTGGTTCGAAGGCGATAGAGAGTTCTCCGTCACGGCTTACGCTGCCGACAGTTTTTTCTTCAAGGTGATGGATTTCGGCATGGTAGCCGGAACCGACGGCATCCTCACCACTGACCAGTATAAAGTTTTACTAGGTGAAGACCTGGCCGCTACTATCTTTGGCAGCGAAGACCCCATGGGAAAAGTCATCCTCGACAACATGAAGAATCCGAGAACTGTTGCAGGAATCTTCAACCAGATACCTTCCAACACCTCGCTCGGCCGGTTCAACCTGCTGATATCCGACCAGCTGCTCCAGAACGACATTGAAAGTTGGGATGCAGGCAGGTGCACTTACACATACGTCAAACTCCGCAAGGGAGCTTCTCCCAAGGTGCTGGAAGAATGGCTCAACGGGGGGATGGTTGAAAAATACGGCCTCCACGAGAACTTTGAAAAAATGAACGCCAAGTACATGGTCGTTCCTGTGAAACGGGCCGAAATCATGGTCGGGACAGTACGGACCTACATGGACTTCTTCACGGCACTGGCCATACTGGTGATGGCCCTCTGTGCGCTGAACTACACCCTGTTGTCCATCTCCTCGCTGGTTTCACGCAGCCGGACAATAGCCGTGCTCCGCTGTACCGCCGCCGACAGAAAAGACATCTGGGCCCAGTTCCTGTGGGAGACATTCTTCCTGACTGTCATCGCCTCCCTGCTGACGGCACTCACCTTATATATATCCAGAAACGACATATCCAATACTATTGACAACAACCCCGTTTCCGTCCTCTTCGCCTGGAGCAACATTTGGGTGACTGTATGTGTGGTACTGTTGCTCTTCATCGGTTCGACCATCATTCCCGCAGGGCTGTTCGCCTCGGTCCCCACCAACGTGGCGTTCCGGGGGATGAGTGACCGGAAGAAGAGATGGAAACGGGCTCTGCTCGTCTTTGAAATCATCTGCGTAAGTTTCTCATCGGCTTTTCTGATGGTCTCCATCCGCCAAATCCGTCAGCTCACGGAAGGCTCTCTGGGGTACAATCCGAAAGATATGGTCAGTATCGGCCTTCTGGTCAGGGGAGGCGACCAACTCTTCAATGCAGAGCGCGATTTTGAGACCCTTCCCCATGTCACTTCTGTCGGAACATCCTACGGAATTCCCATCTGGGGCTACGCTCCACATGCCCCTGTATTGGACGAAGAAACACACGAACCCCTTTTCCAATATGGTGAAGACTATGTTTCCGACAATTATTTCCGCACAATGGAAATCGCTCTACTCAAAGGAGCCAGCTTTACAGAAAGCAGTTCGTGGGACGATATTATCGTAAACCGCACCTTTCTGCGCAAAATTGGCTGGGACGAGGAGCATGCACTTGGAAAAAATGTCCTCGAAGGGAACAATGCAGGCGAAATTGTCCGGACCATGCGCATCATCGGGGTTGTAGATGATGTCCGCACAAACGACAACGGCGGCCGCAGCCCCATTGTCTATCACAGCATCCGCCAGAGTGTCTCTGACCCCAACTATGCATACGGCGGGTTCCGCACCCTGATACGTCTCGATGAGGTAAACGAAGAGACCATCACCCAAGTTTCAGAGAAGCTTCAGAATTACCAGTCTGTCAACAACCGTTTCATCGTGGTCTATTACGATTCATTCTTGAACAGAATCAAAGGTGAGACCCACTTCAAGAAAGTGCTGGTAATCATCTTCATTGTCACATCGCTTATAGCCGTCATCGGTCTGACCGGCTACATTTCAGACGAGCTTAAACGCCGCCGCAAGGAAATCGCCC
>DCHH01000004.1:0-17168 GCA_002315625.1 Bacteroidales bacterium UBA1757
GGATGATGACGTTTTCACCAAGGGCATTCTTTCGGTTTGTCACGCTAGACAGCCCTACTGCTATGATGGCAATGGGGATTGCCGCTTCAAATACCTGTCCCACTTTCAGGCCAAGATATGCAGCCGCTGCAGAGAACAGGACTGCCATAAGCACGCCCCAGGTCACTGACCATGCATTTGCCTCGGGCACCGCCTTGTCCGGCGCCATAACGGGTTCATAAACTTCTCCTTCCTTCAGTTCGCGGTACGCGTTTTCCGGCAGTTCTGCCAACTTGTTCTGTTCTTCCATATTGAAATGCTTATCTCAGCGGTGTGAGTTTGAATGTAAATGAATAATCCTTGTAGGACAGGCGGTACTGCTCCATAGGAATTGCGCCCCAGCTGTTCACGCAGGCAAGACCCGACTGGAATCCGTCAATAAGAAGGTTTGTATAGTCAGCCTTCTCCACTTCGGGGAAATGCCCCTGCATCTTTTGCACGCCCTCGTCCAATGACTCGATTGAATAGTGCAATGCGCTGACATAGAACGGAGTCTCGGCAGTAATCATCAGTCCCTTACCGCCCTTAGTGGTCTGCTTCCACCAGCGCACGTCGGACTTGGTGCCGGTCTCCTGAGGACGGATGTAGGGATATGCCTGCTCGTCGGCAGTCAGACGGTAGTGCCCGAGGAAGGCCGAAGTCTTGCGGTCGGCATAGTTTTCAATCGGGCCGCGGCCGTAGAAGTCGCTGTACTCGAAATTGTAAGGAATCTGCATCTGAATGCCGAAGCGGAACATGTTCTGCACCTTCGCGCCAGGGGTAGCCGTCATCTTCTCATTGATGATGATGTCACCTTCAAGTCCGATGGTATAGGTCATGTCAAGAGTAGCCTGGACATCTGGCATTTCGTATTGCGCCGTCACTTCCACACTTGCCTCTCCCTCATTGACGTTTAACGATTTCAGTTTCAGGACGGGATGACACCAGGCCCTGTACCTGCGCTGGAGACCTGCGCCGAAGTCGTTATCGGTCGGAGCACGCCAGAAATTCGGGGTAAGAAGTCCGTCCTCCTTCAGCATGCTGCGGCCTGCCACCTCATAGCGGCTCAGATAGCCTGAATGACGGTTCCACTCCATAACGAAGTCCTCACCCTCGACAATCAGCCAGTTCACATCATTATGGCGTACTGTTATAGACTTGCCCGCCTCGTTGGGATTAGCAGACTTTTTCAGTGCCACAGACTCGAAGGCCCAATCCTTGATAGCCATCTGGGCACGTGACACAACCTGTCCGGCAGAAATCAGTCCGCAGGCTTTTTTCTGCTTGAAAAGTACATTGACCAGCACTTCCTTGGCTTCGGACAGTTCATCGAGTTGATAGGGCAGTGTCACCTCAACCTTCTGCTGGGGGGCTGCAGTGATATTCTCAACAGTTCCCTGCTGCACCTCACGGCCGTCGCAGAGCAATGTCCACTCCAGACGATATGCCTTCAGGTCGGTAAAAAAGTTCTCGTTATAGACAGAAATCTTTCCCTTTGCAAGATCCGCCGGGGTTGCCCAGATATTCTGATAGAAATATCCGACCTCATCGAAATGGGGGTTGGGAACACGGTCCGGGCTGATAAGTCCGTTATCGTTGAAGTTCTGGTCATGAATATCGTAGCGGTTGTAATCGCCGCCGTAGGCATAGATTTCAACGCCGTTCTTTCCCTTTCCGCGGAGAGACTGATCGACATAGTCCCAGATAAAGCCGCCCTGGAACTTCGGGTACTTGCGAACCAAATCCCAGTATTCCTTGAAACCGCCTTCCGAATTACCCATGGCATGTGCGTACTCACACTGAATCAGCGGGCACTGGTCCTGAGGGGCAGTGCTCTCACAATATGCTGCACACCATTTGTAGTCGTAGTACATCGGGCAGAAAATGTCAGTATGAGAAGCCTTTTCGGCACGCTCGTACTGGCATGCGCGGCTTGGGTCGGCCTTCTTTACCCACTCGTAAGCCCTAATGAAGTTATCGCCGTCGCCAGCCTCGTTTCCGAGCGACCAGAATATGACACTCGGATGGTTGTAGTTGCGCTGCACATTGCGCTGGTTACGCTCCAGAATTGTCTGGGCATACAGCGGATTCTTGCCCAAAGTCTTTTCGCCATAGCCCATGCCGTGTGCTTCGTTGTCAGCCTCAGCAATCATATAGATACCATATTCGTCGCATAACTGGTAGAAGAAATCGTCATCGGGATAGTGGCATGTACGAACGGCATTGACATTGTATGCCTTCATGATTTTCACATCCTGCAGCATCCGCTCTCGGCTCACGTAGTAGCCTCCGTCGGGATCCATCTCATGACGGTTGACACCCTTGAAAAGGACTGCCTTACCATTAATCAATAAATTGCTTCCCTTCAGTTCAATCTTCCGGAATCCCACCTTGACCGGAACTGTGCTGACAACTTTATTGCCGGACTTGACAGTCGCCATAAGGGTATATAAATAAGGTGACTCGGCCGACCACTTCTCAGGATTTTCAATCTTGAGCAAAGTCTCAGACTTGACACCCGAAGCCTCAGCCACAACATTCTTTGACGCATCGTAGAGCTTCAAATCGACAACGGCATTGCCCTTCACCCAGGTCTGAACCTTCAGCGAGCCGTTCACATACTGCTCGTCAAGGTCGGGAATCACACGAATATCCTCAAGTGAAGCCTGTTTTTCAACTGCATACAGGTAGCAGTCACGGCTCACACCGCAAAGACGCCAGAAATCCTGGTCCTCCATATATGTGCCGTCGCACCAGCGGAACACCTGAAAGGCAAAGAGATTCTCGCCCTCTTTAATATAAGGTGTGATATCGAACTCTGACTGAAGCTTGCTATCTTCTCCGTAGCCGGCGAACTTGCCATTTACCCAGAGATAGATATTTGATGTTACCGAGCCGAAATGGGCAATCACCCGTTTTCCCTTCCATGCAGCCGGAATGGTAATGCTGCGACGGTATGAGCCGACATGATTGTCAGCAACCGGGGCATACGGCGGATTGTTCTTATACTGGTTCTCCCACGCGTATGACATATTCACATACTGTGGGTCACCATATCCGTTCAGCTCCCAAATACCAGGAACCGGCATAGTAGCCCATCCCTTGTCATTGAAATCGGTTCGGAAGAAATCTGTCGGTCGCCGGTCGGCATCCTTCACCCAGTTGAACTTCCACACACCGTTCAGCGACATGTAGTTAGCGGAAAGCATCGGGCATCCTTTCCATGCGGCATCCTCCGATTCATAGCCGAACCAGGCGGCATGCATGGGAAGACGGTTGACAGCGTTAACATTAGGATCCTGCCATTCCTTGAAAGTCTGGGCCTTCATGGGCAAAACCGAAAAAACTAATACCAAGAGCGTTGCAGCAAGCAACCGGAGATGGGAAACTGGTCTCATAATGATGTATTTTACAAATGATTTCTTAATAAATTACGGGGTATCAATATGTTTTCGGGCAAAGATAAGCACTCTCCTTTGCTTTTTCAATACTATTGGAGTATCTTTACGCACAAAATGCAATCATACTGACAATCGCAAATTTTTATAGAATATGTATACATTTCTAGCATTTGACTTAGGTGCCACCAGCGGACGCTCCATAATAGCCACCGTGGGCGACGGCAAATTCTCAATGAAGGAACTTACAAGGTTCCCCAATATGACCCTTCCCATCCACGGGAAATTCTACTGGAACATCTACAGCCTGTACGATGCAATGCGTGCCGGACTTGTCGCAGCCGGCAAGGAGGGGCTGAAAGTCGATGCCATCGGTATTGACACCTGGGGAGTCGATATTGTCTGCTTCGGCAAGGACGGAGCCCCGCTCGGCTGTCCGAGGGCCTACCGTGACCCTTACACAGAGGGAATGCCTGAAGAATTCTTCAAGAAGGTGTCGCGCAAGGAGGTCTATGACCTGACCGGCATCCAGATAATGAACTTCAACACCCTTTACCAGTTGTTCGCCCTCAAACAGGAGAGCAATTCAGCCATAGAAGCTGCCGACAAAATCCTCTTCATGCCCGACGCACTATCCTACCTGCTGACCGGCAAGATGATATGCGAATATACGATAGCCTCCACCTCCCAGATACTCAATCCCCGCACCAAGAAGCTGGAAGACAAGCTTTTGGAGGCAGCAGGCGTAAGTCCCGACCTCTTCCCGGAAATCATATATCCCGGCGTTGTAATCGGCCCACTTCTTGACGACCTGGCCGAAGAGAGCGGACTGGGTAAAGTCCCTGTAGTTGCCGTTGCAGGTCACGACACAGGTTCAGCCGTGGCCGCCGTTCCCGCTGAGGGTGAAGGCTTTGCATACCTTAGCTCCGGCACCTGGTCACTCATGGGTATCGAGGTCAAAGACCCGATTATCAACGACGCCTCGTTCAGTCTGAACTTCACCAATGAAGGCGGTGTTGACGGCACGACCCGCTTCCTGAAGAATATCACCGGCATGTGGCTGCTTGAACAGTGCCGCAAGGAGTGGAAGAAGAAACAGAACGTCACATACTCCTATCCGACAATCTATGAAATGGCCTCATCGTCAGAGCCTTTCCGCTGTCTGGTAGATCCTGATGACCCGTCATTCGCCAATCCTCCAAGCATGGTCAAGGCCATCGAGGACTACTGTGTGGCCACCGGCCAGCAGGCCCCGCAGACCCATGCCCAGTTCATCCGCTGCATTTTCGACAGCCTTGCGCTGAAATACAGAAAGGTTCTGGAAGATTTGCAGAATGTCGCCCCGTTCAAGATTGAAAAACTTCACGTAATCGGCGGCGGCGCACTGAATCCCATCATGGACCAGTTCACGGCCAATGCAATCGGTCTGCCCGTCGTGGCAGGTCCGTCAGAGGCAACAGCCATAGGCAATATCATGATGCAGGCCAAGGCTCTCGGAGTGGTAAAGGACCTCAAGGAGATGCGCCAGCTGATTTCCAAGTCAATCGAGACGCAGATTTTCTTCCCCAAGGATACAATGACATGGCAGCTTGCCTACGAACATTTCATCAAAATCACATCTAAATAATATATTATGGCAAACGTAAAAAACATTATCAACGCTTACGAAATAGCAAAGGAACGCTATGCCGAGTATGGTGTCGATACCGACAAGGTTTTGGAACAGCTTCAGGATTTTCATCTTAGCATGCACTGCTGGCAGGCCGACGACGTGGCCGGCTTCGAAGTACAGGCTGGTGCCCTGAGCGGCGGCATCCAGGCCACCGGCAACTATCCCGGCAAGGCCCGCAACATCGACGAACTCCGAGCCGACATTCTGAAGGCCAAGTCTCTGATTCCAGGCACCCATCGTCTTAACCTCCATGAAATCTACGGTGATTTCCAGGGTAAGGTGGTTGACCGCGACGAGGTTACTGCCGACTACTTCCAGAGCTGGATGCAGTGGGGCAAGGAGAACGACACGAAGCTCGACTTCAACAGCTCATCCTTTTCACATCCCAAGAGCGGAAGCCTCAGCCTTTCAAACCCCGACAAGGGCATACGCGATTTCTGGATCGAGCACACAAAGCGCTGCCGTGACATCGCCGACGCAATGGGTAAGGCCCAGGGTGACCACTGTATCATGAATGTATGGGTACACGACGGTTGCAAGGACGTAAGTGTGAACCATTACCTCTACCGCGAACTGCTGAAGGACTCCCTCGACCAGATTTTCGTCGAGAAGAAGGAGAACATGAAGGACTGTATCGAAGGAAAGGTCTTCGGCATCGGTCTGGAGAGCTTCACCGTTGGCAGCCATGACTTCTACACTGCATACGCAGCCAAGAACGGCAAGATTCCGACAATCGACACCGGTCACTATCATCCGACGGAGAGCCCCGCCGACAAGGTCAGCGCCCTGCTCAACTTCGTCCCCGAACTGATGCTCCACGTAAGCCGTCCAATCCGCTGGGACTCAGACCATGTCACCATTATGGACGACCCGACCCTCGACCTGTTCAGCGAAATCGTGCGTGCCGGTGCCCTGGAGCGCGTCCACTACGGACTTGACTACTTCGACGGTGCAATCAACCGCCTCGGCGCATACGTCATCGGCAGCCGTGCCGCCCAGAAGTGCATGCTCCGCGCCTTGCTTGAACCCTCGAAGAAAATCAGCGAAATGGAAATCGCCGGAAAGGGATTCCAGGTGCTCGCCCTTCTGGAAGAGTGCAAGGCCCTGCCCTGGAATGCCGTCTATGACATGTTCTGCGTAAAGAACAATGTCCCGGTCGGCGACGGTTTCATTCCTGAGATTCTCAAATACGAGTACAGCGTGACTTCAAATCGTTAACCACCAAAATAAAAACTCATGGCAAAGAATAGCAGTCTGAAGAGCACAATCGCAGTATCGCTCACAAACTACCTTGATGCCGGTGCCATCGTGGCCGGTGCCAGCGGACTCACGCTGTGGCAGCACTACCTGGGGCTTACCGAACTACACCTCGGCTGGCTTAACTTCATCAGCGCCAACTGTCTGGGTGCCGCTCTGGGTGCCATCATCGGCGGTTTCCTGGCCGACAAGTACGGAAGAAAGTTCATTTACACATACAACCTTATTGTATATATGGTCGGAGTTCTGCTCGTAATGTGTTCGGTCAACTTCCCGATGCTGCTCATGGGCTTCCTCGTGACGGGTATCTCCGTGGGCATCGGCGTGCCGGCATCCTGGACCTATATTTCCGAAAGTTCCGAGGTGAACAAACGGGGCCGCAACATCTGCATCTCACAGATGTCATGGGGCTGCGGACCGATGATTATCCTTCTGCTGGGCATGCTTTTCGCTCCCGGCGGACTGCTCTTCAACTGGGTTGAGGCAATCGGCCATGCAGTAGGTGGAGCCGACCTGAGCGGAGACGCCCTGAACGTATTCAGTTCACGAGTCGTCTTCTTCTCGCTTTTCGTTGTGGCATTCATCGCCTGGAACATGCAGCGCAAGCTCGAAGAGTCAGGCGACTGGAAAGCCACCAAGGAAGAAGCCAAGGCCAAGGGAGAGGACAACGGTCTTATCCATGCCTTCGGCGTCCTTTTCAGCAACCGGAAAGCCGTCAAGACCGTCTGTTTCCTGGCAGCCATCTATCTGACTTGGAACCTCGTAGCCTCTGTCATGGGTTTCTTCCAGCCCCATATCTATGAAACGGCCGGCGGACTCTCCAACGAGTATGCCAACATGCTTTCATGCGTGGGCTGGGCTATCGTGGTGGCCATCACCTTCGGCATTTCTTTCATCATCGACAAAGTGCCCCACCGTCTTCTCTATATCCTCGGTCTTCTGGCCGCCCTCGCTACATGGGTCGTGATTATTGCCGGCGTGAACGGAATGGTCGGACTTTGGGCATTCTCAATTCTCTGGGGTATCAACGGCGGTATCTCCGTTCAGATTTTCTACGCTCTGTGGGGCTCAGAACTGTTCCCAGCCAAGTTCCGCGCTGGTGCACAAGGACTTATGTTCTTCATCGTCCGCGGTCTTTCAGCTATCTGGGGCCTTATCTTCACCTCGATTTACGGAGAAAACGGCGAAGGTTTCACAGTAGCCGCATGGTGCATGATTGTACTGCTGCTCATCTCGCTCGTGGTCGGTGTCATCGGAGCACCCAACACCCGTGGCAAGTCACTCGCACAGATTACAAAGGAACGCTACGGAGAGGATTTCTGAGAATTACAGAAGTTCAGTGAGGGTTTCTATATGATTTGAATGGGAGCCCTTCAAAAGAATGGTAAGCCCGTCCAATGGATGGGCTTCCATCCATTTATGGCATGCATCAGTGTCTGCAAAATAGAAAGCCCTTGGATTTGGAACCACATTCTGAAGAAGAGCAAATTCCTCTCCGATAAAGATTGGCAGGATGATGTCTGAATCAGCGATACGCCTCATAATCGACTCGTGCTCTTTTTCGCTGTAAGCACCCAGCTCTTTCATACTACCCAGTATCACAGCCTTTTTCAAACCATTTCCTCCCATGAAATTGTCAAGAGCGGCATTCATGCTGGATGGATTGGCGTTGTAGGCATCCACAATCAAGGTATTGCGACTAGTCTTGACCAGTTGCGAACGATGGTTGGAGGGAATGTACCCTTCGATTGCCTTACAGATGTCATTATTGTCAACCGAAAATAACTTTCCGGCAGTTATTGCAGCCAGCACGTTTTCAAGGTTGTAGCCGCCTATGAGATGAGTCTTTACAATATGACTTCCCTCCTTGTCTTTCCACTGCAATTTCAACGGAGCGCTTTCCATGGCCTCTCCTGCAACTGTCATTTCATCTGTGAGTTCCCCAGCACACTGATATCCAATCAGCTGCAAGCCGGAGGAGATTCCACAAAGATGAGGATTCCCCTTGTTAATGAGAGCCTTGCCGCCATGCTCGCGCAGGTAGTCATAGAGTTCACCCTTGGTACGGACGACCCCTTCGAACGAGCCGAACCCTTCAAGATGGGCACGGCCGACATTTGTTATAATTCCGTAGTCGGGCTGGGCAATATCTACAAGTTCCTTAATGTCTCCAGGGTGGCTGGCACCAACCTCGATGACTGCGATATCATGTTCTTTTGTAAGCTGGAGCACCGTCAGAGGCGTTCCGATTGAATTATTCAGATTACCTTGTGTATATAGCACGTTGTACTTTTTGGAAAGCACTGCGGCGGTAAGTTCCTTTGTAGTGGTCTTGCCGTTAGTGCCGGTTATGCAGATTACCGGGATTGACGCCAACTGACGGCGGTGGTAAGCAGCCAGCTCCTGCATGCTTCTGAGAGCATCCTCAACTAACAGAATGCGCTCGGAGGTAGCATATTGAGGTTCGTCAACGACAGCATACGAGCACCCTTTCTCAATAGCCGCAGCGGCAAAAGCGTTGCCGTTGAAACGTTCTCCCTTAAGGGCTATGAAGATACTCCCTGCCGGACAGTTGCGGCTGTCGGTCGTTACACACGGATGCAGGAGGAACAATCTGTAGAGCTGCTCTATTGAAATCATGTCTTGGATATTTTTCGTAGGCAAAGGTACTCTTTTTAAGTCGAATCTTAGTATCTTTGTCGCTAATAAGAAAGCAGACGAATGTACCTTTCACCCTTTCCATTCTCTTTACAGATGCACGGCAGGCTCCTCGGACTTGACGTGCCTAAGGTGATGGGTATCATCAACGTAACCCCCGATTCATTCTATTCAGCAAGCCGCACAACGCTTCAGTCCATAGTTGACAAGGTCGGACAAATGCTGGATGAGGGGGCCTCAATCATTGATATCGGAGGGTGCTCGACCCGTCCTGGCAGTAAACCTGTTGGGGAAAATACGGAACGGGATCGCGTAATGCCGGCCCTCGAAGTCCTCAGTAAAGCCTTTCCCGAAGCTTTGTTTTCCATCGACACTTTCCGCTCATCAATAGCCGCCGAGGCCGTGGAGCAATACGGAGTTGCCATGATAAACGATGTGAGCGGGGGTGCTGACCCCGGAATGTTCGGTACGGTGGCCCGCCTACAGGTCCCTTATATCCTGACCGACAATCCTTCCTCCGGGTCTCCCTCGGATTATGTTTCTGTCATCCGCCGTCTTGCCGAATCACTGCTGAAGCTCCGTCAGCTCGGGGTCAATGACGTTGTAGCCGACCCCGGACTGGGATTCGGCAAAAGCCTTGAAGCCAACTACGCACTGCTCCACCACCTGCACGAGATGGAGGTGGCACTGCAAGTCCCACTCATTGTCGGAGTATCAAGAAAGTCGATGATTAACAAGGTGTTGGACACCCGCCCGGAAGAAGCCTTGAACGGAACCATAGCACTCCATGCCCTTGCCCTGTCTGAAGGGGTTCGGCTGTTGCGCGTCCACGATGTGCGGCCCGCGATGGAGTGCATAAAAATATGTCAAACCTATATAGATAATCAGTAATCGCATGTTTTCCGACCTGATAGCATTAAAAGACATCTTCGACGTTCTGCTGGTTGCCCTGCTCATGTACGGCGTCTATAAACTGATGAAAAACTCGGGAGCCATCAGCATTTTCATCGGTGTGCTCTCATTCATCGTCCTTTGGGTACTGGTTGAATTCGTGTTTCACTTGCAGCTTTTCGGCAGCATCCTGAACAAGGTGGTTGACGTTGGTGCCATTGCCCTTATCATATTGTTCCAGAACGAAATCCGTCAGTTCCTCATCATGATAGGGTCACGGAAACACTGGAACAATTTCGTCAGTTTCTTCTCCCACGGCGACAGCAGCTATACGGCCACCTACATCAAACAGATAGCCATTTCCTGCCAGCACATGTCAGAGACCAAGACCGGCGCCCTGATAGTTGTCGAGCGCAACGCATCCCTCAGCCAGTTTGCCGCAACGGGAGAACGGCTGGATGCCCTTGTAAGCAGCCGACTCATTGAGAACGTATTTTTCAAGAACACCCCTCTGCACGACGGTGCTCTGATTATTGCCAACGGCAAACTGGAGGCAGCAGCATGCGTCCTGCCCGTTTCCGGCAACCAGGACATTCCCAAGGCGTATGGCCTGAGACATCGTGCGGCATTAGGAATCGCCGAGCAGACCGATGCCGTTGCCATAGTCGTATCCGAAGAGACCGGCCATATTGCCATTGCCAACAACGGCACCATTACCGGCAGCCATTCGCACCTCGACATTGAGGAGGTGCTGAGCGGTATCCTGATCAAATCCAAAAAGACTAAACAAAACAAACCCAAAATACAATAGAAATGAATTTATTCGATTTGATGCGCGCAAAAGCGCAGGCCAACCCGATGCGTATCGTCCTGGCAGAGGGTACCGAGCCCCGTACATTGAAGGCTGCCGACCAGATTCTCGCTGAAGGCATTGCCGAAATCATTCTTCTGGCCGACGAGGCCGAAGTGAAGGCTTTCGCAGCCGAAAACGATTTGGAGAACCTTTCAAAGGCAAAGGTTGTCAATCCCAAGAACCACGCAAAGAAAGAGGCATACGCCAACCTTCTGTACGAACTTCGCAAAAACAAGGGAATGACCCCCGAAGAGGCTGCCGTCAAGGTTGAGGATCCCCTCTATCTGGCCTGCCTGATGATTAAGGCCGGTGATGCCGACGGTGAAGTGGCCGGTGCCAAGAACTCGACAGGCAATGTGCTGCGCCCCGCCCTTCAGCTTATCAAGACCCAGCCCGGAATCTCGGTGGTATCGGGTGCTTTCCTTATGTTCATTCAGGACCGCAACTATGGTCACGACGGTCTTATGGTCTTCGCCGACTGTGCCGTCACCCCTAATCCTACCGCTCCTGAGCTGGCTCAGATTGCAGTTGCCACAGCCTCTACAGCCCGCGTACTCGGCGGTTTCGAACCCGACGTAGCCATGCTCAGCTTCTCGACCAAGGGAAGTGCCAAGCACGAAATGGTTGACAAGGTGGTTGAGGCCACCCGTCTGGCCAAGGAGATGGCTCCCGACCTTCACATCGACGGAGAACTTCAGACCGATGCCGCCCTGGTGGAGTCTGTCGCAAAGGCCAAGGCCCCGGGAAGCCAGGTCGCCGGACACGCCACCGTGCTGGTATTCCCGACCCTTGAGGCCGGCAACATCGGCTACAAGCTGGTGCAGAGGCTTGGCGGTGCTGAAGCCATCGGCCCCATCCTCCAAGGCATTGCCGCTCCTGTCAACGACCTTTCACGCGGCTGCTCTGTCGATGACGTCTATAAAATGATTATCATTACCTCTAACCAAGCAATAGGACTGAAGAAATGAAGATACTGGTTTTAAATTGCGGAAGCTCATCAATCAAGTACAAGTTGTTCGACATGTCATCCCAGAGTGTAATGGCTCAGGGCGGCATCGAAAAAATAGGTCTCAAGGACTCTTTTATCAAAATCAAACTGCCTGACGGAGAAAAGGTAACAATTGAGGAGAATTTCCCCGAACATACCCGTGGCATCGAGTTCATCTTCAACCTGCTCACCAAGGGGCAGTATGCTGTAATCAGCTCAATATCAGATATTGACGCAGTCGGTCACAGAGTAGTGCACGGCGGTGAGAAGTTCAACAAGAGCGTTCTGATTGACGAGAAGGTCATCGCTCAGATTGTCGAATGCTCCGACCTGGCTCCGCTTCACAACCCTGCCAACCTTCTGGGTATCAACGCCGTCAGCAAAGTGGCTCCCAAGATGCCGCAGGTTGCGGTCTTCGATACTGCTTTCCACCAGACAATGCCCTCCAAGGCATTCATGTATGCAATCCCCTACGAGTACTATGAGAAGTACGGGGTACGCCGTTACGGCTTCCACGGAACCAGCCATCGCTATGTCTCGAAACGTGCATGCGACATTCTCGGCGTGGATTACACCAAGCAGCGCATCATCACGGCCCATATCGGCAACGGCGGTTCCATTGCCGCCATCAAGGATGGTCAGTGCATTGATACCACTATGGGACTCACTCCGCTTGAGGGTCTGGTCATGGGAACACGCTCTGGCGACATCGATGCCGGTGCTGTTACCTACCTTATGGACAAGGAGCACCTCGGAACGAAGGAAATCAGCAATGTTCTGAACAAGAAGAGCGGTATGGTGGGTCTGTCGGGCATTTCCGACATGCGCGACCTCACGGCCGCAAAGGATACCGATGCCCGTGCAAAGATGACATTCGATGTCTATAACTACCGTATTAAGAAGTACATAGGTGCATACGCAGCCGCATTGAACGGTTTTGACATTCTCGTATTCACAGGTGGTGTCGGCGAGAACCAGTCACCCAACCGCAAGGCAATCTGTGAAGGTCTGGACTATCTCGGCCTGAAGTTTGACGAGGCAAAGAACGAGACCATCCACGGCGACGAGGCCATCATCTCAACTCCCGACTCGAAAATCACTGTCATGGTTGTCCCGACCGATGAGGAACTTATGATTGCTTCCGACACTCTGGCGCTACTTTCGTAAATCGAAAGAATAGCTCTTGACGGAAGCGTTTCCGTTTTGGTTTTCCAGCACCTTGACAATAAGGGTATTAACGTTAAGCAGCTTAGTTATTTCAGAAATCCTGCACGAAAAGGTGGTCGGTGATACGGCCGCCTTTTCTTTTCCCAAATAGGCAAGGTCAATGCAGACAGTACTGCCCTGAACGGCCTCCAGCTGGTAATGGAGGCTGTCACCGACAGTAGGCATGTGACTCGAGATTGTGGCGTTCAGGAATCCCCCGCCCGTCCATATCTGGTCCAGATTGACAGGGTCATACATCCGCTCCACCAGGTTGGTCGTGTCGGAATCGAATGGGACAATGGAGATGGGAAACAGGTCAAGAATATCGCCCGAGAAAACAGTCTTGTCGCGCTTCTGGCCGCTTGCCAAAGTGTAAAGAACCTGATAGCGCCCTCCGCTTTTTATTGCTATTCCCGATGTGTTTGTGGGCTTGAGTGTATTTCCGTCGTCAAGCAGAAGTTCGTCCTGAGAAACTGCAACGCAAAGTTCCTTCACATGTTCATTGTCCTCAATGACCTGCGAACAGTTGAGCAACAGACAGGCCATGGCCGAGCAGAGAAAAGCAGTTCTGATAACGCGGATGTTCATGATTCTATTGTTTGTTTAGCAGCCCAGTGATTACGGACCGGATTGGCGTAT
Source organism: Bacteroidales bacterium UBA1757 (assembly GCA_002315625.1). GTDB lineage: Bacteria > Bacteroidota > Bacteroidia > Bacteroidales > UBA1402 > UBA1757. The sequence continues at coordinate 13,581 of DCHH01000004.1, forward strand.
ATTAGCAGGAACAGGAGCTTGAGCAGATGGCGTTCATCCTTTGAGAATCCATCCGATACGGTTGACAACTGTCCCTCCATATAGGTTTCAAAGGATGCTTGCTCCTCTGAGGTAAACCCACCCATGAAAGCCTCATCGGGAAGGGTTTGAAATCCAGTAAATTGTTTATCATCAAGACTTTGCAGCAGACTGGCTGCAACCAGCTGGTTCTTTGACAAGTGATAGTTCCCGTGGATTTCGTTATCTGTACGGGTTACGATTTGGCGAATCCTGACATTCATGGGCAATGAGCCGTCCATCTTGGAGATAAAGTCATCCAGCGGTTTTCCAACTGAGATTACGACCCGCCCTTTCTTGCCGAGGATTCCCGTCTTCATGCTTGTGACATCCTCTCCCGGCTGTTTCTGATAGGTTCCGTGAAGTTTTTTAAGTAGCAGTTCACGGGCTTTCAAGGCATCGCACGGGTCATACTCGTAATTGAGGCATAGAGGGGTCAGGTGCAGGGAGGAAAGATGCTCGCTCAAATCGCTTTTACCGCTAAGATTCAGCATTTTAAGTATTCCAGGCTGGGTACAGTCGTCCGAATCCTTGGCCCGCCCTTCACGCTGCGCCAGCCAGATGAACTCACCCCCTTCCGTTACGGCCCGATGGATATAACTGCTCATTTCAAGGGAGGCTTCGTAGAGTTCCTTGGGGGAAGAGAGACCACGACGGACTGTGAAACACTTGCACAGTTTTGTCATGAGGTGTATCCACTGAGTCTTTGTCAGGTTGTCTCCTATTGCCGATTCTGTGGGCTTGTGGAAAAGACGGTACATCTCGCTCTGGAGCAGTGTGCTGTCCATTATTATGTCGCGGTGGTTGGAGATGAAAATGCACCCTTGGGAAGGGTCAATATTCTCATAACCTACAGTTTCAACACTGCTTATCCCTTTTGAGAACAGAGTGGGGACAATCCGGTCAAGAATTATTGCCTGCTGGAAATCGTCGAGAATTTCGAAAGATGAGGCTAGCTGGAGTAGCTGTCCGCTTGGGTCTATGGCTTTGGCTGCCGCCTGTGCGCCCTCATCGCTGAGAAGCCTATTCAGCACCTCAGCAAACTCCTCGCGGGAGCAGCTCCTGATACCCGGGAAATCTCCCTTATAGGCATCATCTGTCGGAAATGGTCTGTACTCGCCCATTATCGAAGAATATCGGCGATGATGTCGTCCATGACTTCGGCCATGGTCTGTCCGTTTGCCCTGACCTCCTGAGGGATAAAGCTTGTAGCCGTCATCCCCGGAGTAGTGTTAACCTCCAAAAGGTAAATATCGTCCTTGCAGATAATATAGTCTGCCCTGATAATCCCCTTGCAGCCGTTAATCAGGTCATAAATGCGTGACGTAGTGGCCTGAATACGGTCACGGACACTGTCGGGCAGACGGGCCGGGGTAATCTCCTCGACAGCCCCATTGTACTTGGCATCGTAATCGAAAAATTCCCGCTTGCTCACAACCTCCGTCAGAGGCAGGCAGACGCACTTTTCAGCAGTCTTGTAGCAGCCGCTGGTAACCTCCGTACCATCCAGGAACGACTCGATAATTACCGACGGCCCCTCCCGGAAAGCCACGTCGATGGCCTCTTTAAGCTTTGAAGCCTCCTTGACCTTGGTTGTCCCAAAGCTGCTTCCGCCGACATTAGACTTGACAAAGCAAGGCAACCCACAGGTATTCAGTATGTTGTCAAGATGTTCCTTCTCTCTTTCAGGTGTCCATTGTCCGCATCTGAGAAGGACGGACTTGGCAGTCGGGATGCCGAACGAATTTAGGTAGTGGTTACAGGTGTATTTGTCGAATGTCAGGGCTGCCGCCAGCGTGTCACAGCAGCTGAAAGGGAGTCCGATAAGCTCGAAATATCCCTGCAAGCGGCCATTTTCGCCGGGTGTGCCGTGAATGGTTATCCAGGCCATGTCGAACGTGGTCTTTTCCCCGTTCCATGTAAAACTGAAGTCGTTGCGGTCGATTTTTGCCACAGACTTGCTTTCTGGCCACTCAGGGCATACATGCCAGTCATCGCCGTGAAGTACGGCCACGTATGGCTGGTATTTGCTTTTGTCAATGAATCCGTACAGTCCGGCTGCACTTCTGAGCGAAACCTCATACTCCGAGGAGTCTCCTCCTGCTACAATGACGATTTTCTTCATAATGAACCTTTTTTATTCTTCTGTGTCCGGGCGGGCCGAGATGTATTTTCTCCACTTTTCAAGAAGCTGCTGCATATCCTGCGGCAACTCACTGTCGAAAAACAACTCCTTGCCGGTGGTGGGGTGAGTGAACCCCAGTGTCTTGGCATGGAGCGCCTGACGGGGACAGACTTCGAAGCAATTGTCTATAAACTGTTTATATTTGGCAAAACGGGTACCCTTCAGGATTTCGTTGCCGCCGTAGCGTGCATCATTGAAAAGCGGATGCCCGATATATTTCATGTGGACACGTATCTGGTGGGTCCGTCCGGTCTCAAGTCGGCACTCGACAAGCGTGACATAGCCGAACCGTTCAAGCACCCGCCAGTTTGTGACGGCGCTCTTGCTCCCTTCGCCCCCTTCGGGATAGACTGTCATCTGGAGACGGTCGTTGCGGCTGCGGCCGATGGGGATGTCAATCCGGCCGCTGTCCTCCTCGAAATTGCCCCATACAAGGGCCTGATAGGCTCTCTGCGAGGTCTTGTTGAAGAACTGGGCGGCAAGATGGGTCTTTGCCCTCGGATTCTTTGCCACTACCAGCAACCCCGAGGTATCCTTGTCTATACGGTGGACAAGCCCAGGACGCGGATCGTCAGCGGGGAACTGCGGATTGTCGCGGAAATGCCAGACAAGGGCATTGACCAGTGTTCCCGAGAAATTGCCGTGCCCCGGGTGGACAACCATTCCGGCCGGCTTGTTGACCATCAGCAGGTCGGAATCCTCGTAAATTATGTCAAGCGGAATGTCCTCCGGCACGACCTCAGTGTCCAGCGGCTTGTAGGGCACCATGACACTGATTACATCGAGCGGCTTTACCCGGTAGTTTGACTTGACAGGCTTCCCTGCCACCAGGATAAGTCCCTCGTCGGCGGCATCCTGAATGCGATTACGGGAGATTCCCGCTATATGCGACGTGAGGAATTTGTCGATACGGAGCAGGGTCTGCCCCTTGTCGGCAACGATATGATACTGTTCATACAGCTTACCCTCCTCTCCATCCTCCATGGAATCATCCAGAGAGTCGGCCTTTACGTCGGGAAAATCATTCTCGTCTTCGAGAAAATCCCTTTCATCGATTTCAGAAAGGCGTGTCATTGCTCCTTTGCGGGAAGGCCCATCCAGATGCGGATGTGCTGACCTATTGAATGTTCGCTGCCCGGAAGCGGTTCCTGTGACTGCACACGGTAAAGAGCAGCCTCCTTCTCGTTTGCGGGCTCAACCTCGTATGTGATTTCGCCGATGTTCACATTATTATTATGGGCCGTCAGGACGGCAGAGTCAAGCGGAAGTCCGCCAAGGTCGGGAATAATGACCACCTCGTCGGTCTTTCCCTGTCCCACCACAAGCGAAAGTGTCGAACCCTTGGG
>DCHH01000004.1:17276-21172 GCA_002315625.1 Bacteroidales bacterium UBA1757
AACCCGACACCTTCCAGGGTGGCCACAGCCTGACGCTGGGAATAATCTATCACGTATGGCACAGGAACTGCCACATTTTCTTCGGCACTTACGACCAGGAACACGATACGGCCAGGCTTCACCTTGGCCTGTCCGGCTGGTTTCTGCTCCAGGATTGTTCCCGGCACCGTTCCTTTCTGGTAAATCGAATCGATAAGTTCGAACCTCAGTCCAGCCCCGGTAAGGGCCTCATTAGCCTGGGCCACAGTCATTCCTGTTACTACTGGGACACGGATTGCATCATTGTGGCGGGTGTATCGTCCAAGCCACCCCTGAAGAATCAGGAGCAGGACTATGCAGACAGCAACCAAAATAACGAGATTGAGCAGAATCTTTTTTACCGGTTTCATAGACAAAATACGTTTCGCGGCATACAGCGCCATTTTGCCGCAAAGTTACTTTATTTTCCCGGGAATACAACCGAAAAAAAAGAAGCAAAGACTTTGTGTGTCCTTGCTTCTTGTCTTGTTTTTGGAAGAGACTTATCAGCCCTTGATGCGTTCTTCGTCTGAAACTGTCAATTTCTTTCTTCCGTGAGCGCGGCGGCTGGCCAAAACGCGGCGGCCGTTAGCTGTAGCCATTCTGGCGCGGAAACCGTGTTTGTTGACTCTTTTTCTGTTCGAGGGTTGGAATGTTCTTTTCATATCTGTATTATTTGTTTGTTTTCGAGTCTTCTTTTCGGGCGGCAAAGGTACTCATAATTTTTTATCCGACAAGTTTTGTACAGTATTTTTTTATGCGGCCGCAAAAATTTGGATGTCTGAAAGATTTGACCGATATTTGCAAAAACATACACACTTTACGCATTGTTGATTTAATTATCTGAAATACAATTTATTACATCTTTATATAATTTCTATTTATGGCAACAACTGCTGATTTTAAGAACGGAATGTGCATCGAATTGGAAGGTGCCTATTACTTCATTGTCGAATTTCTTCATGTCAAACCCGGAAAAGGAGCTGCTTTCGTCCGTACGAAACTGAAAAACGTACAGACCGGCCGTATTCTTGACAAGACTTTCAACTCTGGCGTGAAGGTTGACGAGGTTCGCATTGAGCGTCGTCCCTACCAGTTCCTCTACAAGGACGATATGGGTTACAACTTCATGCACGTTGAAACCTACGAGCAGATTACCATAGCCAAGGAGCAGATTAACGGCGTCGATTTCCTCAAGGACGGAGACCAGTGCGAAGTTGTGGTTCATGCTGCAAGCGAGACGGTTCTCTATGTCGATGTACCCGTCCATGTCATTCTCGAGGTCACCTATACCGAACCCGGTCTGAAGGGTGATACCGCCACCAACACCCTGAAGCCTGCCACCGTCGAGACTGGCGCACAGGTTCGCGTTCCTCTGTTCATCAACGTAGGTGAAAAGATTAAGGTTGACACCCGCGACGGCTCTTACGTTGAGCGCGTGAGATAGTGTCATACGAACGCTACATAGCACGCCGCCTGTTTGCCGAGACAATGCAGGCGAAGCAAGTTTCCCGCCCGGCCGTGCGCATTGCCATCATAGGCATTGCCACAGGTCTGGCGGTGATGCTTTTGTCCGTGGCCATCGTCCTGGGGTTCAAGCATCAGGTCGAGCGCAACATAATCGGGCTGAGCTCCCACATCCAGGTGACGAGCTATAATTCCAACTTCTCCTACGAGATGTCCCCGATGGAGTTTCCCGACTCTCTCCCCGATGTGCTGCTTTCAATGCCGAACGTCCGCCATGTCCAGCGTTTTTCCACAAAGCCGGGTGTAATCAAGACCGGCGACAATGTCCAGGCAGTCGTATTCAAGGGGGTATCCTCCGATTTCGACTGGGATTTCCTGCAGACGAAGATGGTCCGTGGCACTCTGCCTGACTTCAGCGGCGACACTGCTTCAACCCGGATTCTGATTTCAGAGACGATGTCAGACCGTCTGCTGACCGATGTCGGCGACACATTCATATCCTACTTTATAAGGAGCGACCAGATTACCGCCCGGAAATGGACAGTCTGCGGGATTTTCAACACCCATTTCTCGGAGTACGACGAAATGTTCGTGCTGGTCGATGACCGTCAGCTGTGCCGCCTCAACGGATGGAGACCCGACCAGGCCGGCGGTCTTGAGGTCTTTGTCGAAGATGTCCGGCTGGTGCGGGAAACCGATGCCGCAATATATGGACGATTGCTGAAAATCGGTAATTTACAGGGGATTGCATATAACACTCAGTCTGTCTATGACTTGAATCCCGACCTCTTCGGGTGGCTGGGACTCCTCGACACGAACGTCTGGCTGATTCTCGTTCTGATGGCCTTCGTATCGGGCTTCAACATGATTTCCGGCCTGCTAATTCTTATTCTCGAGCGAACCGAACTGATTGGTATGCTCAAGGCGATGGGTGCCGCCAACGGTCCTGTCCGCAAAATCTTCCTTCACCTTGCCTCCATGCTGATTGGCAAGGGAATGGCCTGGGGCAACCTCATCGGACTGGGGCTCTGCGCCATACAGTATTTCTTCCACGTAATCCCGCTGGACTCTGCTGTCTATTACGTGGATTCGGTTCCGATTGAGTGGAACCTGGCGGCAATCGTAGCCGTAAATATCGGTTCCATGGCATCGTCTCTTCTGATGATGCTCTTCCCGACCGCCATAATCAGCCGCATCCGTCCCGTCAAAGCAATCCGTTTCGACTGATTTTCATCGGCTTTTCGGTTGTATTTTGAACGAATTGTCGTATATTTGGCGTTGAAATTGAAATAAATCGTTCAACCCCTAACAAATACACAGTTCATGAAAGCTTTTATGGATGATAACTTCATGTTAGACAATGAAGTATCTCAGGACCTGTTCCACAACCATGCGAAGAATCTCCCAATCATCGACTATCACTGTCATCTGAACCCCGAGTTCATTGCAAAGGACCGCAAGTTCGACAATCTAGGCCAGATCTGGCTTGAGGGTGACCACTATAAATGGCGCGCCATGCGTACCAACGGCGTTGACGAGCGCTTCTGCACCGGCAAGGACACCACCGACTGGGAGAAATTCGAAAAGTGGGCCGAAACGGTTCCCTACACCATGCGTAACCCGCTCTACCATTGGACCCATCTGGAACTTAAGACCTGCTTCGGCGTGGAGAAAATCCTCAAGCCCGAAACAGCCCGCGAAATCTTCGACGAATGCACCGCCAAGCTTCGCACTCCCGAATACAGTGCCCGCAACCTGATGCGCAAATACAAAGTGGAGACCGTCTGCACCACTGACGACCCTGTTGACAGCCTTGAGTACCACATCCAGCTTAAGAACGAAGGGTTCGAAATCAAGGTGCTCCCCACCTGGCGTCCCGACAAGGCCATGGCAGTCGAAGTTCCCGCCAATTTCCGCGCCTATATTGAAAAGCTGAGCGCCGTTTCTGGTGTCACAATCAGCAAGTTCGACGATGTCCTCACTGCCCTTCAGAAACGTCACGACTTCTTCGAGTCGGTCGGATGCCGTCTGAGCGACCACGGAATTGAGGAGTTCTATGCCGAAGACTACACCAAGGCCGAAATCGAGGCTATCTTTTATAAGGTGTATGGCGGCAAGGAACTGACCAAGGAGGAAATCCTGAAATACAAGAGCGCTATGATGTACGAGTTTGCAATCATGGACGCCAAGAGCGGCTGGACCCAGCAGTTCCATTACGGAGCAATCCGCGACAACAACAGCCGTCTGTTCGCAAACCTCGGACCGGACACCGGCTTCGACTCCATAGGCGATTTCACCGTTGCCAAGAACATGAGCAAGTTCCTCAACAGCCTCGATAAGAGCAACCAGCTGGCCAAGACCATTCTCTACAACCTCAACCCACGCGACAACAACCTGATTGCCACCATGAT